>CANFXY010000133.1 GCA_947451105.1 Bacteroidota bacterium | reverse complement strand
TTTAACGGTATCACCCAATTTGAAGTTCCACTTTCTAACCACACCTTCGGTCATGGTATCACTCATTTTGGGCATTTTGATTGCTACAGCCATATTTACATTAATATTTCAGATGCAAACTTAAGAATAAAGAATCAAAAGAACAAGAACAAGAAAAGCACGTGGTGCTTTAGCAAGAGGCAAGGGCCCAGTGGTAGAGCATTCCACTTTGTTCCATGCACACCACGGGCTAAAGCAAGAAGCAAGTCCAGATAACTATCGGGAGAGGCGTTCGGAAATGCTTGGAGATTTCTATCATTAACTGATTTCATTAATGCGAGTTAAGGTTGAATGGGGGCTGTGTTCTTGAATAAGAATTTTCAGTTTGATGTATTCAGCGCATCAGCATTTTCTAACTCACAGAAAAGTGTTAGTCAGAATTGTAACAACACGTTTATTGAGTTGATTCTAAACTCTTAATCAAATACCATAATTTTCTGGAGATTAATTCTGCATCTTTATAAATTTTTTGAAATTCTTCCATACTTAGTATTTTCGTGTCTTTTAGCAAATCTGCTATCGAAACCGTCTCAAAAATCGACCCCCTTGATATAACATAAAATTTCCGTTTGTCCGGTTTCGATAACCTGCCAGATCCCTCGGCTATATTTAAAACAATACTCAAAGAGCTTCGATTTAGTTGGTCAATTGTAGAATGATTTAATTTTTCTTTAGATTCTATTATTTTAGAAATATCTAAATAATATTGTTTTGAGATTTTATAAACCTCTAAGTGTTCAAAGTCAAACATAGTTTTATATTTTTTATATAATAAAATTACATATAATTTTAAAATAAAACAATTTTGAGATGCTATTTTCTTCATTTATGTACAAGAACAAGAAAAGCACGTGGTGCTTTAGCAAGAAGCAAGTCCCGATAACTATCGGGAGAGGCGTTCGGAAATACTCGGAGATTTCGATCTTTAACTGATTTCACTAATGCGAGTTTAGAGTTGAAAGGGGGCTGTGATATTGATTCGTGATGCACGTGGTGCTATAGTAAGAAGCAAGGGCAAGATGTAGCATTGAAAAGGGTAGCTTGTTAACCTGAAATCATGTCACATTTCCTATTGCCTTGTTACTCCCTCCGGTCGTGAAAGCGCTGCGCTAAGTTCTTGCCTGTTGCCCTTGCAAACTGAATCTAAATCCTCCGGATTTAGATTCAGTTTTTGTATCTTTGCCCCTATGTCACACGCTATTGCATTACACGGTGGAGCTGGTACCATTGCTCCGGAATTGCTCACACCTGAATTGGAGAAAGCGTATTTGCATGGGCTCGATTTGGCCATTTATGCAGGAAATAAAATTCTATTGGCCAATGGTACCGCAACAGAAGCTGTGGCTGCTGCGGTAATTGAATTGGAAAATTATCCCTTGTTTAATGCTGGAAAAGGAGCGGTATTCAACCATGTTGGAAAGCATGAAATGGATGCGGCAATTATGCAGGGAATAGACCTAATGGCGGGAACTGTTGCAGGGGTTAAAAACATTAAAAATCCCATACTTCTTGCGCAAGCAGTAATGACCCAATCGGCACACGTGATGATGGCAGGTGATGGGGCGGAAGCATTCGCTAAATCTGTTGGAATCGAGTTTGCCGATGATGATTATTTTTACACCGAACAACGCTACAAACAATGGCTTGACTTGAAAGACAGCAGCAATTATCAACTAGATCACAGTGCCAATCCTGGCAATAAGATGGGCACTGTTGGCGCCGTGGCATTGGATAGTTTTGGAAACATTGCAGCAGCGACCAGCACCGGGGGGATGACCAACAAACAGTTCGGACGGATAGGCGACTCACCTGTTATTGGTGCAGGTACTTATGCCAATAACCATACCTGTGCAATCAGTTGTACCGGTCACGGCGAATTGTTCTTACGCGCTGTGGTGGCTTATGACATCAGCTGTTTAATGGAGTACAAAGGCTTATCTCTTAAAGAAGCTTGCAATATTGTTGTAATGGACAAATTGGTAAAAATTGGCGGTGAAGGTGGCCTGGTCGCAATTGATGCCAAAGGCAATATTGAAATGCCCTTCAACAGCGAGGGTATGTACCGTGCATCCATTAATATGGCGGGTGAAAAGACATTTGGGATATATAAATAATTGAAGACACAAATTTTGCGACTATAATATTTTAGTTAGTTATAGATAATTATTATATTTTGTTTTTTAGCACTATTTATTTTAACCCCAGCGGGGTGACATATTTGTAAATAAAGAAACCAACATTCAGTTGAACCCCATCGGGGTGACATATTTGTAGAAGGTGAAACATTTGTAGGATGAATTTGAATATGAAGAAATTAACCCCATCGGGGTGACAAATTACTTATTGTACAAAATAATCGCAATGCATAATCATTCCTCTTTTTAATCTATATCATACATTTCAAACAAATATTTATCTTGATAACTGATTTGATATTCATTTAAAAATTTAACATATTCATCTTTAAAGCTTATGCTTTTGTGATGTTCTTCTTGATTAGAAATATATTGAAATACATTGTTTATGTTACTTTGTGAATATGAGAACACAACATATCCCGCTTGCCAAGAGAATTTTTCATTGACCAACTTATTATCATTGATAAAATTACTTGAATTGTTTTTTACATCTCGAACCAAATCGGATATAGCCTCACTAGGATTAAGTCCAATAAATAAATGGACATGGTCTGCAACTCCATTTATTGTTATGCATTTGTGGTTTTTAGTATTAACAATGCCTGCCATATAAGTAAAGAGCTTTTGCCTCCATGATTTGTGAAGTAAATTTTGTCTCCCGTTAACCGAAATTACGATTTGCAAATAGATTTGTGAATAGGTGTTTGCCATAGTTTTAATTGTTTCTATAAAGGTACTAAAATCATTTGAATATTACAAATGTGTCACCCCGCTGGGGTTATGGAATATGTATTTTGTGATATTCTACAAATGTTTCACCCCGCTGGGGTTGTGGAATTTGCCATATGTTTTTTCTACAAATGTATTAACCGGTGGCGTGACACAACAATGTGAAGCCTCTGCCACTGGGTTCACCCCGCTGGGGTTAATGAATTTTATGATGTTTGTTATTTACAAATCTCACTTCAACAAGAGCAAAGTAAATTATTAGTTAATTCCCCTATTTTTGCTTTTTTTAATTCAGCACATGAAAAGATTATTTACTTTCCTTTTTTCAGCTTGTCTATTCAGTATAAGCGCTCAAACCGAATTGCCACATATTCATTATCTGGCCGATCCTGATGCTGCCGAGCGCCAGCACAGTGTCGATATTACACACATGAAAGTGGAAGTGGGTTTTGAACCAAGTGCAGGAAAAGTAATTGGAAAAGTAACCCATAGTTTTACCACCCTACAAAACAATATTGATACTTTGTTTTTTGATGCCCCAGGTATTCAAATAAATAGCGCCAGCATGGACGGAAACCCTGTGCCATTTAGCATCAACCCAGAAGGGGTGGTTTTGCGTTTTGCTAAAAAGTTGAACTGGGACGAATACCATTCAGTGGTTTTCGAATACACGGCTTTGCCTAAAAAAGGAATTTATTTTATTGGTTGGAACCAACCTGAAAATACTGGAAAACCAGACATCAATTATATACGCAAACAAATATGGACCCAAGGCCAAGGCATTGACAACCGCCATTGGATACCAATGTATGATTGCATGAACGATAAGTTTACCACCGAAACCGTTGTGACCATTGAAAGCAAATACAAGTGTTTATCTAATGGTAAGAAAATAGCACAAACCGACAATGGTAACGGCAGCAGCACTTGGCATTATGTAATGGAAAAACCACATGCTGGTTATTTGTTAATGTTGGGTATTGGTGTTTATGACATTAAAGAAACTAAAACCAAACGTGGAACGCCTGTTCAGTTTTGGTACTATCCAGAATTTAAAGACCGTGTTGAATACACCAGCATGCACACTGAGCGCATGATTGAATTGTTGGAAGATGCAACAGGCACGCCTTATGCTTGGGGAACCTATTCTCAAATCATGGTGCAAAATTTCTTATATGGTGCAATGGAAAATACTTCAGCAACCATATTCGGCGATTTCTTCACCACCGATGCCCGTGGATTTAAAGACCGCAATTACATGGGTGTGAATTGCCACGAATTAACCCACCAATGGTTCGGTGACTTAATTACTGCCCGCGGTGGAAGCGATGTGTGGTTGCAAGAAAGCTTCGCTACATTTTTCCCTAAATTGTTTTTTAGAAGTCTAGAAGGCGAAGATGCTTACCAATGGGCTATGCGCGGAGAATACAATTCAGCATTGGCTCAAAGTGAAAAAGACAATTATCCTGTAAGACATACCAAAGGTGGAACCACCCGTTTGTACCCTAAAGGCTCAGCTGTTTTGGGTATGTTGCGCTACCAATTGGGCGAAGAAAATTTCACCCGTTTTATCCAACATTACTTAGCAGTAAATGGCTTTAAAAATGTTGAGTCATGGGATTTCCAAAAAGCTTTAAAAGATAAATTGGGCTTAAACTACGATTGGTTTTTCGACCAATGGATACACCGTGGTGGCGAGCCTCATTACAAAGTAAGTTCAAGTTTTAACAACAAAGAAATTACATTTAATATCCAACAAACCCATAAAGTTGATGGCCATGTGCGCTACTTTAAAATGCCAGTTGATTTTGCGATTTACTATAAGAATGGAAATGTAGAACGCAAAACCATTTGGGTAATGGACAGTGCAAGCCAAACCATAGTCATTCCTAATACTAGTGGTGCTGAAGTTGAATTCACTTTGTTTGACGAAGAAAATAAAGTGATGAAGAAAATGGATTTCAAAAAATCAAATGCGGAATTGTTTGCTCAAGCAGTAAAAGCCAAGCATATGATAGACCGTTACGATGCGGTAGTGGGTATGAAAGACATTCCTTTAAAAGAAAAATTGGTTTTATTACAAGCCCGTTTTGTCGCTGAAAAATACCCTGCGATTCGCGCTGAAATTGCGAAGCAATTGGCCAACCAGAAGTCACTTAACAAATGGTATATGATGGTGGTAAAAGACAGCAAAGCTGAAGTGAAAAATTCATTTATTGCTGCTGATACAATGGTGGTAGAACAAAAAGCAATCTTTGAATTGTTGTTAAAAGACAGCAGCAATATTGTGGCAGAAAATGCTTTGGATAAATTGATGAAATGCAAAGACATTGATCAAAAAGAAAAAGTAAAATACTTGAAATTAAGCGAGTCTTTGTATGGACAAAACAACAACATCCGCTGCAAATGGTTGGAGTATGCGGTTATGAATATTTACGAACCTGAATTAAATGCAAAATACAAGAATGAATTGGTGACTTTGTGTGGTGCTAACTATGAGTTTAGAACCCGTGTCAATGCAGCCAATGCTTTAAAACGTTTGGGTTTCTTGGATGAGCAAATCGCTAAAAATTTATTGGATGCTTGTTTGACCTACAACAGCAGACTGGCCGGGCCATGTGCCGATGTCTTGAAAGAATTGAAAAAAGGTGGACCTGAAAACAAAATTCTTCAAGCTGAAATTAGCAAATTGACTGCAGAACAGCAAGCTGTTATAAAAAGTATGGGTCTGAAAGACTAAGCTATTTAAGTTTTACTAAGTTGAGGCGCAGGCCAAAACCAAAATACAAATTGGTGTTTAAGGCTGAGCTGTAACTGTTTACTTTAACGTATTGCAACCTGAACTTGGTTTCTTGAAATACGTGAAACTGTTTCAATATGGGGTGCTTTTTGCTCAATTGGTAATCAACACCCATAGGCAGATAAATGGAGTAACTGCTTTGGTTTGGATTCAAGTAGCGTTCGTTTGTGGATTCTAAAATGTTGTTGTTAATGTGTCTGTAGCTAGGCATGGTGCTAGGGGAGTTTGTAAATGACGTTTTCGAATACATAATTTCTGTAAAAGCATTCATGGTCGTCCCAATTGCAAAACCAATTCCACCCATTAATTTGAGTTTGTTCGTATTGGTGGTACGCCAAATAACAGAAGCATCTAGCTGTAACATTTTCGATTGGTGGCGCATGGTGTAGTTGTCGCTAACGCTTGAATCTATAAACAGTTGTTGACCGGTTTGGCTTGAGGTAAAGGTATCAATTCGGTAGGTGCTGGTTTTGTAATAACCCAAATCCATTTGCAAGCCCATGCCATAAGCAGCAGAAATTCTAAACACTGGGCCATTGTTTTTTCTTTGCAAACCAATTCCAATATTACTCATATTGTAAGCGCCATTGTAACGGCTGCCGGAATAGCTGTAATAGTTGTCAAAATTTTGGTTGAGCAAACTGGAATTGTTTGACAAGGATTTGAATTCGTCTAAACTCCCACGCAAGGCTTGGTTGATAAATGTGCCATTGTTTATGAAAACCTCTGAGACTTTAATTTTACAAGAATCATTTTTGGCTTGGGTATTTAAAAAAGTTACAAGGGCTAAAGCACACAAAAATTTACTACGCATGCCTGCCTAACGCAGAAGGGTCTATTTTATTGCCCTTGAGTTTAAGAAATGACAAATTCGAATCTATTGAATATTAGTGTTTTGCATTTTTTCGTATTATTGCATATTAAAGTATGTATTTTTTGAGTTTCTTTCAGTAATCAACAAACTAAAATATGTATTTTAGTAAAATTAAAATTACATATTTAAGTATGTAATTTTAATTAATTTAGTATATTTGCATATTAAAATATGTATTAATGGATTTAAAAACCGTAAATATTGTAGATGTGAAGAT
>CANFXY010000132.1 GCA_947451105.1 Bacteroidota bacterium | reverse complement strand
TTCTCATATTCTTTATTTAAATGTGTATGTAATTGGATTTAGTGGTTTTTCTCCGCCAGGACCAGTAGCCCTGATACCTTGAATTACCAACATATCTCCGGTTTTTGCTTTGTTTGCAAAGGTTTTGATTGCTGCAGTACCGTTACCTGATACTGATTGCTCTTCCATGTATCCTCTTTTTGGCATGAAGATAACTTGGTATTTAGTCACTGTAAATTTAACCCCATCAAATACGAAACCATCAAGGTAAGCGTATAAGAAAGATTGCATTCCAATTTCACCTTTGTTATATGCTCCTGAAATCAATGTACCCAATTGAGCAACTGGTTTCGGAACAGTCTTGATTCTGAATTTTTGTTCACCCATTCTTTTGCTAGTTCCATCAGGCATTTTTGCACTTACAGAAATAGTACTTTCTTTCTGACCTGCAGATACAGTAGCTACGTATTTGCCATCACCTTTTTTAACCAAAGTGATACCAGCACCAGCACTAACTGAAGTGTTACCAGGCGTAACACCAGGAACAGAGATAGACATTGGGTTTTCTAACCCGATATAAAGTACGTTCATCGCATCAGCTGCAATAGTTGCAGATGGTTGGAATGAAGTCCATTCGATAGGCTCAGCACTTACCCAAAAGTCTTGCTCACCAGTTTCAGGATTAACTGTTTTAATTTTAGCATCTACTTTATGACTACCAACTCCAGATGCAGTTGCTGTAAACTCTCCAATACCATCAACAACTTTAACTGATTGACCATTCACTACTATTTCATTAGCAGCTGTAGAATTGTAAGCCATTAAAGCAATTTTAGCTTTGAATTGAGAGCCCGCCATTACATTGGTAGATTCAGCAATTACTAAAGCAGCCGTTTTATCAAACTTCGCAACAGTTGCGTCAATGTTCTCAGATAACTTAGAAAGAATATCTGTTTCTAAAGATTTGCAATCGTTTTGAACTTTGGTTAACATCGCCATAACACCTGCTACTGGAGAGTGACCTAACACGTCTCTTTCCCAAGTTTTTAATGAACCATTCTCATCTTTAAAATCTTCAACTCTAAAAGCTGTGTTTTTATCAAACAAGGTTTTAACTGCTTTGTCGTCTTTCACACCGTTTAAAACATTTAACATTTTAGCACGGGTGTCGTCTATTAATTTTCTCAAAGCATCACCTTTACCTTTGATACCAGGATCATCAGTACCAAGGTAGTGTTTATGGCCTTCCATATCATCACCTTTACTCATTTCTCTGATACCAGTTTGTCCTGGTTCTGCTTCTTTTCTACCACCTGCAGCTAATTCGATATCTGTTTTGTATTTATCGATGTCTTTGCAGAAAGCTGCTGAAATTGCTTGAACTTCTCTTGCTTTGTCTGCCCATTTCTTTGCTCTTGCGCCTTTAGAAGGATCTTCTTCAGCTGCTTTGAAAGCGTCCATGATGGCTTTGTTTTTGTCAGACAATGCCGAACTAGCTTTACTGAAGGAAACCTCCATAAGGTGGAAAGCCTTTAGGATCTCATTCGATATATTTAATGCCAATAATGCAATCAACACCAAATACATCATGTTGATCATTTTCTGACGGGGGGATAATTTACCACTTGCCATTTCTTAATTCTCCTTTCTTATATTGTTTGGAAAGAATTAGTTCTTAGAAGCACCACCCATAGCACTTAACATGCTACCGTAAACGTTGTTTAAGGTACCTAAGTTTTTGTTCAATTTGTTGATGTTTTCTTTGAATTCAGCGCTATCGCTAGCAGTTGAAGACAAGTTGTTTACCATAGTAGTCAAACCACCAGCAAATGAATTCATAGAATTGCTAATTTCGTTAGATGCTGAACCGATTGATTCAATTGCTTTAGAAGCTTTATTGATGTTTGAAGTATATTCATTGGTTGCTAAGGTTGCATTGCTTAAGCTTGACATGTCTTTTACATTGTCGCTTAATGATTTCAAACCGTTGCCTAAGCTGGTGATCAATTCTGGACCAACTTTAGCCTCCGCTAACATTTTATCCAATTGTTGAGAGATAGTACCAGAAGCTTTTGCTTTCTTTTCACTTGGCTCGATACCTGCTAATTCAGGATATACTAAAGTCCAATCATACTCCGCGTGCATTGGTTCGAATACCGAAATAAAGAAAATCAAAGCCTCAGTTCCAAGACCTGCGATCAACATCGCGTTTGCTCCTGGCCAGTGCATGATCTTGAATAATGCACCTATGATTACTACTGCAGCACCCCATCCATAGACGTATGCCATTACTTTCTTAAATTGTTTGCTCTCAAAAAAACTGTTACTGCTCATAATTAATAAAATTTGTTTTTGGTTAATGTTAATTGGTTATTGTGATTGTTATTTATATTGTCTATTTTCTGTCCTTGTTAGAACGTCCGATGTAAGTTTGTATGCAACGGAACCCTACATAACTCTTTGAAGTATCTTGGTATTCGTATGTTCTGCTACCGTTTTGAATGAAGTAAGCAACGTCTTTCCAACTTCCACCTTTAATGACTTTGCGTTTCAAAGTCATTGGTGAATTTTCTTTTCCAGTTCTGTTGCCTTTTCCATCATTAGCATATTCATCTATGTTAATTCTGTAGTCAGGGTTTAGGTCATGTGTGAAAACGTGAGATTGTTCGCTCCAAGCATTCACTGTCCATTCTGCAACGTTACCAGCCATGTTGTATAAGCCGTAATCGTTAGGGAAATAGCTATCAGCTCTTACTGGATACATACCACCATCAGCACCGTAGTTACCTCTTAAAGGTTTGAAGTTAGCCAACATACAACCTTTACTGTTTCTGGTGTAAGGACCACCCCAAGGGTATGGAGAACTCACTCTTCCACCACTCGCCGCGTATTCCCACTCGTATTCAGTTGGCAATCTGTAATCCTCAGTTAAAGGATCGCCATATGATTCCCAATATGTGTTTTTGTAAATGGTTCTCCATGCTGCAAATGCATTGGCTTGGTGCCAGTTTACACCCACTACCGGATAATCATCGTATTTTACGTGGTTGTAGTAGTGACGTGCCATTGGATCATTGTATGCATAGGTGAAATCTCTTACCCAACATAAGGTATCTGGATAAACCAATGTTTTGTTGGTTTTGATGTATTTTCTACGGTTCTTAACTCTACCTTCTTGGTATTTGTCTTGGTTTTCAGCATCGTTTGCAGCATATTGGTAATCGAACCATTGGTATTCATATTCCAATTGGTTAACATCAATTTGTTTTTTACCTCTGAAACGCTCATCAGCACCATAATACAACTCTTCTAATTCGTCTTTGTATTGAGTTTCATCAAAATCCAATTCGTAGTTGATAAAGCCCATTCCGTTGTTCACGTCTGAATTACCGGTGAAATCATCAGGGAAGGCAGTGAATAATTTCTCATCGCCACTCATTACTCTTTTGATAGAGTCTATAACGAAGTTTACGAATTGACGGTATTCATTGTTTGTGATTTCAGTTTCATCCATCCAAAATGCAACAATACTAACTTGTTTGTTAGGCGCTACAAATGATTGGAATACGTCCTGGTCTCTTTGACCAGAATGGTATGTTCCTGATGGCACATATACTGTACCGATTGGTTGAGGATGGAACCAAAGGCCCCTTCCTTGAACACCTATAAGGTCGCCCGTATTGGTAGGACCACAACCTGCAAATGTGAACAAGCCTAAAACCAAAGCCAATCTTGTAATATTAGCGATGCCTTTCCACTTGCTCTCTTTTTTAGATGTTGTCTTTTTTAGTGTACTGACAACAAAATCCATTTGATTCTTCATGTTTAAAATACTGAAATATATTGTTTATGTGTGTGTAATCTATCTGTTATATAATGCAAAAATAAGAGTTTTTGAACAAATGTCAATAACTTTTATAAAAGTGTAACGATTATTTTTCTGCCTTTATTGTACAATTGCTAATTTTTTCTAAAAATATTTAATTTTTAGTCTGAATCCCTGTGCATGAAGGGAGGCGTAATAATGTTAATTTTCGGTGTTGGAGGTATTACTATTTCAAAGCAATAGTTCAATTGTATCTCGTGCGTACCAGATGATACCGATAACAACTTAGACATGGTTAAGTCATATGAATAACCAATTCTCAAACCCGAAAGTGGACCTTTAAATCCTGAGTAGCCTAACATAATTGAAAATGCGTCAACAGTGGTTCTGTATGCCACACCACCCCAAAGTTTTCTTTGGTATTCTACCAATGCGGTCATATCCGCTTGGAACACTGTATTGTATTTGAACATTACAGACGGATGGAAAATCAAATCTGGTTTTCCCATAAAATCCAACATGTCTATACCGCCGCTTACGTATATGTGTTTTACAGGTGTATGGAAAACAGTTGCAGGGTTACCAAATACAAACTCAGGACTGTTTAAATTCAACACTGATGCACTTACCCATAAATTTCTAGTAGATACAGAGTTTAACATTGGATCGATGTAATAAACACCTGCGCCAAACAAATTGTGTCTATCAGAAACTGGAACTGTAGGGATATTGGGATCGTTTGGAGCCAATGGTTTTAATTTTGCGCCGTTCAATCCTTTTTGCAACATATTCATTTCAAAACCCAATGACAATCTTGCGCCACTTCTCAATGGAATGATTCCAGCAGCGTCCAATTTAACGTGGGTAGCATTTTCATAACCTAATTTGTCGTTTATAAACCCTATTCCTATTCCACCGTACTGTGTAACGGGAGCAGAAAAAGTGAACATTTGGGTCTTAGGACCAACACTTTTTTCAGCTGGTGGAATCGAATTTGGATTGTTTGGATCTGGATAAAATTCCAAGGTGCGATCCTCATAACCCAAGTACTGATAATGCGACAATGCCGTAACACAAAAACGCTTCAAAGAGCCCGCTACAGCTGGATTGTACGCCATCCTATTAAATGCATAATGGGTGGTGTATGGATCCTGTTGGGCCTTCAAATCGCCAGTAATTAATAGGGCGAAAGTTACACTTAGGAGAGATAGTATGATTCTTTTCATTTGCTGGTTTATTTCAATACAGTATGATTTACAAATATGAAGTCAATTATTGAATTAAACAAATTTTTTTACAATATATTGTCTAAGAGATAAAACAGTCTTTTTTCTCGTTTAAATTCTCATAAAATACCCAATTAACTTTTTGCCTCATTTAGCTTATTCTTCTTCGTATTTTTTCTACAAATATTAGACAATAAAAAACCCACTCTGAAGTGGGTCTTTTGTTTAAATATTTTTTTTACAAATACTAGTAGGTGTTGATGCGAATTCTTTTGTTTAATTCTTCAACATCGTGTCTGAATTTCTTGTCTGTATCGATCAAATCATTAACAGTTTGACAAGCGTGGATTACCGTACTATGGTCTCTGTTTCCAAAGTGAGTGCCAATATTTTTCAAAGAAGCTTTTGTTAAGTCTTTAGCAAAATACATCGCAATTTGTCTCGCTTGAACAATCTCTCTTTTTCTTGTTTTAGATTTAACACTATCAACAGAAACATTGTAGAAATCACATACCAATTTTTGGATGTAATCAATGCTGATTTCTCTTGTTGCATTCTTGACAAAATTCTTCATCATCTGCTTAGCCAAATCAAGATCAATTTCTTTTCTGTTTAGCGAGCTTTGAGCCAACAATGAAATTAAAGCACCTTCAATTTCTCTGATGTTGTTGTCTACATTGTGTGCGATGTATTCTACAACTTCTCTATGCAATGACAAACCACTTTCGTATGCTTTGTTCTCTAAGATGGCAATTCTAGTTTCAAAATCAGGAATACTTAAGTCTGCAGACAATCCCCATTTGAATCTTGACAACAATCTTTCATCAACATCCTTAATGTCTTTAGGCGCCTTATCACTGGTTAAAATGATTTGCTTTCCTGTTTGATGCAATTGGTTAAATATCGTAAAGAATATCTCTTGGGTTCTAGTCTTTTGTGACAATTGATGAATGTCATCTACAATCAAAACATCTAAACTTTGATAAAAATTAACAAAGTCATTTTGGTTGTTTGCTTTAACCGATTCAACGTATTGGTTAACGAATCGCTCGGCAGACACATATATAACTGTTTTGTTCTTGTTTACCTGTTTGATTAAATTTCCTATCGCATGCACCAAATGGGTTTTACCCAATCCTACACCACCAAATACCATTAACGGGTTATAAGCTGTGCCACCTGGGTTATGAGCTACCGCCCAGCCTGCACCTCTAGCCAATCTGTTGCATTCGCCTTCAATAAAATTATCGAAGGTATACTTAGGATTTAGTTGTGAATCAATTGGAATTTTTCTTAAACCAGGAATGATAAATGGATTCTTAATGTTGTTGGTTACATTAAGAGGCAAATTCACTTCGTTGGTTACTGGTTTCTTACTGCTCCCAGTTGGTACATTAATCGTGTATGGCCCATTGCTTGGTGTGCTGTTTTCAACAATGATATTATATTCCAATTTTGCTCCAACTCCTAAAACTTGTTTTAGCGTCTTTTGTAAAAGAGTAACATAGTGCTCCTCAAGCCATTCGTAAAAAAACTGACTCGGAACTTGAATGGTAAGTACTTTATTTTCTAATTTTACAGATCTAATTGGGTCAAACCAAGTTTTAAAACTTTGCGGGTTTAGATTGTCTTTAATAATTTTTAGGCAATTTGCCCAAACAGATTCTGCGTTAAATTGTTGTCCACTCATGCTCATTATATTTCTTTGATTTTCAATGTGTTATTGTATGCTGTCTGATTTTCAATTCAGTTCTGAAATTAAGTTCAAAAAAAGTTATTAAAAAAATTTTTTTATGTTGTTTGTTAATTATT
>CANFXY010000131.1 GCA_947451105.1 Bacteroidota bacterium | reverse complement strand
TTTTCTTGTGACGATTTTTTCTCAATCTTTTTTTGCGTTTGTGAGTAGCAATTTTGTGTCTTTTTCTTTTTTTTCCGCTTGGCATAATAAATATCTTTAATGTTTAACTTAATTTAATGCTTGGGCTTTAAGGGCCCATGCTTTTGATTCTTTTTGGTTTCCCAAAGTTCCATAAATTTTGCTCAATTCGAGACAATATTCTTGATTTTGGGGCTGCAAATATACTAATTTTTTGAATCTTTCAATAGCTTTTTCTAATTGATTTGATTCAACAGCCAATTTGGCTAAATAATATTGGGCATCTATGTGGCTTGAATCGGTCCTTACAACCTCTAAAAGGAGCTTGGCAGGCTTCATCAAATCCATTTTGTCGTCTGGTCTCTGAAAATTGTTGATGTTGTATATACTAACAGCCAAATCAACTTTAGCGTCTAGGTTCATAGGCGATAAACTTATGGCAGTTTCTAAGTTCTTTCTAGCCTTTTTAAACAACATCAACTCGTTTTTGTGCTCTTCTGTTGCCAATAAATAGTAACGGGCTGCGGAATGAAAACGGGTAGAAGTTTTTTGGATATTAGCCAAACGCTCAGTCAATACACCTGCATAGGTGTATAATTTCATAGTGTCTAACAAACGAATAGACAAAGCCAATCTGGCTGTGTCGTTGGATTGTAAAATATCTGGTTTAACTACGCTGGTACTGTTGCCTATATTTTTTAGAATGTTTTCAAAGGCCTCCTCATTTTGTATATTAGCGGATGCTGACTTTTCTTTGTCTAAAGCAGCAAAATCAATGCTTGCTTCTTTGTGGTTAAATCCTAAATAACTTAGGCTAGCGGTTAAAACAATAAAAGCAACCATCAAGATTGCTTTTACGAATTTGAGTTTCATGCCGCGAAATTAATATTCTTTTTCTTCTTTTTTAGGAACAAAATCTGCAGGAACGCTTGTTTTGATCTTTTCTAAGAATACCTTTGCAGGCTTGAATTTTGGAATAAAGTGCTCGTCTATTACCAATGCTGTGTTTTTAGAGATGTTTCTGGCGATCTTCTTTGCTCTCTTTTTCAAGATAAAACTACCAAACCCTCTAAAGTAAATGTTTTCACCTTGCGCCATGTTGTTTTTCATTACTTTGAAAAAAGATTCCAGTGACTCAGTTACTATAACTTTGTCAATCCCGGTTTTTTCTGAAATTTCGCTGATAATTTCTGCTTTGGTCATATTTATTTGTAATTATTTAATCAATTTTTACCTTTTAACTTATTTAAACACAAAACTATGCAAAATGTTTTAGAAATTGTCACTTGGTATAAAAATAATTTGAGAGACCTGCCTTGGCGCTCTACCAATGACCCATACAAAATTTGGCTGTCAGAAATCATTCTTCAGCAAACACAAGTAAATCAGGGACTTAAGTATTACTATGCCTTTGTCGAGCAATATCCTGATATTCAGTCTCTTGCAAATGCGGATGAACAAGAGGTTTTGAAGCTTTGGCAAGGACTTGGTTATTACTCAAGGGCGCGTAACTTGCTCAAAACTGCTGTTTTAGTAACTGATAAGCATCAGGGAATTTTTCCAAATACCATGGAGGAAATTTTAAAATTACCCGGAATAGGGCAGTATACCGCTTCTGCAATCTTGTCTTTTGCCTACAATTTGCCATATCCCGCGCTAGATGGCAATGTTTTTCGTGTAATATCAAGATTATACAACATACATTTACCTATCAATGAGCAAAAGAACCGAGCAGCTTTCTTGGATATCCTAAATGAAATGATTCAAGGGGTTGACCCAGCTCAGTTCAATAACGCCATGATGGAACTGGGGGCAATGGTCTGCAAACCAGATAATCCCAAATGTGATATTTGTCCCGTTTCTGCCTATTGTCAGTCGAAAGCTCTAGGAAACACAAGTCAACTTCCTGTAAAAGCAGCAAAGGCAGCAAAGAAAAAACGCTACTTCAACTTTTTTTATATCAAATACAACGACGGGTTTTATCTCATAAAAAGAAGTGAAAGTGATATATGGCAAAACTTATATCAGCTGCCTCTAATTGAAACTGCGCATGATCTAGACATTAAAGATGAATTTAGCGACTTGAAAGATGTATTGACCCAGCTTCAAGAAGTCAATGACTTGCTTAAGAAAGAGATTTTAGTTTCTGCTGCCTCTGAGCTTCGTTATTTAAATTCAATAAAACACTTGCTTACCCACCAAGAGATAAATGCCAAGTTTTTTGAGGTTAACTGCAACGAACAGCCAACGTTTAAGCTAGAAAATTGTATTTGGGTAAATGCCGATTCTAGGCAAAATTATCCGCTGCCTATTTTGATAGAGAAATTTTTATTATCTTTGTAACCATCAGCAATTTTGAATTGAATGGTTAACAAAGTTTTTTTATTGGGAAGATTGGGAAAAGATCCAGAGGTTAGATACCTTGATCACAACCGAGCAGTCGCTAATTTTACTTTGGCTACCAATGAGGTTTTTATTGATAAATCAGGTAATAAGGTTGAACAAACCGATTGGCACCATGTTGAAATGTGGGATGCATTAGCCCGCAACGCAGAGAAAGTTTTGCGCAAAGGCCGCACTGTATTTATCGAAGGGAAAATCAAAAATGAAACTTGGACAGACAAAGATGGAAACAAACGCAGTGCTGTGAGAATTCGCGCACTTCAATTTCAAGTAGTTTCCAATGGTCCTTCTGCTGATGGAATTGGCCCAAATGACAAAAATGGAAATGTAATGGACGAGCATCTCGATGCCTCTGATCCATTGCCCTTCTAATTCACGTAAATATATGGCAGACGACCCTTATCCTTCGAATTTTATTCAAATCGCAAACATTCTCAATCCTAACCTAGAGAACTCTAGCTACCTGTACATTTTTGGTACACTTGTATTCTTACTAACTTTAATTTTCTTGTCAAGCTTGTTTTCTGCTTCTGAAAATGCCTTGTTTTCATTATCTGCAAAAGACAAAGACGATATGAAAGCCTCTGATACTCCAACAGGCAATGCCGTTCTGAAACTCTTAAGCCAACCTAAGAAATTATTAGCAACTATTCTTGTAGGCAATAACTTCGTTAACGTAACCTTCGTTATTGTCAGTTCGGTTTGGTTGGAAGAAATTCTAGACCCGAACATGAACGACTATTTGGATTTTGCCATTAAAGTTATTCTTGTTACACTTATTTTGTTGTTGTTTGGAGAGGTTGTGCCTAAAGTATATGCCACCAAACGCAATGTGAGCATCTCTAAATTCATGTCTTTCCCTTTGTTGTTTTGTCAACGGTTATTCGGTTTCCTTGTTTACCCAATGGTTCGATTTACAACCATTATCGACCGTCGTGTGCGCATTCACGAACACACCGTGTCGGCTGATGAATTGACCCATGCGATTGACATAACGTCCAATGAACACACTGGCCAGCAAGAGAAAGAGATTCTTAAAGGGATAGTTAGTTTCGGTAGCAAAACCGTCAGACAGATTATGAAAGGTAGGGTAGATGTTGCCGCTTTAGATGTACAAATACCTTTTAATGAAATGCTGAGCAAGGTAAACGAAATTGGCTACAGCCGTTTCCCTGTTTACGAAGATACTTTTGATAACATCGTTGGAATTCTATACATCAAAGAAATTCTGCCCCACCTATACCAAACCGATAATTTCGAATGGAAAACATTGCTTAAGCCAGCATTGTTTGTTCCTGACAACAAGCGAATCGATTTGTTGTTGTCCGATTTCCAAGAAGAGCGCATGCACATGGCCATAGTAGTAGATGAGTACGGGGGCAAACTAGGTATTGTTACCATGGAAGACATCCTGGAAGAAATTTTCGGAGAAATCAACGATGAGTTTGACGAAGAGCCTTTAAGCTATAGCAAGATTGACCACAACAAATACATCATTGAAGGTAAAATGTTGATCAATGATTTTTGTAAAATATCGCAAACGGATGACGACTTCTTCGACCAAGTAAAAGGAGATGCAGAATCGGTTGCGGGTATGATTATGGAGCTGCATGGTAAAATTCCTTTACGCAACGAAACAATAATTTACAAGCAATTCAGTTTTACCATAGAGTCTGTCGACAACCGCAGAATCAAACGCATTAAAGTTGTTATCGAATGAGGTTATTAAAATTTACAATTCTACTCTTATTGGCTGCCTGTGGTTCTGATGCCAACACGCCAAAGCCCCACGCTTATCCACGTGAATACTATCCTAAAAAGGCTTACCAATTGTTTGACACCACTGCGCCTTATACGTTTCTATACCCCAAATACGCCATTGTAGAACCTTACCAGGATGGAGACAGTAAATCACATCCCTTTTGGTATAACGTGCATTATTTGCCTTTTAATGCGACCTTGCATTTAAGCTATCAAGCATTTAAAGACCGTGCTGAATTTGACCAATTGTTCGACGATACCCGTCGCTTAGCCTACAAGCACGACATACGTGCGGAGGAAATTGAGGAGATAGAACTTCAGAATCCGAAGACGCACTCAAGTGGAATTATATATGAGTTAAAAGGAAATACGGCCACCAACTTGAATTTTTACATCAGCGATGGCCAGAAACATTTCTTGCGCGGTGCTTTGTATTTTAATGCGAAGACGGAAATTGACAGTATACAACCTATTTTTCAATTCATCAAGCAGGATGTCATCCGCATGATTGAAACCACGGTTTGGAAATAAAATTATTCAATAATTATTTTCTGACTGCGGCTGTTTCCCAATTCTATGGTATACACACCGGTTGACAAATGACTAACATCTAATTTTAATTCTCCTTTAAAATTCAGATTGCTGTATACCATTTTGCCACTAGAATCAGTTATTTTCAAAGTTACTTCACCCATAGTCGTTTCGATATACAAGACATGGTCTTTGCAATAACTTACAAACTTTGATTTATTACTGGTATTAATACCAAGCCATTGTTGGGTTTCTATTCTTTGCAGTTGGGCATTGGGAATTTGTTTTTCGTTGCTCATGTAAACCGTATTTCCTTTTACGCATACCGCTTCGTTTTGTCCCGTGCTGATAACTGTTCCCAAATCGATGCGCCTTCGGTTGCCACTTAAATATTGCTTGTTTTTGTAATCCCAAATCAAATACAAAAAGCTTGCACCGTTGCTGTTGTTATAACCGCATAAAGTAATACTTCCATTGCTGTTGGCACAGGCCCCTGTTATGAGTCCATTGGTTTCCAGCGTTTCAATTGGAGATAAACTGTAATAACCTGTGTCAGTTGGGCAGATGTAATGTCTTGATTTCTTATCGGCCCAATTTTTACTAAACAGGTGGATGCTGTCGTTCAACACGCACATGGCTTCAAGGTCGTAGTTGTGGTTTTGAGATCCAGGATTAAAGTCTGTTTGGTCGCTAAGGGCAAAACGGATGTTCTCCGCTTCAACTGTGTCATAAACAGAATTTGAGTTTAAATCTGATTTTTTTACTTTTAAAATATGAAGGTCTTTGCGCGAACCATTGTTGTTGCCAAAGTCGCCGATATAAATATAGTTTTGATCTTGACTCAAGTCTTCCCAATCGGTGTTGTTTCTGTTTTTAATAAAAACTTGTTTAACAATATACCCTTTTAGACTATCGAAGGCATATAAGATTGGTGGATTGTTGCTGTCGTTAAGGGTCCAAAAGTAATTGTTGAAATAAATTAAACCGCTGCTTTCTTGTAAAGTATCACTCAGTTTGGAACAAATGATTTTGCTGTTGTAATTGGTTTTGTTATAAATGCACGAACCATCATTTTCCGTAGCTGAAGAATTGTAGTTGTTTGCCTGCTTGTCGGTGCAACCCTTTACTTGCGCATGTGACAGTTTACAAGTGAATAAACCGATAAAAAGGAAAATTATTTTGTGTTTCATTTTAAAAAGTTTTGCCTTATCTTGATTCAAAGAACAACAATTTGAAACAGTTTTTACAATTTTAATTTTTTTAGTGCCACATTTTGAGTTAAATTTACGTCTAAAATTAAATCTTCATGAAAAGTACATTAAAATTATGGACGCTCTCACTGCTGAGTGTATTGTTTTTTCAAAATTTAAAGGCCTCGCATGTATTGGGCGGCGACATTAAGTATATTTATGTAGCACCAGATAAATACAAGGTCGTTTTTAAATTATACCGCGAATGCTCGGGTGTTCCACTTGGTTTAAATCAAGTTCGTTTTGGTGTGAGCACAGCTGATGGAAATGTAGATGCCACCATAACAGCCAACAGAACTTCTATTAAAGATATTAGTTTGGTTTGTAAAAATGACACCTTGCCTTGTGATCCAAACAATACAACAACAAATTCTGGTACAGAAGAGCATATATTTGAATCGCTGGTCGATTTTACCCAATCGCCTTATAGCTCTATAAAGTCAAGCTCATGTAAAGTGCTTTTTTATTTTTCTGTGTGCTGCCGAACAGGTGCTGTGACAACGATGAGTCCAGGTAATTTTTATTTGGATGCCATGCTTGATCTATGTGCGGTGAAAAACATTGGCAATACTTCCCCTGTGTTTAAAACCATTCCTTTGCGCAATTTGTGTTGCTCTACACCTTTTTACTATAACAATGGGGCTGTTGAATTGGCCGAAGGCGATAGTTTATCATTTGAATTGTCTGCACCCTTAAGGGGTCTAAATGACCCTGAATCCTACACAGGTTCTTTTGATCAGAATTTTCCAGTTACACCATATTGTCCACCAAGCCCAGGTGTTGTTAATTGTAAAGCGCTTCCAAACGCTAAGCCACCTCGAGGATTTTATTTCGACAAAGAAACAGGTGATATTATTTTTACACCAACCAAGTGTGATGAGGCTAGT
>CANFXY010000130.1 GCA_947451105.1 Bacteroidota bacterium | reverse complement strand
GTGGCCAAACTGGTCATTAAGATTGGCCTTAAACGTTGGGCAGCAGCTTCTACAATGGCTTGCATTTTAGTCAATCCAGCCAAACGTTTCTGATTGGCAAATTCAACAATTAAAATACCGTTTTTCGTCACCAATCCAATAAGCATGATCATCCCAATTTGTGAAAATATATTGATGGTATGACCAGTTAACCATAAAGAAACCAAGGCGCCAGTTAAGGCCAAAGGAACAGTAATCATAATGGTTAGAGGATCGATAAAACTTTCAAATTGAGCAGACAATACCAAGTATATAAGCACCAAGGCTAAAAGAAATGCAAAAGAGGTATTTGAAGAACTTTCTTCAAAGTCGCGCGACGGACCACTTAAAGACGTTGAAAAACTTTCATCTAATAATTTATCGCCTATTTTACGCATAGCCTTTACGCCGTCTCCAATTGTTTTACCAGGTGCAAGCGATGCTGATATGGTAGCTGATTTAAATCGGTTGTAATGGTACAATTGTGGCGGGTTGCTATTTTCCTTTACCAAAACAATGCTGCTTAGTTGTATCATTTCATTTCGGTTGTTGCGTATATAATACCTATTCAAGTCTGATGGATTGTCGCGCTCTGCGCGCATCATTTGACCAACCACTTGATACTGTCTTCCATTCATTAAGAAATATCCCAAGCGTCCGCCACTCAATGCTGACTGAAGTGTTTGAGCAACATCTTGAACACTAAGACCTAAATCTTTTGCTTTTATACGGTCTATCGTTATTTCTAATTCTGGTTTGTTAAATTTCAAATTCGCATCCACCATTTGAAAGGTTTCATCCTTGCGCGCTTCTGCAAGAAATTTAGGCATAACTTCTTTGATTTTTTGAAAATCGAGATTCTGCAAAACGAATTGAACCGGCAAAGAACCTCTTGATCCAAAACCAACACTTATTGTTTGTTCTTGAACCAAGAAAACCCTTGCATCATTGAATTTAGCAACACCAGCATTGGTTAAGTTTACTATTTCTTCCTGAGACAAATCGCGGTCCTCAGGATTGGCCAAAACCACCCGACCAAATGCATTGTTCGTTGATCCATTTGAAAAGGAATTATTGGTCGACGCAAAAACAAATTGTCTACTTGGCACACTGTCGTAAAAATAATCGGCCAATCCTTGGGTGTATTGGTCCATGAAATCAAATGAAGTCCCCTCTGGTGCTGTGGCATTAAACCTAAACTGACTCTTGTCTTCTAGGGGAGCCAACTCAGATTGTAAACTGCCATATAGCAGTCCGATTACCACAACGCAAGTGGACAAGATTACCCATGCCACCCATTTCACTTTCATGAATTTTTGAAGCATGTTCTTATACCCATTTTCTAAACCTTCAAAGAATGGTTCAGTCTTTACATAAAACCATGAAGGTTTTGGCTTCTTGCGGGTTAACAAAACATTGAGAACGGGCGTTAAAGTTAGAGAAACAAAGGCAGAAATAAGCACCGCACCAGCGATTACAATTCCAAATTCTCTAAACAAACTACCTACAAAACCTTGTATAAAAACGATTGGCAGAAATACAACAGCCAATGTTATTGAGGTTGAAACAACGGCAAATATAATTTCCTTAGAACCTTCGCGTGCCGCATCCTTTATGTCCATTCCGCCCTCAAGTTTTCTGAAGATATTTTCAGTTACAACGATACCGTCATCTACCACCAAACCTGTAGCCAATACAATGGCCAAGAGTGTAAGAACATTGATGCTAAATCCTGCATAGTACATAATAAAAAATGCACCTATCAATGAAACAGGAATATCAATTAAGGGACGGAAAGCGATGCTCCAATTTCTAAAAAACAGATAAACAACCAAGACCACCAAAACCAAAGCAATAATCAGTGTTTCTTCAACTTCTTTCAAAGCGCGTTTTACATTTGCGGTGTTGTCGAGCACAACCGTAAATTCAATATCTTCAAAACCTTTTTGCTTTTTAATGGATTCAAGTCGTTTGTAAAACTCGTCTGATATTTTAACAAAGTTTGCCCCCGGCTGAGGCGCAATTCCGCAAGCGATAGAGGTAATGCCGTTTAATCGAAAACCCACCTCTTCCGCCTCGCTCCCCAATCGAATATCGGCTACATCTCCTAAGCGCACAATTCCGTTTTCGTCTTCGCGGAGTATCAGGTTTCTAAAATCGGCTTCTGTACTTAAGCGACCCATGGTTTTAACAATAAGTTCTGTCTTATTGCCATAAATTTTACCCCCCGGAAGTTCTATATTTTCTTTGTCTAAAGTATTTCTAATATCACTAACAGTGACCCCATAGGCATTCATTTTATCTGGATTGTAATCCAAGCGCATGGCATAACGACGCAATCCAAAAACATTGACACCACTAACATCAGGAATGGTTTGAAATTTTTCTTGAAGGACCGTTTCCGCAAAATCACTAAGTTGTATAATGCTTTTGTTTTTACTCTGTACAGCAAGAATGATGATTACATCGCCACTAGCATCTGCTTTGCTAATCACTGGTGGCGCATCAATATCGGCAGGCAATTGTTTTAGAGCTTGGGCAACTTTGTCGCGCACATCGCTTGCGGCATTGTCTAGGTCAACATCCAAATTGAATTCAACCGTAATGGAACTGCTTCCTTGGTTGCTTGAAGAAGTAATGGTTCTAATACCCTGAATTCCATTGATGCCTTTTTCTAAAGGTTCTGTTATTTGGCTTTCGATTACATCTGAGCTAGCTCCGGTGTAATTGGTCTTTACCGTAATATTAGGTGGATCAATGGCAGGATATTCGCGTAGGCTTAAAAACTTGTAGGCGACACCGCCAAATACAATAATAATTATACTGCAAACAATGGCAAATACCGGACGTTTTAAACTAAATTCTGCTAAATTCATGGTGGCAAAAAATTAAGGTTTAACCGTTTTAATTATCACCTCTGCTTTGGGCTTAAGGTATAAGATGCCATTAACAGCAAACGTGTCACCTATGTTTAAACCAGAAGTAATTTCTACAAAACTTTCACCACGGTATCCTGTTTCAATGGTGCGCATGTCGACAACTCCGTTTTTGATTACAGCTATTTTCTTAAATCTTGTTTCAGGAATAATGCAATTGGTAGGCACCAAAATAGCCTCTTTGTTTTTTGCCACATCGAGTTGCACACGCACAAATGCACCTGGCCTGAGTTTTCCTTTTGAATCCTTCAACATGGCACGTACCTGAATGTTTCGGGTGTTTGCATTTACCAATGGTTCTACGCCAATCACTTGTGCATTGTAGACTTGCAATTGATCGTCTAAAACCTCAACCAAATCTCCATTTCCTATGGCATTGGCGTAAGCTTCTGGCAGAACGAAATCAACTTTCAACGCACTGATTTCTTGCAAGGTGGCCAATACATCCTGGGGACTTACATAAGCCCCTATACTAACCCTTCTCAAACCAATGACACCTGTGAAAGGAGCTCTTACTTCTGTTTTGCGTATCTGGGCATTGGTATAATCAATATCCGCTTCAACGTTTTGCAACTGAGTAAGGGCAAGGTCATATTCTTGTTGGTTTAACCCATTAAGCAGCAGCAAACTTTTTAGTCTAGCTTCCGTTTTCTTTGCAATGATTAATTGGGCATTCAATTTCTTCAATTGCGCCTTTAAGTCATCGTCGTATAATTTCATTAACAAAGTACCCTCAGACACTGTTTTCCCGTCGGGGATATTTAAATAGACAATACGGCCATTCATTTCAGGTTTAAGTTGAACAGACTCAAGCGCTAGAATGTTTCCATTCGCTTCAACCATGTTAGAGAAAGACTGATTGTGTGCAATGGACACATCGATTGATACTGGCCCTTTACCTTTGTCTTGACTGGCATTTTTTTTATTCTTCCCGGAATTACAAGCGGACAGAATAAGTATAACAAAAAACAGATTCAGAAATTTAGTATGTAGAAGCATTTTATTTTATTAAAACGACCAAACGCTTAACGCACAGTTAAGCTGATTAATCTGGCGTCAAAATTAAATCAATAAATGCACTTTAATTGCATTAGTTATAAATAAACAAATAGATTTTTAGAACGAAAAGTTTTGGGGTTACAAACTCCAATACTCCATGTTGCTGAATTTACCGCGGTAAATCCCTTTAAGGTCGAGTATAAAAGAATTGCTGTTGCAAATAGATGTAAAATAACTTTCATCAAGACCCTTATATTCTTGGTGGCTTACGGCTGCAATTATGCCATCGTAACCTGTCCCCATTTTATCGACCAAATGAAAACCATACTCTTCGAATACTTCTTCAGAATCAGCGCGTGGATCAACGACCTCAACATCTACGCTATAGCTTTTCAATTCTTTGACGATGTCAACTATTTTAGAGTTGCGGATATCCGCAACATCCTCTTTAAAGGTTGCACCTAGAATTAATATTTTAGCATCTTTAATTTGCTTATCGTTGCTTATCAATTTTTTGATCGCCACGTTCGCTATATGAGCACCCATCATGTCGTTCGTATAACGGCCTGCGGCAATAACTCTAGGGTGTAAACCCAATTCTGTTGCTTTGTAAGTTAAATAGTAAGGATCAACACCGATGCAATGGCCACCAACCAAACCTGGACTAAATTTCAAGAAATTCCATTTGGTTCCAGCTGCTTCAATAACATCATAGGTATTGATGTTCATTTTATCAAAAATCAAACTCAATTCGTTCATCAAAGAGATGTTCAAATCGCGTTGTGTATTTTCTATGATCTTAGCCGCTTCCGCTACTTTAATTGTCGGTGCTTTGTGAATACCGGCAGTAATAATTGAACCGTAAAGAGAGGCAATTTCTTCTAAACTTTCAGCGTCATTACCAGATACAATTTTTAAGATTTTGGTTAGCGTATTTACTTTATCACCTGGATTAATTCTTTCTGGAGAATAACCCACTTTGAAATCGTTGTTAGCGAAACTTAATCCGCTTTCTGCTTCCATAACAGGAATACAATCTTCTTCAGTGCAACCGGGGTAAACTGTAGATTCAAAAACCACATAGTCTCCTTTTTTCAAAACTTTTCCTACCGTTTTTGATGCTCCAATTAAAGGTTTCAAATCAGGATTTTTACCTTCATCAATTGGGGTTGGAACAGCAACGATATAAAAATTGCAATTGGCAATTTCTTCTAGTTTATAAGAAAATGAAATGTCGCAACCTTTGAACTCTTCTGGCGCAACTTCCTTACTTGGATCCTCATGCCTGTTGAGCATGTCCACGCGTTTGGGATTAATATCGAAACCTACCACACGGTATTTTTTAGAAAACTCAAGGGCCAATGGCAAACCAACATATCCTAAGCCAATAACTGCAATTGATTTTTCTTTAGCAACGATGTCATTAAATATTCCCATTCTTTTATAGCGTTTTTAATAAGTGAGCAAAAATAGAATTAAAACACTGAAAAACAAATCCCAGCAGACAATGCTCTATTCACTTTTGTTGATAACGTATGTTATTTATTGAATTGCCTTGGTTTTCCAAGTTTGACTTACCTTGTCGTAGTACACACCATTGCCAGGAAATTCAATCCACTCATCTTTACTCTTTTCAGGGGTATAATCGGCCAATGACTCACCGTCAACAGCTTTACCAAACAAGATTGGCGCTTTTTCGGTCAATTGTTCAATTTTCATTTTCCAAGTCCAAAAAATCTCTTCATAAGTAGCCGAGTCAATTCGCCCATCCTGCATGCGTTTAAAACGTCCGCAAATCGCAATGAATTTGTCGCGCTTTATACTTGCCTCATCACGCTGAATTAAAAAATAGGAATACCCATCTTTCGACTCTGTGTAGTTTAACCATTTGTAATTACGCTCCTGTTTTTGCTGGTCGTAATAAAATTTGTATTTGGGTGAAAATTTATTTACACTTGGGATGGTGTCATGGTTTTTCGCAAAATGCGGTATTATGGTATCTAAAACGCCTTCATAGTTTATTTTATAATTTGACAAATCGTGTTTTGATTTTGTTGAATTACAAGCAAAAAACAAGAAAACAAAAACAGAGAAAATGATGTATTTTATGTTCATAAATTGTACAGCAAAATTAAATGCATGTCAAAAAAAATACATCAATCAAAGATTGTTTTAATGTTACCAAATGCTTATCAAAACGCATTGTAAACAATTTGGAAATATAAAATATTTTGTTTATCATATAGCTAATATATTATTTTTTGTTTAATTTTTTATTTGCATTTAATTTTTATAATTATTTGTTTTAAAACATATTAAAAAATATTTCTATTTTATTTTTGTTTAATATATATAACGTGAAATAATTTTCTGTTTAATTATTTAGTACCCCTAAAATCAAGCCATATTTAACATTTAACCATAAAATAAACACAATTACTTAATTGCACACTTGGCTTATTAATCTATATTTGTCCTATGCTTTGGTATCAATCCATACCCATGTGGTTTCAGAAATTTTTCCCTCATTTAATTTGGGAAATTCCTGATGCAGGGTCTAAGGTTGTTTACCTCACTTTTGACGATGGGCCTCACCCTGAGATTAGCATTTGGGTAGCAGATGAATTGGAAAAAAGAAACATAAAAGCTACCTTTTTCTGCGTAGGAGACAATGTTCGCAAATTTCCAGATACACATTCAGAAATCATTAAGAGAGGGCATACGGTTGGCAACCACACCATGCACCATTTAAAGGGTTGGCAAACAGAGAACTCAGAGTACATTGAAAATGTAAATGAAGCAAATACATATATTAAAAGCAATTTGTTCAGACCACCTTACGGACGCATCAAACCAAAACAAGTTAAAGTCCTGCGCGAATCCTATAAAATAATTATGTGGAGCATTTTGTCTTGCGACTTCGACAAATCATTGAACTGCGCTGCTGCCCTCAATGGCTTGAAAAGGAAAACGAAAAACGGTTCTATTGTTGTTTTTCACGATTCACT
>CANFXY010000129.1 GCA_947451105.1 Bacteroidota bacterium | reverse complement strand
TCATAATAACGCAGGTATGAAATATTTGTTACTCAACTTGAGGAAAAAATTCGGGTAAGTCATTTGACGAATTTAGACACAGATTATTATTTTCGCGGCATGGAAATTCCATATTGGATGGGTAGAACCCAAATGATGTTGGGCGATGAAAAGGTCGCTAAATTAATGAAGGCGCATGTATTGGTTGTGGGCCTAGGTGGAGTAGGGGGGATTTGCGCCGAAATGATTGCCCGTTCTGGTGTTGGCGAAATGACCATAGTGGATGCAGATACCATCGATCCAAGCAATAGAAACAGGCAAATTCCAGCCTTGAAAAGCACCGAGCATCAATTAAAAGCAGAAGTAATGGCCCAGCGTTTACTGGACATTAATCCTGAATTGATTTTACACGTATTGCCAGAATATTTAAAGGGCGATAGGACCAGGGAATTGTTAAATAGTAAACCATTTGACTTCGTTTGCGAATGCATAGACACCTTGTCGCCCAAAGTGTTTTTTATCAAAACTTGCCTCGATTTGAAATTGCCATTTGTCAGCAGCATGGGTGCCGGAGGAAAAATGGATCCAAGCAAATTGGAAATCTTGGACATTTCAGAAACCTACAATTGCAATTTGGCCAGATATGTGCGGAAATATCTATCGAAATTTGGCATCAAAAAAGGAATTACCTGTGTGTTTAGTTCTGAAAAAGCCGATAAGTCGAAAATTATCACCACTGAAAAAGCCTATCCAAAACGTTCACTAATTGGAACCCTAAGTTATATGCCAGCGGTTTTTGGCTGTGCAGTTGCAAGTGTTGCCATTAGACATATACTTGGGGAGAAATATTAAAACCATAAAACTTCATTTTTATTAAATTCTTTTAAATCGGCATCAGTCAGTAATAAAAAGACTCTTGCTTGCGTTTCAGTATTCGTAATTCTGGTGGGAATTTTGTGTAAACACAAGAATTTTCATCTTCCCATTTAAATCAATTCCCCGTATATTTGAAACCTTTTTAAGCTTCAACGAACATTCATGAGACAATTCCTTATTATATTATTGCTAACGCCATTTCTTGTTTTCTCACAGCAAAAGCCCAAAGCGCCTGTAGCGGCTAAAAAACCTGCAACAAGCACTGCAACGAAAAAACCTACAACGGCTGCGGCTAAAAAACCAGGAACTACTACTGCTGCAAAACCAGGTACAGCGGCAGCAAAAAAACCAAATCCGCAAGTTGTTAAATTAACAGAACAAGCCTATGCGTTCTATAGAGATTCAAAAGATGCAGAATGCGAGAAAGTGATCAAGCAAATTTTAGCGCTAGATCCTAAAAATAGAGATGCGCATTTATTGAGAGCAAACATTGCTATGTTCAATAACAATTTTGAAGAGATGTGGAAGAACTTAGACAAAATGTATAAGTTCTATCCTTCAGAACCAGAAGTGTATGCAAAATTTGCTGTTACGCATTTAAACTATATGTTCTTGAGCGATAGCATCAAGCGTGTGTTGTGCCGTAAAAGCATAAAAATTGCGAGCAGAAATGCCGATGGTTATGCCAATTTGGGTATGGTAGCAATGGCAGGAGGGTATTACCAAGACGCCATTAATTGTTTTGATATCAGTTATAACAAAACATGGAAAGACACCATGAACCGTGTTTACTTGAACTTGTTTTATGCAAGATGCTTATACGGTGTAGGCGATACAACTGGTGCAATTACACGTTTGAATGAAATTATTCCAAGAATTACGGGTAACGATAAATACACGTCAATCTTTTTAAGGTCTAAATACAAATTGGATTTAAAACAAACCGATGTACAAGTAGATCTTGATACCTTAAATGCCTATGCTCCAGAACAGCCTGATGTGTGGATTCTAAATGCGAAATATTTTAATCTAACTGGCCGCTCTGATTCAGCTTGTCTACTGGCCAAGAAGGTGCGTTTATCCGAAGGTGGAGAAGCCTTTGATTTGTCTGAATTTTGCAAAGACATGGGCAAAACCTTAGATCTTTTGAAATACAGAAAACTAACCTATTCTATGGGGGATGCAGATTTTATCGTGAACTTAAGTCAGTTTAACTACAGCGGAGGTATTCAATTTAACTGGGAGAGAGGCAAAAGTTTTAACCCAAGTGCAATTGAAAAAGGTAAAATTACCATCAATACAAAATCATTGGATTCAGCCTTCTTGCAAACATTAGAATTTAATGCCGATGCAGATGCGGGCTTAGAAGATAAAAATTCAACTTTATGGTTGAGTAAAGCGCAATTCAAAGCCTTGAAAGAAAATTCAACTTGCAAATTGGGCTTTGGTGCAGGTCCATTGAATGCCTATAGAGTTATCGGTCACGAACAAGTTGAAGTGTTTGACGAAGCAAATAAGGAAGTTTTAATTGATTGTGTGGTTATGACAGATGGCGTAAATAAAATCTGTTACTTAAACGATGCTGAGAATCCTTTGATTGTTAAAATTGAATCTGAAACCTTCAATTTAATTCTAACAAAGTTTCAATAAAATTCGATTTATTAAATACTTTTTTCATTGCTTTTTTGTTATATTCGTAAGTGCGAATGAACAATTTAAATGAATTGAAATACCGATTCAATTATGCGGGGCCAACCCTGAAATTAATATTTATTAATGCAGGTGTTTTTCTATTTGCCTTGCTTATAAATCTATTCGGTTTTTTATTCTTCAGGACAAGAGAATTTCTCTCGCCGTTTTTATCATTGCCTTCTTCTTGGTCTGATATCTTTATCAAGCCATGGACCATTTTAACTTACCAATTTAGCCATTTCGGTGTCTTTCATTTCGCCTTCAATATGTTGGTTCTTTACTTTGCTGGAAATATATTTTCTGATTTTTTCAAAAAGAAAGATGCCTTTAAAGTTTATGTTTTTGGCGGTGTCGTAGCGGCATTGCTCTTTGTTTTGGCTTCTAATTATATCCCTGTATTCAAAGGGAATTCATACACCCTAATTGGTGCGAGTGGTTCGGTAATGGCTATATTGTTTGCCGCCACCGTTTATGCGCCCAATATTCAAGTGTATTTATTTGGAACCTTTCAGGTGAAATTAAAATGGATAGCGGCGGCTTATTTTATTTTGGATTTGATTTCTATATCAGAATCTAATGCAGGTGGTCACATAGCCCATATTGGAGGTGCAATATTTGGATGCTGTTTTGCCCTCTACCGTCAAGGTAAGTTTGACGTAAAATTGATGGCTTCTAAACCAGAATCTAAATACAATTCAAGGAAATTAAAGCTAGAACATAAGCGTGGGAATGCCGGATTTGCTAAGTCAAATCAAGACAATAAAAAGGGAAATCCTAGTCAAGATGAGGTAGATGCAATATTGGATAAAATTTCAAAGTCCGGCTACGATAGATTGAGTAAAGAAGAAAAAGATATATTGTTTAAAGCCAGCCAGGATTAAAAGATTTGATTAAATTTTTCAGACGATTCGTTTTTGCTTTTAATATTTTAGCCGTCATATTTTTGTTCGGTTCATATTTATCTGTGCTAATTAGTCCAGCAGAGGCTTGGATGTTTTCTTTACTCGGATTGGCCTATCCATTTATAGTATTTGTGAATGTTTTGTTTGCTCTTTTTTGGTTGTTTCAATTTAAAATACAAGCGCTGTTAAGCATAGCCGCAATCGTTATAGGGTCTAGTTTTTTTAACCAAACGTTCCAATTTCGAAAAGCCCTTCCAAATGTCGAGACAGAAATTAAATTGGTTTCATACAATGCTGGTTTGTTTGGCTATTTTCAATCGAATTGGCATATGTCAGAATTGGCCAAGCAGGTGAATGAATTAAATCCAAACATACTTTGTATACAAGAATTTCTGAATTTGAGAAACGGCAATAATTCAACGATGGATAGTTTGAAAAGACTTTGTGGATTTAAGTATTCTTACATTCAAACGTTAGAAGATGGAAGAAAAAAGGGCGAGTACGGAATGGCTATATTTAGTCAATATAAAATTATAAAGACGGAGTTGGTTCATTTTGATGGTCTAACTGGGAACATGTGTTTTTATGCAGATTTGCAAATGGATACAGGGGTATACCGGGTTTATAATGTGCATCTGCAATCCTTCAAATTTAAAAAACAAGACTATAAATTCATCGAACAATTGCCTGAAGACAATGACGAAAAAATTAAGCAATCAAAAGGCTTGTTAAAGCGCATGAAAAGTGCCTATTTGAAGCGTTCTGTGCAAGTTGAAGAAATACGCAAACACATGCAAAAATGCACCTATCCGTATTTTGTAATGGGCGACTTTAACGATCCCCCCGTTTCCTATTCATACTCAGCACTCAGTAACGGTTTGAAGGATGCCTTTGTTGAAAGTGGTTTTGGAATGGGTAGGACTTATATAGGTTTAATGCCTAATTTTCGGATTGATTATATCTTATATCCCAAGGCCTTTGAGGGTACTTTTTACAAGACCTTTAAACTTTCTAGCGACCATAGTTTGGTGGCCTCAGGATTAAAATATAAAAAAGAGTAAATTTATATTTAATTTCGCCCCCTGGTAAAAAAGTAGAATATGCATTTTGATTTTGAAAAACCGATTCAAGAACTGATAGATCAGCTTGAGAAAGCCAAAGAAACCCATTCCAAAGGAAAGGTTGCTATGGACGATATGATTAAAACATTAGAAACTAAAATTGAAGAAACTAAAAAAGATATTTATAGCCATTTAAGTGGTTGGCAGAAGGTTCAAATTTCAAGACATCCTGAACGCCCTTACGCTTTGGACTATATCTATGGCATGGCGCCTGATTTCATGGAGTTGCATGGCGACAGAAATGTAAAAGACGACAAAGCCATGATTGGTGGTTTTGGCAGCATAGACGGTCAATCGTATTTGTTTATCGGCCAACAAAAAGGCAGAAACACCAAAGACAGACAATACCGTAATTTTGGTATGCCCAATCCTGAAGGCTACAGAAAAGCATTGCGCTTAATGAAATTGGCTGAGAAGTTTAACCGTCCCATCATCACACTTATTGATACGCCAGGTGCATCTCCGGGTTTAGAAGCAGAAGAAAGAGGCCAAGGCGAAGCAATCGCTAAAAACCTTATGGAAATGGCTGTTTTAAAGGTGCCTGTAATCTGTATTGTAATAGGTGAGGGTGCGAGTGGTGGCGCATTGGGAATTGGTGTCGGTGACAAAGTTATAATGATGGAAAACACATGGTACTCTGTTATCTCTCCAGAAAGCTGTTCCTCTATTTTATGGAGAACCTGGGAGTTCAAGGAGAAAGCTGCTGATGCATTAAAATTAACCGCCACTGATATGTTGCAAAATGGTTTGATTGATGGCATCATTGAAGAGCCGCTTGGTGGTGCGCACAATGACATTGAAAAAGCGATAGCTTCAGTTAAAAAAGAAATTAAAAAGATTTATAAGACGCTAAAAGACAAACCTTCTGAAGAATTGATTATGGAAAGAATCGATAAATTCAGTAAAATGGGTGTTGTTAGAGAACTAGAAGCTTAACCTTAGTTACTATATTTTAAAAATCTTATGTCATTCAAATGTCATAAGATTTTTTTTATGCAATATTTTCCCAGCTAGGCGTTCTAGCTTTTTATGAGAATTAATATTGCAGAACCCTGTCACGAGAACTGGGATGGCATGGGTTCGAACCCACAAGGTAAGCATTGCTCTAAATGCGAAAAGACGGTGCATGATTTTTCTAGTTATTCAGATTCTCAAATCTTTAATTTCTTTAAAGAGGGTTCAAATGTTTGCGGCCGTTTTAAAAGTTCACAATTGGGCCGCGATTTAAGTCCTAGAACCACCTTATCGCCTTCATGGGCAATCGCAGCTTGTGGATTGTTGTTGATGTCTTCAGGGGCTTTAAATGCGCAAAATAACAATACCCTAGCACTTGATAGCAGTCAACAGACCGTATCCCAGATTTCAGTTCAATTGACGCGGGTGATCTCTGCTACATTTAGTGAAGCCAATACCCGCGAGGCTAACATAACGAAAATGAGAATCAAAATTGATAGCTTTTCAATTGATGTGGACATAGACAGCAGCCGCAAGGCCAGTGTCACAATACCTCAGACCCTGAGTGGTGAAAGGGTTGAAGTTGAACTATTCGATGTCAAAGGCGCTAGCTTTCGTTTAGATTCAGTTAATTTAGGTATGGGTGATATTTCATTCTATCAACTTGGTAACCTTTGGACTTATCTCAACCCAATAAAGTATGAATGGACTATTCCTGAGCTCCCAATCATTCACTCTATGGGAATTCCTTCACCATATATTTGGGGACCAAGTATATCAAGAATAATTGTTCCCGATTTAGTCGATACAAGTTTTGTTGTTACAATGGGTGATACTGTTTTGTCAGAAGCCGAGGCGAAACCCGACAGCAACAAACAAGTGGTAATGGGGGGTATAGGAATTCCTAAAAAACAAGGGTTCAAATTTGGTCCTTGGATCATTGGTGGAATCATTGGTTTAGGCGGTTTGATGTTCTTGGTTTGGCGAAAATTCAAGAATAAAATTAAGGCATAAAAAAAGGGAAGCAAAAGCTTCCCTTTTTTAGTATGATGACGGCTGATTACTCAGCAGTTGGTTCGTCTTCTTTTTTAGCTTTGCTAGCTCTTGCTTTTTTAACTGGAGCTTCTTCAGCACTTGCATCAACTGCAGGTGTTTCGGTTGCTTCAGCTTTAGGCGCTTTTGGAGCAGCTTTAGCTTTTGCTTTCGGAGCTTCAACAGCTGCAGCAGCAGTGTTTTTTACTCTTGGCGCATTATCAGGTCTAGATACTGGAGTAGCATCTTTAACTTCATTGATAATTGCTTTGAAAGCTTCTGGGTGGTTCAATGCTAAATCAGCTAAAGCTTTACGGCTTAAAGTGATGTTGGTTGCATTGCATTTTCCGATGAATTCAGAATAAGACATACCGTATTCTCTAACGGCAGCATTAATACGAACGATCCATACAGAACGAACGTTTCTTTTCTTTTGTTTGCGGTCGCGGTAAGCATAGGTTAAACCTTTTTCTACAGCATTTTTAGCTACAGTCCAAACGTTTTTCCT
>CANFXY010000128.1 GCA_947451105.1 Bacteroidota bacterium | reverse complement strand
ATGGTTAGGTAACCATTTTCATATACAGCGGCTAATCCACCGGCTGCGCAATGGTCGACAATGCGTTGGTTGGTCTCATCCATGCTAAACAAAGCCAACTTACATGAGATATTGTCTTTCATCTTGTAAACCAAGTTGTCGTCTGCATTCAAAATGGCATAGCCTTCACGGAATACAGATTCTGCAACAACTGATTTAACCCTCGCCAGTTGTTCTAAGGTATCTATTCCTTGCAAGCCTAAATGGTCGGCTGCAATATTGGTGATAATTGCAATGTCACAGTTGTGGAAGCCTAAGCCAGCCCTGAGTATGCCACCCCTTGCACATTCTAAAACAGCAAAGTCAACGGTTGGGTCTTTTAATACAAACTCTGCTGAAATTGGACCTGTGCAATCGCCTTTCATCATCATTTCATTTTGGATGTAAACCCCATCGGTGGTGGTGTATCCAACCTTGTAACCTTGTTGTTTGCACACGTGGGCCATTAGGCGGGTTGTAGTGGTTTTACCATTGGTTCCAGACACTGCAATGATCGGAATACGAGCAGACGTTCCTGGAGGATATAACATGTCAATAACAGGTTCGGCAACATTTCGAGCTATACCTTCCGTAGGTTCTAAATGCATTCTAAATCCTGGTGCGGCATTGACTTCCAAAATAGCCCCGCCATTTTCTGTGATTGGAATGCTTAAATCGGGCGCCATGATATCGATGCCACAAATGTCCAAGCCAATGATTCTTGCTATACGTTCGCACATGAAAACATTGCTTGGGTGCACATAGTCGGTGATGTCTTCAGCTGTTCCGCCCGTACTGATATTGGCCGTAGGTTTTAATAAAAGTTCGTAATCTTTTACTAGGACAGTCTCCAAAGTAAAGCCTTTGTCGTCTAGTATTTGTTGGGTGAATTTATCAACTTTTATGGAGGTTAATACTTTCTCATGCCCATAACCACGGCGTGGATCAGAATTCACGATGTCAATTAATTCTTGAATGCTGTGTTTGCCATCGCCCACAACTGATGCCGGTGTTCTTTTGGCAGCGGCAACAAACTTATAGTTGATTACTAAGATGCGGTGGTCGTAGCCCGTGATGAATTTTTCAACGATAACAGAGCGAGAATATACTTTTGCTGCTTCGTAACCCATGAGCAGTTCATCCCAATTTTTCAAATCGGTTGTGGCACCTTTTCCATGGTTTCCATTGATTGGTTTGGTTACCAATGGATAGCCAATGCGGTTTGCTGCGGCTTCAAGTTCTTCTATGTTTACACAAATGCGGCCTTTAGGGACGGGAATTTGTGCAGATTCTAAAAGCAATTTGGTGTCTTCCTTGTCGCATGCAATTTCAACCGCTATGCTGCTGGTTGAGCTGGCCACTGTGGCTTGAATTCTTTTCTGGTTTATGCCATAGCCTAACTGAACCAAGGAGCGGCCGTTTAAGCGGATAAAAGGAATGTTTCTTTTTATGGCTTCTTCAACGATGCTTCCTGTGCTTGGTCCCAGACGTTCTTCTTCTCTTATTTCACGAAGTCTTTGTATGTCATCTTCAACATGGTAAGGCTTGCCTTCAATTAGGGCTTCAGCAATGGCAACGGATGCTTTGGCAGCAAATACGCCTGCTTTGGCTTCCCAATAATTAAAAACCACATTGTAGACACCCTTAGCAGATGTTTGACGGGTTCTTCCAAAACCGCAATTCATGCCTGCAAGCGTTTGTATTTCTAGAGCGATGTGCTCAATAACATGGCCCATCCAGGTGCCTTCTTCAACCCTTTGAAAAAATCCGCCAGGAACACCTGGGCTGCATCGGTGTGAATGCATGGTAGGGAACAGCGTTTTTAGGCGCTCCAAAAAACCATCTATGCTATTGGTGGGGCGTTCCTCCATATCTTCCAAATCGAGGCGCATTACAATTAATTTGTGTCTTCTAATGCTCCAATAATTTGGGCCATTCATTGGCTTTATATCAATAATCTTCATAGTGGTTTAATAAAGGGTGTTTATTGTCTGCAATAAAGTATAGAAAACCCATATAAACAAATTTTAAGGCAGTTTAAAAAAATACCAAAAAACAGAAAAAAATGCTTTTACAATTTAACCCTTTTAATCTCTATTGACTCGAGTTTCAAACCGCAAACAGCCTTGTTGTTCACGGACTCTAAACTGATGTTTAGCAGCGGTTTCTTTATCGATTTGCCAACGTGAAATTGGTAGATAAATGTTTGCTCGACATTGGCCTCTATCATTTTTCTCCTCAACAACAAATTGAGCAGCTCTATATATTCTCCATTGTCATTGATGAGAATTCTGAGGTAGGAATCGTTTATTTCATCGTACATGGTCCCTTTTATTTTTAAATTGAATAAAAGCGACGAATCTTTTGCATCGAGTTCTGGCAATTGAATTTGAAACCTGTCCTCTTTTTTTTCAGAGTCAATGTTTAGTTTTTTATCTATTAAAATGGATTTTACAGGTGGGGCTTGGTCGAACTGGCTAAAATCCCAAAATGGAGATGTTGCATACTTATAGGCTTCATGGGTTTTTAAGAACACCATTTGAAAACGTTTCTTATCCATCTCACACCAATTGATGATGTTTTCAAAAAATTGATGCTGAACCATTAAATTGTATTTTATGCCTAATGAGGTAAAAAGCAACAAAATAACAATTGACCATTTTGATTTTACAAATGAGTTGATTGAGTAAGCAAAAGCGATAAACAAGGGACCATAAAACTCAGTGATAGGGCGGCAACCGACAGTACATCCATAATGCAAATAGTACCAAGAAGACAACAGGTAAAGCAGGCTAAAGCTGCAAACAAACATCCAAATGGCCTGTCTAATCTTTTGTTTTAAAAAAAGGAAAATCAGGCTAAGAACCAAAGCGATAAAAGGAACAGGGGTGTAAATGGCCCAACCGCAATTAAATCCAAAGATCAATTCGGTTAATTGAGGCTTTGCAAGATTTAGACTTTCATTGCCGTAGGGATAAACATACCACCATCCTGTTTGCCAATGCCAAATTATGGATTGAACAGATATAATTAAACCGAAAGCAAGCAGGCTCATAGCGGTCAATTTTAAATGTGGTTTTCTGAAAAGTTGTATCAATGGGCTTAAGCCAAAAATGACAGGAATGAATAAAATTGAGATTCCATTAAGCGGTCTTATTACCACAATCAAACCAAAGAAAACTCCGCAGAGTAGGGCAGTGGTATAACTGGGTTTGTGCTTGAAGAGATAAGCTGCCCGGATAAAAAACACAAGTGCAAAAAAAGAGTAGACATGGCTATAGGCAATGTCGTAAGTTGCATAAGCGAGTAGGTTGCTGCCAAACAAGGTAAGGCTGACTGAGGAGGCAATGAGTAGTGCGTGTATTTTTAGTTTTTTCAGAACATCCACCATGCCCCAAATGCCCAAAAGTAGATAAAATGCGGAAGCAAATAATATGGTAAAATGATTGCTGTTTAGAAATCCAGTACTTGTTTTTTTTGTTTCAAAAAGTTTAGAATTGATTAGGTAAAATGGGGCCTGTAAAATGGCCACGCCCGAATAGTATTTACAAACTTTTTTGCCGTTTTCTACCGTGTTAATCACAGGAGGCACATAGTTTTTATAGGTCTCTGATTGTCTTAAAACCGTATCAATAAATTCAAAGTTTGGATCTTGGTATTGGAAATAGGCAGGTAGTATGATGTAATAACCGAAGGCATCTTCGTTAATTACTTTGTCAAATCTGTTGTAGTTCTTTCCAGTTTCGTATATCTGTATACCATAGACAAACGAAAAAAGTATAAAGAAGAGCGTTAAGAAATGTTGCTTAAAGAAAGCGACTAATTTCATCGATCAATCAACTACAAAATAAGCAGTTTCTGGCGGAAGACAATCTTTCCTTCAGCGTTGCGAACAACAATGAAGTATATGGCCTGAGCGAGACCGGCTGTTTCAATACTATGGATTTTGTTCGCTAGCAAGTTGCGTTGGAAAACTTCTTTTCCGCATGCATCAATGATTGAAGTTGCATAGTACTCGTTGTTTTGGCCAGGGATTTTCACATTGAAATTCTGACCTTCTTTTAACGGATTAGGGTATAGTTTAAAGCCATCTAAAGGTGCAGCAGGTTCAGGAATGGTGTCGTATTTTACAATTCTATAAGGCAATCCTGTTCTAAGTTTGTCTAGCACAAACCGCATCATAAAGGCCTGTTGTTGGGTAAACATACCTGCGCAGCCATCAAGCGCATAATCCATATAGTTCTCAGTTTGGTCTGGTTTGTCATTGCTTGCGTCTGTGCAAGAGTTTTGACCCGTGCATGTTGCGTTTTGTGCTTTGCAGTTTGGCGTGTCAAAAATACCATCGTCAACAGAGCATCCAGTTGTATTGGTTCCATCACCCCATACATGCCTTAAGCCAAGGTAGTGTCCTACTTCATGAATAGCAGCTTTGCCTTCAACATATTTTACAGGAGCAAGTGGGTTATTTCTGCCAACGATTTTGTAGTGTAATACCACGCCGGATTCCATGCTGTTGGTGTCTTTGGTGGCGCCAGTGCCATTCCAATTTGGGGCATTGGTTGGAGGGGTAGCAAATCCATATACAATCCCAACATAATTTGGAAATTCCATATTGCAAATCCAAATATTTAGATAAGAAGTTGGGTCCCAAGCATCTTTACCACCATTGGCGCTGTATTTCATATTGGTGGTATAGGTTCCAAATTGATTGGCGGCAAATGTTGTTTTGTTGGTATAGGTGCGGGTAATTCCTGAGCTAGCATTGCCCTGGGGATCTTTATTGGCTAAGACAAACTGTATTTTAACATCTGCAGCAATGGGTTTGAAAATAGCGCGAATTCTTGTGGTGTCTTTGTTGCGTTTTCTGAAAGCGTTGTTTAGCTCTCTTAATTGACTGAGGATAGAGGTGTCGTTGAGGTTTTCTGCAGTTTTGTTGTATAGCACGTGAAAGACAACAGGGATTTCAAAATACAGCGTATCGGCTTCGATTCTTCTTTTGGCATTGCTCAAAGATTTGAATTCTTGCATGGCCTGTTCGAAAAGCGCATTTTGTAGAATTAAATAATTAGGTTGTCTTTTGAGTACACGGTCTAATTCGGTTTTATAACCACAAATCTCTTGCACATTGGTTTGCGCAACACTTGGAGAAACAAATAATAATAGGCTAAAAAAAAGTACAAATAATTTCATCTTATTTACCAGTAAAGTTTGGTTTGCGTTTTTCGTTGAATGCAGCTACACCTTCTTTGTTGTCTGCACTGCTGCCAGCAATTTCTTGGCTAAAGGTCTCAGTTTCTAGCATGGTTTCTAAACTGCTGTTGAAAGAATTGTTTAGCATTTTTTTCATTAATCCGATGGCTTTTGTAGGCGCATTGGCGTAATATTCAGCAACAATTCTTGTTTCTTCATCAAGCTGTTCTGCTGGAACACAGCGGTTAACCATTCCCCATTCAAATGCTTGCTTGGCGCTTATTTTACTTCCCATGGTGCTCATTTCGAAAGCCCTCGCGCTGCCTACCAATCTAGGCAAGAAGAAAGATGATCCACTGTCTAAAACCAAACCAACATTGATGAATACCTCAATCAAACTTGCATTTTCAGCGGCAATTATAAAATCAGAAGCCAAGGCCAAAGAACAACCTGCACCTGCTGCAACGCCATTCAATCTGCAAATGATTGGTTTGGGCATATTGCGCATTTCGCGAATAATGGGGTTGTAGCGTTTGTTTAATGAATCTATAAAAGATCTTTTTTCTGCACCAGCTATGGCTTTAAGGTCTTGGCCACTGCAAAATGCTTTGCCAGCACCAGTTAGTATAACAACTCTGGTTTCATCATCTTTACGCGCTGCCTTTAATGCATCTTGAAGTTCATAACTTTGTTCGTCATTAAATGCATTGAAAACGTCGGGTCTATTTAAGGTTATCGTTGTGATGCTGCCTTGTTTGTCAAAAAGTAAGCTGTTGTAAGCCATAATATCGACAAATGTAAATCATTTTTGATTTATAAAAAAGAGCAAACTATGAAAATCAAGGGCTTAAAAATAGTGTTTTAAAATACTAAATAATAAAGTTGATCAGGTTCTTTGATATTGCCAAATGTTGCAATCCTTTGAGCTTTTTAAAAAACATACTTGCGAAGAAAACAAAAAAAGCCAGCAGATTTGTCTGCTGGCTTTTTTTTAGATTAAATGTCAGTTTATTCGCCTGCTTTAGCAACCATTTCCATAACATCACCACTGATTCCGGTAAAACTAAATCCGCCGTCGTGGTATAGGTTCTGCATCGTTACATAGCGGGTATAATCACTAAACAATGATATACAATATTGAGCACAAGCTTCAGCGCTTGCGTTGCCAAGTGGACTCATTTTATCTGCATACGTGTAGAATGCGTCAAATCCGCCAACACCGCTGCCTGCAGTTGTCATGGTTGGACTTTGGCTAATGGTGTTTACACGCACTTTTTTAGATACACCATAGTGGTAGCCAAAACTGCGGGCAAAGCTTTCTAACAATGATTTAGCTTCAGCCATTTCATTGTAATCAGGGAACACACGTTGAGAAGCGATATAGGTTAAGCCCAAAATACTTCCCCATTCGTTCATTGCATCTTTCTTCATTAAAGTCTGCATCAATCTGTGAAATGAAATTGCAGATATGTCAAACGTTTTATGCATGAAGTCGTAGTTCAAATCGGTGTATGGATTTTTCTTTCTAACGTTTAAACTCATACCGATACTGTGCAATACAAAATCAAGTTTGCCATATTTTGCAACCGCAGCATCAATTAAGTTGTTCATGTCTTCGTCAAGGCTCACGTCGCAAGCAATAACTTCAGAATTTGTCTTTGCAGCCAATTCATTGATTGTACCCATGCGCAATGCGATAGGTGCGTTGCTTAAAATGAATTCTGCGCCTTCAGCATGGGCTAGTTCAGCAACTTTCCATGCAATAGATTTGGTGTCTAATGCACCCAATATAATTCCTTTTTTTCCTTTTAAAATCATAATGCTTTGGGGCAAAAATAAGTCCTTTTATTGAATAATTAATTTTTCTGTTTTT
>CANFXY010000127.1 GCA_947451105.1 Bacteroidota bacterium | reverse complement strand
GTGCTTTGTAGCGCTATAATGAATGCTAGTGGACCAAACCCATCTTTAACCAATGCTCCAGGAGAATCCAGCTGCATTTCTTGCCATGGGGGGTCTATAGTAACCTCAGGTAGCAATTTAAACAACATACGTTTAAAATCTAACTTCACTGGAAATGGTTATATCCCAGACTCAACATATACCATGGAACTTACCTACAAACAAACAGGTATTGTAAAATTTGGTTTTCAAGTTACTTGCTTGGATAAAAACAACAGTCCTGCGGGTACTTTAACCAGCACCACTTCAAGGACTGGTAAATCAACGGCTGTTGTAAGTGGACAAACCAGGGAGTACATATCACAAACATCCACAGGTACTGCAAATGTTGGCACAGATAGTACAAGATGGGTTTTTACATGGAAAGCGCCTTCTGCCAATATTGGGCCTGTTAAATTCCACTTAGTGGTAATGGCGACCAATAATAATGGCAATGACGATCCAGGTGATGCGGTTTATGGCAAATCGTTCCAAATTAACCCATCTAGTTTGTTGCCCGTTGCAATAGCCAAAAGCAATGACACCATTTCTTGCACCAATTACAATGTGCAATTATTAGGTACTGGGACAAATTCACCTACGACATATTCATGGAAAATGACAGGTGGAAATCCCTCTACAAGCACCGCTCAAAATCCAACGGTTGTTTATACCACATCTGGTGTAAAACAAGTGATATTAAGTGTTAAAAATAGCAAGGGCGCTAGCTTTCCTGATACGTTAGACATTCTTGTTAATTCTTCGCCAGCTGCGACAATTATTACTGGGTCAGCTGCAAGTATCTGCCAAGGAGATTCATTGCTTTTGAGCGCCAATACAGGAACTGGTCTCGCTTACTTATGGTTGAATAACAATAAAGCAGTTCGAAATATTTATGCTAAGGACAGTGCATCTTATACGGTGAAAGTAACCAATACGAGCAACCAATGTGCGAAAATTAGTGCCCCATTTAAATTGAGTTGGTATGGTAAGCCCACTATCTCTTTATCAAAAACAAGCAATGACAGTATCTGTGGTCCATACAACGAGACGTTTACCGCAAGTGGCAATTTAATAGACAGTGTTCATTGGTATGTCAATGGCGTATTAAGCAGACGAACAAAATCCTTAACCACGGTATTTTCCGGAAGCAGTCCCATTAGTGTTACAGCGGTTGCTAAAAGTATAAACGGATGTAGAAGTGCTTTCTCCAATGCCCTAAAATTGGTTTCTATTCCTAAAATTTATCCTAATAATATCCAAACAACTAAGTCTACCTCAAGCATTGGTTTTAGCTGGAAAAACACCAATGGGGTAATTGCCTACAGATATTCAATAAATGGAGGGTCATATTCAAACACGACGACAGATTCTTCGCTTAGTTTAAGCGGTCTTCAGCCCAATACCAGCTACAGTATCACGTTAAGAACTTTGCAGAATTCTCCATGTAAATTCACCGACACCAATTTTGTAATTAAAACAAATTTCTGTTCCAACATTGCATTTAATGTGAATTTAGACGCCAGAATTTGTAAAGGAAGTTCATTGACTGCCTTGGTTACCAAATTGTATGCAGCTAAATACAGTATTTCTTTCAATGGCCAAGCTTTTGGTAAAGATACAACGTATGCCTTTATACCAAATAAATCAGACAGTTTGACCATCTATATCATTGATAGCCTAAGCCCAACCTGTCCTGCCATCGTTGAAAAATATGCTTATGTAGTTGACACCTTGTTCGATAATGCAATCGCTACTGCTACCCAAGCCAACAGTTGCATCAACCAATACATGATGAATATTATTTCTGGTTATAGCTTGTATGAGTATTACAAAAACGGTGTTTTGCAAAATTCAAGTGCAAACAATTCTTACGTATTTACAGGGCTGAATTCTGGAGATAAACTATCTGCGGTAGGCAAAATTAACGCTTGTTCTAAAGCGTATGGTCAAGTTACATTTACTTTAAATAACGCAGCAGTATCTACTTTTACATTTACACGTGCTTTCAAGAATTATAATTTTATAGCTGACGCCCAATCTAATGCTAGTTATTTATGGAAAGTTGGACAAACCGTAATAGGAAATACGGCAATCTTGACCAAAGACATGGGTGCTTATGATAATTCTACAATTGCAGTTAGTTTGATTTGTGCAACGGCCAATAATTGCGTAGATTCAAGTGTTCAGAATATAACAGTTCCTAATTTCTCTTCGATTGAAAATGTTGGCAAAGAAGCATTTAAAGTTTACCCAAATCCTTTTAATGATAAGTTGAACATTGAAGGCCTTTCGAATGGCTTTACTGTTCGGGTATTAGACCATTTAGGCAGAATTGTTGCAGTTCAGAGCACAGAAGATAACGCATTAAGCATTTCTAGTTCTGGTTTTGCCACAGGTGTTTACCACATTTTAATTCAGAATTCCGATGGAGCCATAAACAATTTTACTTTTGTGAAAGCCCAATAAAATATTCTCTTACAATATGAATGCAGAGATCCCGGGTCGAATAAAGGCTCGGGTTCTTTGTTTTAATAGGTTTTAGGCAAGAAAATTCAATAAATTGATATTGTCGGCATAATCTGTTAAACCTGGTTTTTGGGTTTGACCCAAAGCAACGGCTTGGCTTAGTTCAGGTATGTCAGAGGCCACACATTGCCATTGTTCTTTGTGTTGTTCTAAATAACTGTGAACTTCATCAATATGGTCGTAGTAGTGGTAATTTAATGTAGCAATGGGGGCGTGTGGTTCTTGTTTTTCTTGAAACAACATAAATCCATTGTCATAATGTTTGTCGAGATTCATCAACAAAATAGATTTATGGTACATATAGTTGTTGTAATACTTATGGTGGTTTACATGATCCATATAAATGTCATAAGCTTCATACAATGGTCGAAATTCAAAACCTCTTGGCAAAATCAAATGCGATACATTTCTGCATCCCAAGCCGAAATAGGTGTATATGTCATCTGCCAAGCGCTTGAGTGTTTCCCCGTCTTCATTGCCGCTCAATACCGCAATTGAGGTTCTGTTTTTTCGAATAACTGCAGGTACGTTTTTGAAGTAATATTCAAAATATCTTGCCGAGTTGTTGCTGCCAGTGGCAATTAAATATTGAATGCCATTTAGTTTGCCTTCCGTATTTATTCTGTTTCCTAATTCTGGGCTACATTCAATAAGTTTTTCTATGGCAAACTTCATTAGAATTTCGTCGTTTGAAGAAAGTTTGATAGACACTTTTAATCCTTTGGCTAAGCCTGCAAGTAGGTCGAGTAAACCAACCAGGGGAATGTTTCCCGCCATGATAATTCCAAGTGTTTGATCCCTCATTTCACAAGTTTCGTTTTTTAGCCATTCTTCAATTTTGTCTTTGCTTAAGGCTTCCGACCAGTTATTTGCAGACAATTGTATGAAGGTTTGTGTAAACCAAGGATTTGTTATTTGGGCTTTGTCTTTAATTTCTTGTGGAATGTTTAATAAAGCTTGGCCCAATTGGTAGAAACTATCGATAATGTTTGATTTTTGCACGGTGTAAAATGAGGTAACAAAATTAAAGATAATCCGTTACATATACGAAATGATTCTAAGCTCTAAAAAAAATGTGTTTCTAAACAAAAAAAATGATAGGTTTGTACTAATGATTTCAAGATTCATTTTAGCTTTGTTTTTGTTGACTTTAAGCGCTACATGTCTGGGGCAAGAAGGTTTTAAATTTGGTCCTCAAGTTGCTTTTATCAGTTCAAGAACCCATGTGTTGGACAAATTGCCTGATAATTTTAATTTCAGATTTAAGTCTGGTTTTAAAGTTGGTTTTACCGCACAATACGGATTTACCCCAAAGTTCGTGATTGGAACAGGTTTATCTTTTGTAAACAAAGGATACCGTGTGTTTAATGACACCAACAGCAAGGGAAATCTCATTAAGAGTAATTTAAGCCATATAGAGCTTCCGCTTAACATGGTGTTTAAATTTAGAATGGGTGCATCTTCAAGAATGCGTTTCTTGCTTGGCGGTACTTTGAATTATCAAATCAAAACAAATGAGAAAATTTTGGCCAATAATGGAGAGACTTTCGTAATCAGAGAAAAAAATGAACAACAGCTATATCCAATGATGAATACAGGGGTTGAAATTGCGAGTGAGAATAAAGCAGGAAACGTTTTTGTATTCGGTATTTATTATAGTCAGGCATTCAGTAACCAAAGTATTCTGCACGTTTCTGGTTCTAAAACAGCCAGCCCGGACATATTCTCCTTGGGGTATAGAGGATCATACATTGGCATTGGACTGTCTTATTTGTTTGATCTTAAAAACTTTAAAAAGGAAGAAGTATTCTTTTATTAAAGAGAATTTTCTTGCTCTTTTTAAAACGATTAATTCGCTTTAAAACCCATCATTCAGTCCATGTTATTTTTTTGTTAATTGGAAACAAATTGTCATCTAAGTTTGTTACATTTGCATAAAAATTGCAATCCAAGTAACTTACATTTTAATTATGAAAGATAAATATGTTGATTTAATCAACCAAACTTTTGATTTTCCTGTTGATGAATTTAGTCTAAATGACGACAAGGAATTAACTTTTCACGATATTTCCTTAATGGATTTGGTGGAGCAATATGGCACACCGCTTAAGTTTACGTACTTGCCAAAGATTTCGGAGAACATTAAAAAAGCGCGTACTTGGTTCAATGTGGCCATGGCTAAAGTTGATTACAAAGCAAAATACCACTATTGTTATTGTACAAAAAGTTCGCATTTTGCGCACGTTTTAGAAGAGGTGCTTCGCAACGATGTGCACCTTGAAACTTCTTCAGCTTTTGATATTAATTTAATTTTATCACTTTTCGAACAAGGTTTAATTAGTAAAGAAAAGTATATTGTGTGCAACGGATTTAAATTACAGCCTTATGTTGACAATATCGCAATGATTATTAATGAAGGATTTAGCAATGTTATTCCTGTTATTGATAACATGAGGGAAATCGATTTGTTGGCAGGTGCAGTGCAAGGTAATTTTAAAGTTGGTTTGCGTATTGCAGCAGAGGAGGAACCTAAATTTCCATTTTACACTTCTAGATTGGGTATTGGATACAAAGACATTGTTCCATTATACAAAGAGAAGATCCAAAAGAATAAGCATATGAGTTTGAAGATGCTACATTTCTTCATTAATACTGGTATTGAGGACGATGCCTATTATTGGAATGAATTGCACAAATGTTTAAATGTGTATTGTGAATTGAAGAAAATGTGCCCAGAGTTGGATAGTTTGAACATCGGCGGTGGTTTTCCAATTAAAAATTCTTTGAAGTTTGATTTCGATTATGAATACATGGCATCTGAAATTGTTGCTCAAGTTAAACAAGTATGCGATAGTAACGGTGTTCCTGAACCAGACATATTTACTGAATTTGGATCATTCACCGTTGGTGAAAGTGGGGGAGCTATCTTTAAAATTGAATACCAAAAAGTTCAGAATGATAGAGAGAAATGGAATATGATTGACAGCAGTTTCATGACCACTTTACCTGATTCTTGGGCAATTAATAAGAAGTTCATCATGTTCCCGTTAAACAATTGGGAAAAGAACTACGAACGTGTGTTATTGGGTGGTATTACCTGTGACAGCGATGATTACTATAACAGTGAGCAACATGCAAACGCAATTTATTTGCCTGTATTTGATGAAAATGACCCTTTGTATATTGGGTATTTTCATTGTGGTGCTTATCAAGAAAGCATTGGTGGCTTCGGTGGAATTCAGCACTGTTTAACCCCTTCGCCTAAACACATTATCATATCAGTTGATGAAAATGGCGATTACAACACCAAGTTGTTTTCAAAAGAACAAACCTATAAGAGCATGTTAAAAACTCTAGGTTACTAATAAATAGATTTTACCATAAAAAAACCCGCTTAAAGCGGGTTTTTTTATGGGTTATAATGTTTTAAGCTTGACCAGTCATGCCACCAAAGTTAATTGGAAAACCATTGTTACCGCCATTGCCTTCTATGTCTACCTCACCAAAATTTGCTTCAAATTTCTGCATGTTGTCGCCTAAGGCAAACAACAATCTTTTTGCGTGTTGTGGGGTCATGATAATGCGGCTTTTAACTTTTCCTTTTGGTATTCCTGGCAAAATGCGAACAAAGTCAATAATGAATTCAGCTTGACTATGGGTAATGATGGCCAGGTTGCTATAGGTACCTTCTGCTACCTCTTCAGACAATTCAATGTCTATGGGTTGGTCGATTATTTCGTTTTTATTGCTCATGATAAATTGATGTTCAAATATAAATCCTAATTTTGATAAATAAATCTTAAATCCAATTAAATTTGTAAAATCATTTTAAACAAACATGAATAAAATATTTGCTTTAACTCTTGTACTTGCTATTGCAGCATGTCAATCAAATTCTAAGACCAATACCTTTGGTGAAAAATTTGAAAATAAAGGTTCAGTTGATTTTAAATCAGCGATTGCATCGTATAATGCTGGTAAAGATTCTACCTATATTATCACTGGCACCATTGAAAATATCTGCCAAGGTGAAGGATGTTGGCTGTCGTTTAAAAACGATTCAAATGAGTTTATTGTTAATACCCACGAGAAATTCAAGATGCCTAAAGATAGCAAAGGTAAAAAAGCAACGGCAAAAGGTCGTTTTGCAAAAACCGAAGATGGTGAATTGGAGTTTTCTCCAACGGGCGTTGTGATAGAGTAACTCTAGTTAACTCTCTTTAAAGAAAAGGAGAAGGTTGTGCCTTTTCCAATTGTGCTGCTAACCTCAATAGTTTGGTTATGCGCTTCTATAATGTGCTTAACAATAGACAGCCCTAAACCGCTTCCACCGCTGTTTCTTGATCTGCTTTTATCCGTGCGGTAAAAACGTTCAAACAAACGCGGTAAATGTTCAGCCTCTATGCCTTCACCATTATCGGTAACTTCTACCAATATGTTTTGGTGTAAATCATATAGGCCAATCGAAGTAATTCCCTTTTCTCTTCCGTAGGCTATGCTGTTTCCAATTAGATTGTTCAATACTTGGCGTATTCTGTCTTTGTCGGCTAGTACTCTATAAGGGTGGTCGCAGTCTTCTTTAAATTGCAAAGTTACAGAGCGGTCTTTTGCTTGTTTGTTGTAACTGTCAAAAACTTCTTTAAAAAGTTCAGTAAT
>CANFXY010000126.1 GCA_947451105.1 Bacteroidota bacterium | reverse complement strand
GTTAAAATTGATGAAAGCATCCATGTGATTGACGATGAAGAAAAGACTGTAATGACCCTTGAATGGGTGTCTACAATTTAATGTTCTTCAAGGTTTCGCATAGGTATTCAATGTCTTGTGGACTTTGATCCAGGTGAAACACAAAACGCAACAATTGTCCGCCCATAGTGCTGGCCTTAAAACCTGCTGCATCTAGTTGTTGCATCAAAGTGGCAGGGGCAACTTGCTCTCCCAATTGGAAAATCACGATATTGGTTTCAACAGGATAGGTTTTTTCTACCCAAGACAATTCTTTTAATACACTTGCAACATCTGCCGCATGCTGGTGGTCGATGGCCAAACGCTCAACATTGTTTTGCAATGCATACAGTCCAGCAGCCGCTATAAATCCAGCTTGTCGCATACCTCCACCCATTACTTTTCTAATTCTTCGCGCTTTGTAAATATGCGCTTTGCTGCCTAAAAGCAGGGAGCCAACGGGCGCGCCAAGTCCCTTGCTAAGGCAAATAGAGATGGTGTCAAACAGTTCGCCGTATTGTTTAGCTGTTTCATTTTTTGCCACTAGGGCGTTAAACAAACGGGCGCCGTCGAGGTGAAAGGCGAGTTTGTTTTCTTGGCAAACGGCTTTAATGGCTTTGAGTTCTTCAAAGTCCCAGCAAGCACCACCACCTTTGTTAACGGTATTTTCAATGCTCACCAATTTGCTGCTTGGAAAATGCACATTGTCGTCGTTGATGTTTTTGCGCAGCTCTGCAGCGGTAAAACGGCCGTAATTTCCTTGCAAGAGACGAACAGAGGCGCCGCTGTTAAAGGCAATGCCACCACCTTCGTACAAATAGATATGAGAAAGTGCATCGCAAATCACTTCGTCGCCGGGTTGGGTGTGGAGTTTAATCCCAATTTGATTGGTTTGTGTGCCACTGCTGCAAAAGAGTGCTTCTTCCATGCCAAACAAGTTGGCAGCATAGTCTTGCAGGGCATTGATGCTTGGGTCTTCACCAAAAACATCGTCACCTACAGGTGCATGTACCATGGCTTCAAGCATGGCTGGGGTAGGACGGGTAACGGTGTCGCTGCGGAGGTCGATAAGCTTATTGTGCATAGGAATTGAGGGGGGAAAATAGGAAAATTTTTATAGATGCTTGGATAATTTTTATTTTATTTAATTCAAATTATTTATTCAGTTGTTGAGTAAGATTGAGATAAAAGACCCTTCTTATTCTGGATAATCCTATTTACAATAATCAATTTTAATCGTTTAATGTAGAATGCGTATTTGTATTCTCGAAGTTAGTTTTTAACTTATGATTATTTAGATGTATTTGTTCATGTATTTTTAATTGTTATGTTTGCATTGAAAGAAATTATTTTGGCAAGATGTGTTTTGTTTTTTAAGTATTTCCAATTTTTCCAAAATCTGTTTCTAGAATTATTATTGAACTGAGCCACGAATAGGATAGAAGTAAAAGCCCCCAAATTATGAATGATATTGAAATCAAAAACCAACTTAATAAGTTAGAAAAACAATATACGGATCTAAGATTTGCCTTTAGTTCGCTTTCCAATAATCTAAATAATACGGCCTTTTTAAGAGGTGCATTGTCAAGTGCCGGTTCAGCGGCTGAATTAATTCTTAAATGTATTTACAGAAAGGAAAAAGTGATGGATTCCAAAATTCCTTTGGATCGAGCAGAGGAAATTAAAAAGCAAGAATCTGACAAATTAATGCTTGATGATCTAATTAGGCTAGTTGGTGATAAAGTTCCATTAAGACTAATCCCACATTTAAGAAACATTCAGGCATGGAGGAATATTGGCAGTCATGACAAAGGGGATATAAATGAAACAGTTAATGCAAGTACTTTGCAAGTTGTTTCATTGGCCATGAATGAACTGGTTATTTGGTTCGTGGGCGAATATTTAAATCATGACACAAGCGGATTTGATGCCACGCTATCCTCATCTGATAAAAAAAATATTGAAGATTATCAACAATGGGAAGAGGCGTATTGGTATGCAATGAAGGATCTTAGTATTTCGAAATTGGAGCAAAGTCAATTGGACTTTTTAGCTAAAAAGATAAACCTAAAAGAAGAAATTAAAACTGATATAATTAATCAGTTTAACAGAGATAAAGACGGTTTTGTTGAATTGGTTTCAGAGATATTTTCCCATGCATCCTATACATTAGACGATTTAGAACATTTGGACTACATTCGAATAGGAAGTTGTATAGCGGTAAAAGAAGCAAAAGAAATTATTTCAGAACTCCCCAATTTTGGTGAGTTTTCTAGTTTTTTATTAACGGAGAACATCGATTTTGCTTGGTTTGATAAGGCAAGCGCCAAAACGTCAAATTCAGATGACAATAGTCAAGTTGATTCAGTGGCAGTTGAAAACACAAGTAATAAAAGCGTAGAAACCCAGGTTGATTTTGTGCCTGAAGAAGGTGAAATATTAGAAACAGAAGATGAAGAATATCAAGAAGAAATAGTATACGATGACGAGATTGTAACTGTTAACGATATGATTACCAATTATGTAGAGCATGAATATTTATTCGACTATAAGCACGATTATTTGTACAAAATGATTTTTTTGGATATAAAGATTAACCATAAAACGCTTGTCTTTCTTAAAACAACCAACAAATCGGTTAACGATATCACCAAAAATTATAAATTTAGCAGGTCCGTAAATAGGAATGAGAATAACTTCAACCGCCCTCTTTTTTGGGCATGGGAGAAGTTAGACATTAACACACTTGATGAAATAGATTTGACAACTGGAACTGGTTTCAATAGTATTAAAGTGGATATACCTTATAACAATATTTTCCCTTCCCATGCTTTGTTTAAACGGTTTGATTTAGGTCAATCTGTCGAAATTATTATCGATCGATTTCCTAATGATACCCAGTATTATCAGTTAAATATTGTTTTTGGTCCTGCCGCTCAACGCATCAATAACCGACAAATTATTTTTTCTTATAAATTAAAGTTTGGCAAATGTCATTTATAATTATTTAAAGAAAGGATTACAAAACCCTAAATCATCTTGGTGTAAATTCAATCCTTTTTAACAAAGTATTTATAGCGGTAGTTAACCAAGCTAAAGAGTTTTCCGTTTTGGTCGTAACCACTTTTGCTGCTCAGTAAATCGTTACTGTTATAGGTAAACTTATACGTATTGGTTTTTACTTTGCTGACATTGAAAAAACTGTCTCTTTGGCTGAGCAAGCTGCCTTGGGCGTTGTAACTGTAGTTAAATGAACTAAGGGCTTTGCCTTTTTTGTCGGCGTTCCAAATGTATTGGGTGGCCAGTTTGTTTCCTATAAATGAATTCTTAACTTGGTAGGTTAATAGGTCGTCTTTGCCACGGTAAATGAAATAACGAGTCAATTGTTTTTGTGCGTTGTGGTATTCAACGTATTTGATGGGATCGCCTTTGTAATCAAATGAATTGGTGGTGCTGATGACAGTTCCATCGGCCATGTATTTTTTCTCGGTGCAAATTTTCAAAGTATCGCTTTTTGTTTTTGAAACTGTACCCTCATCGTCGCAGTTGTAATCCCAGTAACGGATAAGCTTGTCATTTCTGTCGTATAAAGCAGAGTGTTGCATTTTCTTATTTGGGGCGTAACTGTATAGGTAATACGATTTCAGTTTTTGGTTTTTCTTGTAGCAATCGAGTCTTAGGCACAAACTATCGGCATATTGGTAATGGTAAGCGCTGAAATTCTTGCCATTTTGGTCGAAATAATAAGTCCATTCTACTTGGTTTAACGCATTGAAGGTGGAGTATTTGTTTTGGTCGTATTTGTAAAAAACATTCGAATTGGCAATATTTTTACCGTTGTTGTATACATTGTTGTAAATGCTTTTAATCTTGCTCAACTTTATGGTGTCTTCAAATCTGGCCTCATAAATATTAGTTGCTTGGCGGCTGTATTGAATGGTGTGGAGGATTGTGCTGGTTTTGCCCTTGTAGATGCGTGTTTCAGTCATGTTTAATTCAGAAATGCCTTTGGCCAAAACCACAGAATCTTTCATTGGGGTATTTTCTCGGTAGTATTGCGCACTGGCTTGGTTTGTAAACAGAATTAGGGCTGCAATAATTGGAATGATTTTCATATTAAATGTTTCTTGGGAGACGGGCAAAGTTTTGTTGAATTGCTTTTAATGGTAGCGAAAACAAAAATAAGGATTTCGAGAATTAATTTCGAGAATTTATTAATGAGCAATATATGTTCTTAAATTTTGTTGAAATGGATTAAACAATATGGGTATTTTTGCTTAAAATCAAGCACTTATGCACATTTTGCCCTGTATTTTTGTTTTCGATTGATTATGAGTTCATCATGAATTTGGAAGGCAAATTATTTATCGAATACTATAGGTATTATTACTCATTTATCGTTTGATTATCAAGTAGATATGTGCATAATTGTTTTGGAGATTAAGGCCTAAAAATTGAAAGTAATTGTAATTTTGTGCCACACAAATAAAGCAGTTTTTAATTCAATTTACAATGAACTCAAATACACAAAGATTTTTGCAGCAATTGAAGCTTAGCGTCGGTTTTTACCAAGATCAAAAAGAGTTGATAGACCATGAAAAAGCTTACCATGATTTGTTGCTATTTACGTCTAAAGTTTTCAAAGACTATCAATCCGAATTTTCACAGTCTATCGAATATGTTTCTGAAACCAGGAAAATACAAGAAACGAAGCGACTAGAGATAGAGAATTTATCGGCTAAAATCCGCAGCACGATTAAAGCATATAATCTAATCCATCCAATGGATTTGGAAGACTATGAACTTGACTGTTTGAATCAGTCGGTTCTTGAATTGAGTGTTGAGGGATTAAAAAGCCATTACCGAATTTTAAACACCTTGTTTGTTCCAATTAAAGGTGCTTTGTTAAATATTGGAATTACAACTGCGATGTTGAAGGATTTGGAAACAAAGATCAACGACATGGATGTTGCCTTGCCATTTAATATGCAGGATATTGAATCTAAAATTGAAAAGTTTAATATGGCATCCAAAGCCATTCATTTATTGGAACAACTCGACATCGAGAAAGTTCGCGGATATTCTGAGATGGTGGAAAGCAACTTAGTTTTTTGAACGAAGCAGTCTTCTTGCGAATAGACGGCCTTTGAGTCTTTTACTGCTTAGATGCAAGGCCCAAAATAAAGGCACCAAAGAGGCAATAAACAAGGCCATTTTTATCCATAATATAAAACCGATAGGATCGGCTAAAACAGTGCTTGGGAACATGGCCTGTATATTTGTTGCTTGGTTTGGCAATAAAGTCATAACAGTTATAAAGCTTGCAAAAAGCGCGTACAATGAGATTTCAAGCGAAAGGGTAAGGCCTGCATGGGTTTGAGCATCCATGCTATGAGGACCAAATAATGATTCAAGTTCTAGTCTTTGCTCGGACTGCAAAAAAACAGATTCGGCTTTCAGGGTTTGTTTTTGTGAATTCATTTAGGGTAGTTTTATTTTAATTTGACGTTATTTTGCTTGAAAGGTTGCTTTTTGTTTTTTAATTCTACAAATATAATTGGTAAATTGTCCTTCAAATAAATGAGTTGTATCAAGTTTATGTTAATAAAATGCATATTTGAGAAATGGCGTTGTTAATATAGTTTCGGTTAACACGAATAATTGTTTAATTGTTCGTTTAAATTAAAAGGAAAACTGATTTCTACAAGTGTAGCTTGTAGAAATTCTACAAAAAAGGACCTTTTGTGGAAAAGGTCTATTATTTGATATGATTTGTTGCCAGCAGATCAATTTAAAAATCTTACAATAATTTAATTAATAAGATTTTAACATTCTGGAATTCTATGTTTTAACAATTAAATAATAGAATTATTGCTTACTTTCTTTTAGCTTTAAAATCACTTTCGTCAGACAAAAAGCAAATTTAATCGGCTTATTTTTAACAAATTGCAAAATTTATAGGAAATAACTGCAGCAATACGAGAAGGGTAATTGTCAAAGATTTAAGAAAGCTGCTATACATGTTGATTTTGTGTTTAACTATTACGTTCGTGTTGATCAAGTTCATTGGAGGGCGGGTTATGTGTGTTTTTTTATTCATTAAAGTATTGTTATTTTGCTTCTTATTAAACGCCCGCCCTGCAATGAATTCTAATCCAGCTTCAGTACTTGTAATCGATGACTTTCATCCAAGTTTTGTTAATCAACTTGAAGCCAGTGGTTTACGTGTAAATTATAGGCCTGATTTTGACCCAAAAACTGAACTTGATTTACTGAATTCTGCTGAAATAATTGCGGTTAGAAGCAAACTGAATTTCACATCAACTATTTTGTCTGAATTGCCCAATTTGACATGTATCGCAAGGGGTGGTGCAGGAATGGACAATATTGATGAGGCATTTGCAGAGAGCAAGGACATCGTTTTGTTAAATGCACCAGAAGGGAATAGAGATGCCGTTGCCGAGCACTGCATTGGTTTGTTGTTGAATATCAGCAACAAAATTAGCCAGTCGTATGCTGAGGTAAAAAATGGACAGTGGAACCGTGAGGCCAATAGGGGCTGGGAGATAGGTGGCAAAACCATTGGTATTGTTGGTTTTGGTAATACAGGCTCTTCATTTGCAAAGAAACTTTCTGGTTTTGATGCCAATGTTGTGGCTTACGATAAATACCAAGCAGTAGAGTCGCCTTTTGCAATAGAAATAGAATTGGATGAAATGCTGAAGACTGCTGATATTATTAGTTTTCACGTCCCTTTGACCGCTGAAACAAAAGGCATGATAAACTCAGAATTGATTGGCAAAATGAAAGATGGGGTCGTGCTTTTGAATACGTCTAGAGGTGGGATATGCAAATTGTCCGATGTGCAGCTCGGTATAATTGGTGGAAAAATAAAAAGCTTTGGAACCGACGTATTGGAGAACGAAAATTTGAACGCTTGGACAGAGGCGGAACGCCGTTTGGTTGATGAATTAATTGCTAGTAATCAAGTACTTATAACCCCACATGTAGCCGGGTGGACTTTTGAAAGCTACCAAAAGATTGCCGACGTGTTGGCACACAAGATTATTGAATATACGACCAAACTAAAAAATATTTAGATGAATGTTGATTTATAAAAAAAAAATAGTGAAATTGCCTCACTTTTCGAGCCTATAATATTGAAATAAAAGTTGTTATTGTAAAAAAATAAATATGAATATAAAGTTTACACTTAAGTCCGCGTTATTAGCCTTTTTGGCATTCGGGTCGTACCTTGCAGGTTACGCTCAATCCAACACTGGCTTTATCCGTGGAACCG
>CANFXY010000125.1 GCA_947451105.1 Bacteroidota bacterium | reverse complement strand
CAAAGACCACTTTTTCAATCATTAATGGACAATCAAAATAACAACAAAAAGAACGAAAATCCTTTCGGCGAAAAGAAACCAAATGCACCTAAATTTAATATGTATTGGATTTGGGGGATTTTACTTCTTGGATTTATAATCATCAGTTTCTTTCCAAGCAATCCTGGTAAAAAAACCAATTGGAATGAATTGAGCGAAATGATCATCAGCAATGATGTTGACCGTTTAGAAATCATCAACGACCGTGTCGTAAAAGTATTCCTAAAAAAAGAGTCTCTGGAAAATGAAAAATACAAAGACGTTCGAAACCAAGGAAATGGCATGTTTGGTCAAAAAACACCTCAATACTATTTTGAAGTAAACAAAGAGGCGTTTAATAAAGACTATGACAATTTAGTAATTGCTCACCCTGAAGCCAAATCCGTTGTGCGCGATTGGCAATATGAAAATGATTCTTCTGGAACCATTTTGTATTGGATAATCATGATTGGTATCTTCATATTTATTTGGAGTTTCATGATGCGTCGCATGGGCGGCGGTGGTGGTGGTGCTGGTGGTCCAGGTCAATTGTTCAACATCGGCAGAAGCAAAGCCACTTTGTTTGATAAAAACACAAAAGTTAACATCACATTTAAAGATGTCGCTGGTTTGGATGAAGCTAAAGTGGAAATTATGGAAATCGTTGACTTCCTTAAAAACCCTAAGAAATACACCAAATTGGGTGGTAAAATCCCTAAAGGTGCTTTGTTAATTGGATCTCCAGGAACTGGTAAAACTTTGTTGGCAAAAGCCGTAGCAGGGGAAGCCAATGTGCCTTTCTTCTCACTTTCTGGTTCTGACTTCGTAGAAATGTTCGTGGGTGTTGGTGCATCTAGGGTGCGTGATTTGTTCAGACAGGCAAAAGAAAAAGCACCTTGTATTATTTTCATTGACGAGATCGATGCAATTGGTCGTGCTAGAGGTAAAAACTTAATGAGTGGCTCTAACGATGAACGCGAAAATACCTTAAACCAATTGTTAACTGAAATGGATGGTTTTGGTACCGACAGCGGAGTTATTATTTTAGCTGCTACCAACAGACCAGATATATTAGACTCTGCTTTGCTTAGACCAGGCCGTTTTGATAGACAAATTTCTATTGATAAACCAGACTTAGTGGGTAGAGAACAAATTTTCAAAGTGCACTTGCAAGGCAAAGAATTATCTAGCGAAATTGATCCTAAGAAATTATCAGCTCAAACCCCAGGTTTTGCTGGTGCTGAAATTGCAAACGTTTGTAACGAAGCTGCTTTAATAGCCGCGAGAAACAACAAAGAGAAAATTGATATGCAAGATTTCCAAGACGCTATTGACCGTGTTATCGGTGGTCTTGAAAAGAAAAACAAATTGATTTCTCCTGAAGAAAAAAACATAGTGGCTTACCACGAAGCTGGTCACGCCGTTGCAGGATGGTTCTTAGAATTCGCAGATCCTTTAGTTAAGGTTTCTATTATTCCTAGAGGTGTTGCTGCACTTGGTTACGCCCAATACTTACCTAAAGAACAATACATTTACCGCACAGAACAATTGCTAGACGAAATGTCTATGACTTTGGGTGGTAGAGCTGCTGAGGATTTAATCTTTGGTAAAATAAGCACCGGTGCGCAAAACGACCTTGAACGTGTTACAAGAATGGCCTATGCTATGGTAACCATTTATGGTATGAACGCTAAGGTTGGTCATGTAAGTTTCAACGATTCAACTGGAGAATACGCTTACAGCAAACCATACAGTGAAAAGACTGCTGAAATGATTGATGAAGAAGTTCGTCAAATAATTCAAAAAGCATACGAAAGAACCAAAACTCTCTTGAGCGATAAACGCAAAGAATTAGAAAACTTATCTCAAGAATTGTTGAGAAAAGAAATCTTGTTCCAATATGATCTTGAAAATTTAATTGGCAAACGTCCATTCGACCACAAAACCAATTATGAGAATTATATGGAAAGCGATTCAACCGTTAAGGAAGTTGAGGCTCCTGCAGTAGATGAGACCATTGTTACAGAGACCATTGCTCCTGAAACGCCGAGCAATGATTCTAATACAGAAGAACCTAAGTCAGAATAGTGCCGCAACTAAAACAATTAATCTGCATTGGTTTTTTGTTTCTAGGACTAGAGGCTTGGGCCAATGACTCATTGGTTTGTGAAGGCAAATACACAAATGACAGCGTAAAAAATGGCATTTGGGTTTGTCGCTCTGGGAAAATCGTCCGCAAAAAAGAACACTACAAAAATGGTGTACTTGTTTCTTATATTTTGTTTAATGAGAAAGGCCAAATGGTCGAAACCAAAAACCGAAAAGGTAAAATTAAAAAGTTTAATCCCTGCGGTTGTTAAGGCTTTAAATACTTCTTGTAATTTTGGCACAATGATTGTTTATTTGTAATCATGCGTTCAATAGTACTAACTTTAATGATGTTCTTTGCGGTGACCCTAGTTCAAGCAAACGATACCACCAAGCAAAAACAACAATTGCCTTCTATCATGGTGAAAAAAATGGATGGCACACCTGTGAATATCCAAGACTATGGTAAAACTGGCAAGATTATGGTTATCTCTTTTTGGGCAACTTGGTGCACGCCTTGCATTAAAGAGTTGAACAATATAAATGATTTGTACGAAGATTGGCAAAAGAAATATGGATTGGAATTGGTAGCAGTTTCAATGGATGATGCAAGAACTTCAAGCAAAGTTCAGCCGGTAGCCAATTCATTGGGATGGTCGTATTTAATTCTTTTGGACGAGAATAAAGACTTGGCAAGAGCCATGAATGTTAACAATCCTCCTCAAACGGTATTGATTGATCAAAATGGTAACATTGTCTATGTGCACAATGGTTACACAGAAGGTTGTGAAATTGAATTAGAAGAGCAAATCAAAAAGCTCATCAAACCATAATTACTTATTGATTAATTTTTAAGACAGTGTTTGTGTCTTAACTTTAAATTCTATTTGCAAACCATTAAATTTGTGGAATGCTTAAGAATAGTCTCTTTGTTTTCGCTCTGATTTTAATTCATGGAATTGGGTATGCCCAAACTGCTGGAAACAAACCTGCAACCCAAACCTATCAAAGAAAAGTTAGTACCCAAGAACTTCAAAACAACAATGAAGTATATTATTACAATGGTAAACCTTACACAGGAATAAGCATAGATTTATTTGACAACAAAACCAAACAACAGGAAATCAACTGGAAGGATGGTTTATTACACGGCTTAAAAACCGAATACTTCCCTGGCGGGCGTGTGGTCAGAACAACCATGAATTTTTCAGATGGCAAACGCCATGGTCATTTTGTATATTACCATGAAAATGGCAAAGTGAAATTAGAAGGAAAATACCTTTACGATCAATTAGACAGTACCATTAATTGTTATTACGAAACTGGTAATCTTAAATACGTTCACAATTACAACAACGGTGTGCGTGTAGGTGAATCACTTTCCTATTTTAAAAATGGCAACCTTGAGCAAAAGGTCAATTTGAAAAATGAAAAGCCTAATGGGTTAATGTTGACTTATTACGAAGCAGGAAATATTAGGCAGGAAGCAAACTACAATGAAGGCGTTAGAGAGGGGCAGTTTATTCGCTACCACCTTACTGGTTTAATGGCTGAGGAGTCTTATTACAAAAATGGGTTCTTAGACAGTGTTTCAAGGTATTGGGATAATGTTTTTGGTACCATGCTAAAAGAAGAGTATTACAAACTTGGTAAAAAAGATGGTACATGGATTACCTTTAACGAGGGTGGCGATACGCTAACGGTGTTCAATTATAAAAACGATATGCTAAATGGTGCGTTTAAAAAATACTATTCTGGTGTTGTTGAACAAGGCGATAAAATGAATGGTAAAAAAGAAAAGTTCGACCGTTCGAAATCCAATAAAGTATATGTGCGTGTATTAGATGAATATGGAACCTATGTGGATGGCAAACTAGATGGTGAGTTTAAAACCGGTTTATACAACCGTGAAGCCCACGCTGAAGGAACCTATTCAATGGGCATCATGGTAGGAGAGTGGAAGTACTACAATGAGGACGATAAATTAGTCCTTCACGAGAAATACAACGACGAGGGCGAACTCATCTACCAAAAGCCCAAATTACAACGCAACAAAACAGATTAGTTTATTTCAGTCGGTCTTTAAATACCTTTTCAAATTTTTCCATTTTAGGCTGTATCACCATTTGACAATATGCATTGTCTTTGTTGTTGGCATAATAGTCTTGGTGGCTAATATCTGCTTTATAGAAAACTTTAAAGGGTTCAACGGCAGTAACAATAGGACTTGAGTATACCTTTGCCATCTGCAAGTCTGATATTACTGAAGTCGCAATTTGTTTTTGTTCTTCATTTCTATAGAATATCACCGAACGGTATTGGGTGCCTTCATCAGCACCCTGTCTGTTCAAAGTAGTCGGATTGTGCACAGTGAAATATGCTTTTAACAATTCATCCATACTGATGATGCTCGGGTTGTAAATGATTTGCACCACTTCTACATGTCCTGTGTAGCCTGTGCATACTTGCGCATAGCTAGGGTTTGCGTTTTTGCCACCTGAAAAGCCTGATTCAACTTTGCTCACACCTTTCAATTGTTCGAATACCGCTTCAATGCACCAAAAGCAGCCTCCACCTAAAGTTAAAGTATCGCTTGTTTTAATTGGCTTGCTTTCTTTTTCAAAAGACAATGACAATGAGTTAACACAGTATCTTTTGCCAGTGCTTGTTGGTCCATCATCAAACAAATGTCCTAGATGCCCTCCGCAACGGGCACACATAATTTCTATTCTTTGCATGCCAAGTGAATTGTCAACTTGTGTTTTTATTTTGCCACCGTTTATTTCTTCATCAAAACTTGGCCAACCGCAGTGTGATTCAAATTTGCTATTTGAATTAAATAATGCATTGCCACAAGCAGCGCAGGTATATGTTCCTGAATCTACGTGCAACAACCACTTGCCAGAATAAGGCTTTTCAGTTCCTTTTTCTCTCAGCACATAATATTGATCATCGCTTAATTTTTGCTTCCAAAAGGAATCAGATTTTTGCATCCAAGTATTGTCAATGCCTGAGTTGACTTGAGATTTAGGTTTTTGAGCACATGAAATAAAAGCAAGGCTGAAAAACAACAGACCTAAAGGGAAGATGATTTTTAAAGTATGCATAGTGTTATAAATATTAAAGCAATTAATTTGATGATTTGTTCTTTTTTAAGGAATAAAACTTCCATTAATTAAATAAGAAATAACGATAATGGTGCCAAATGGGAAGGAATAACTACGAAATAGATGAAAGGTGGAGATTAACGGATGAGTATTAGTTATTGGTTAATGGTTATTAGTTATTGGTTAATGGTTTGTCGATTGCATAAATAAGGTTGATCTAACATCTAAAAAACGAAATGCTGTCTCAGGGGTGTTTAACAAATTGTATTTAAAAAACCGAAATAAGCTACCCATCCCTTGGCGCTCTCGCAGCTTTGTGCGGGATCTGCCACTGGGATCACCCCTGAGTCTAATGCAGAATCTCCAATCCCAATCGCCTTCGGCCTTCATCCGCGTGCCGCTGAAGCTTTAGCGGAGGCGCAAGCCTTATTGTCGAAGGCTAAACTCAGCCCTCTTGCTGTTGTTGTTTTTTTTACAAAAAAAAGAGTACCAATTTCTCAGTACTCCTTTTTAATATTTTTAATGATTGGGTCTAGCTTAATTCATCGCCAGCCTCATTGTAGATCGCGAAGTTGGTCAAATGGTAATTGCTGTCTTCAACAATTTTAACCCATTTTTTGAATTTCCAAAACCATTGGAAACGAACACTTTTTAATCCACCTTTGGTTAAGTAGGCTTTGATGATTGGGTTTACTTTAAGCCTTAGATTGCTTATGTTTTGAGTATCCCACAAGTAGCTAAGTTTTTCAAGTATATTGTCGCCCAATAGCATGCTCGAAACCACAGTGCCTGTTCCATTGCAGCTAGGGCACAGTTCAGAGGTGTTGATGTTGATTTCTGGTCGAACACGTTCACGGGTAATTTGAACCAAGCCGAATTTGCTCATTGGCAAAATATTGTGTTTGGAACGATCGGTCTTCATGGCCAAAGTCAACGCATCAAAAAGTTCTTTGCGGTGGTTTGGGTTCTTTAAATCGATGAAATCTATTACAATAATGCCACCCAAGTCGCGCAAACGCAATTGACGGGCAATTTCTTTACAGGCTTCGGTGTTGATGCGCAATGCATTTTCTTGCTGGTTTTCTGTAGAGCTGGTTTTTCTACCGCTGTTTACATCCACCACATGCATGGCTTCGGTATGTTCAATAATTAGGTAGGCTCCATTGCTGAACATAACATTCTTGCCGAATGATGCTTTGATTTGTTTGTCAATTCCAAAATGTTGGAAAATCGGAACCTTGCTGTTGTATATCCGAATAATAGACTCTTTGCCTGGAGCAATATTGCCTATATATTCTTTTAACTTGGCAGCATAATCTGCATCATTAACATGGATGTTTATGAAATTGTCATTTAATAGGTCTCTTAATAAAGATTCTGTTCTAGATATTTCGCCCAACACTTTGAATGGTGGCTTTGCATTTCTAGAAGTCTTTATAAGCGTATCCCATTGAGCAATTAAATTGTTCAAGTCCATCTCAATCTCTTCTATACCGGCTTCTTCAGCGATGGTACGAATGATAACACCAAAGTTTTTAGGCTTCAGTTTATCAATCATTTGTTTCAAACGCTTCTTGTGGCTGGCATCTGAAATCTTTTTTGAAATGGAAGTGTTTTTACCAAATGGAACAAGCACACAGAACCTTCCTGCAAAGGAGAGGTCGCAGGTTATTCTTGGGCCTTTGTTGCCGATGGGTTCTTTGAAAATTTGAACCAGTATTTCATCACCTTTTTTTATTAATTCAGTGATTTTACCGGTTTTTACAATTTCCTCCTCTTTCTCGAATTCATCGAGGTTAGGATTTTTTAATCCACCTTGGGTAACAATTTTGGTAAGCTTGAGTACAGATTTAAAGTTTATGCCTAAATCTGTGTAATGTAAGAACGCATCTTTCTCGTGACCTACGTCAAGGAAAGCCGCGTTAAGGTTGGGCATGATTTTCTTAACCTTAGCCAAATAAACATCACCGATCTGAAATGAAGAGACCGAGTCCTCCTTGTGGAGTTCAGTGAGTTGTTTGTTGTAAAGTAAGGCTAGATCGATGCCATTGGAGTTGCGGTCAATGACAAGCTCATTCACAATCTAAAGAAAAATTAAAAGGAAACTATTTTTTCTTGTGACGATTTTTTCTCAATCT
>CANFXY010000124.1 GCA_947451105.1 Bacteroidota bacterium | reverse complement strand
TGCCTTCGGCCTATTTGTTGGTTCTTTTGATTCATCCTTTCTTTGACCGTTCCTTGGCACTTAAAAACAAAATCATTTTTGCCGCTTCTTCCATATTTACTTTATCTGTTTGCCTGAGTTGGTATTATATCTGGGTGCCTTATTTGAACGACACCTATAAACTAAAGCATTTCTTTATGGGCAAAAGCATGCGCATTGGCGCGGTTGAACTCATGCAGCACCTAGACCAAGCATTAAATAAATTTTACGAAGTGGCCTTGAAATTTATCGCCTTTGCCTTTCTATTGTTTGGTTTATTTTCTGCCGTTAAAAACAAGAACAAAACCATTGCCTATATTCTCGGCCTAGGTTTCTTGGGTTTCCTGCCAATCATGCTGAAAGGTGGATTTACTTTCTACCACCACTCGTATTACATCATCCCATTTGTGCCTGTAATGGCGTTGGTGAGTGGTTATGGCATTGCACAAATAAAAAACGAAATCTTCGCAAAGGTGGTCTTGGTTTGCATCGGCATTGAAGGTACGCTTAACCATATCGACGATTTTGTGTTGCGCGACAACTACAAGCCTATACTTACCTTGGAAACTGCAATGGATAAGGTAAGTAAGCCAAACGAATTAACGATAATCAACAGTGGCGCCTACCCTACACCGCTGTATTTTGCCCACCGAAAAGGTTGGGTAGCATTTAATGGTCAAATTCAAAATCCAGTATACGTGGATTCGTTGGTCCACTTGGGACTGAAACACATTGTGGTAATGAAGCATGTTTTTGGAGATGATATGCTGCTGCCTTACAAAGAAGTCTACAACGATTCGGCCATTCGCATTTACACGGTAAAATAAATCAATCCTTTTTATACATCTATAAATAAGAGGGCCAAACGAATTTCATCAAAACTCAATTTCCCATTTAGTTCATTGTGTATGGGACTTAAGGCCAATTTCTCAGCCTTTTGTCCGCTTTTATGGCTCAATTTCTCTATGGCATTTTCCACCATTTTAATGTGCGACTTTGCGGGTTTAAGGTGCGAGAAATCTAAATCATCATGAGACACTTTCAGTTTGGTTAAATGGCTTAAAATCGTGTTCTCACTTATGCCCCGTTGAGCAGCAATGCGATCAATGCTTAGGCCTTTGGCTACCAATTCTGCTGTTTCTTCGTAGGTATTTCCCTTTGCCGGCTTGGTTTTGCTCTTGCTCTTTTTAGATTTTTTAGACCCTGTATCCGAAATGGCTTTTGCATAAGGTGTTCCTCCGCAGGTTTCCACAAACAAGTCCCAACGCTTTTCCAAATCGTCCTTAGGCCAACGCTCATCGGCTTGGGTAGACAATTCTCTAAAGCGTTTATCCGCCTTTAATGCCAAGGAATCTACTTGCAGGGCCAGACTGTTAAACCCTTCTAAATACAAATGCTCAAGGTCGCGCAATCTACTTAAGGCCACATAGCCCTGACCTTTTTCAAAGGTCTTGCCCAAATCGACTATGGCTTCATCGAGGGTCATACCCTGGCTTTTGTGTATGGTAATGGCCCAAGCCAAACGCAAAGGCACCTGTTTGAATGAGGCCAAGGTTTTGCCCTTATCATCCTGTATACTCCAGTCTTCGGGCTCGGCCAATATCTTCATACCCGACTTTATTTTAACCCAAGGAAAGCCTTTGTCGTTAAACCCAGTTACTTCCCCTGTGGTGCCATTCATATACCCTTTGTCGTAATTGTTTTTGATAAACATCACACGGGCACCCTTGCGCAATTCTAAATTCTCGTCGGTTAATATCGATTTGCGCAGCATGTCTTTTAACGCATCGCTGCCCTTCATTTCTGCCTTAAACAGTTTAGCCTCTTCAGGCAATTGCTTTAGATAATCGTTGTTCAGGCGGTCGACATCATAGTTGTGGGTATACAAACGGGTAAGCAGTGAACTGTCTTTGGCTTTTCTCTGCATGCTTAGCTCCAAGGCTTTGAGTTCATCGCCTTCAGGATTGCCATTGCGCATGCTGTTGAGTATTTTGTTTAAAGTATTGTCCGACTGACGGTGTTGCTCGCTGATGTAACAAATACAGGGCTCAGCTTCTTGCCAGGCGGTGGACATAAAAGCAAACTTGTCTTTGGGTTCTTCAAACGGTTTGCCCACTGGAGGCAACTGAAAGAAATCGCCTGAAAAAACCACTTGAATACCCCCAAAAGCCAAATGGTTGTTCTTAAAGCTTTTGAGAACAAGGTTTACCAAATCGAGCTGCTGGCGGTGCAGCATAGAAATTTCATCAATGATTAAGACCTGGGCATCTTCGAGTTTATCGCTCAGGTACTTTTTCTCACGCATGGCCGCTATGTCTTTGGGCGCAAGGGTGTCTTTAACCCCGATGCCAGACCAAGCGTGTATGGTCATGCCATTCATGTGGGTAGCGGCAATACCTGTGGAGGCTGTTATTGCAACAGGCACCCCACAGGTTTTTAAATAATCGATGTACTGATTGAGTACGTAAGTTTTTCCAGCACCGGCAGATCCGGTTAAGAAGACGTTCTTGCCTGACTTTAAAATCGCCAGGGCTTTATCTTGGGTCATCATAGTTTACCATAAATTTACGAATTAATTATGATTTACTATGATTCTCTCTGAATAAATTCCGTTTTCGTTGATAAATTGAATAAAGTATGCGCCGTTGTTGTAGTTGGTGGTGTTGATTTCATTCACACCCTCTTCTACCTCAATGGTTTCTATTACACGTCCGTAAGCATCAAGCACTTGAACACTTCCTTTTACAAAAGCATTGATGGCCAAACCATTGTTCGCTGGATTTGGATAGGCAACAAACACATTGGCATGTGACAATGCATTGATAGACGAACCGTTCACCTTGATGTAATCAACCTTGGTTAGGTAATTGCTGCCTTCGGCATTGGTTGCTATGAGGGTAATTGTAAAGTTATTGCCGTTGGTAAATTTCACATTTGGAATTTTACTGGTCGAATCGGTACCGTTCATCCAAATAAACTGACCTGGTGAGATTCTCCATTTCCAAGACGTTGGGGTATTGGTTGACAAATCGACCAAACTAATCACCTCATTGGTAATAGGATTGGTTTTGCTCGCAGAGAAATCAACCACTGGAGGCGCAGTCACACTGCTGATCACAATGTGGTTGCTCTTTAACAATGAGTCGGCACCCGATTGGTTGCTTACCCATAGTTTTACAGAATATGTGCCTGTTTGTGAAAAAGACAAATACACCACACTGTCAGTTAGTTTGGTGTTATTAAGTAAAGTATAAGTACTTGGGTTGATGGTCCATTTAAATGTTTTAGGGCTGTTGGTGCTTGTATTGGTTAAAATCACCGTTTGGCCTTTGGTTGCAGAAGTTGTAGATGCGGTGAAGCTGCACACAGGGCGGGCATTAGGACTGATACTTCTCACCACATTGTTGCCCATATCAACCACATACAACATGTTCAATTTAGGATGGTAAACAATACCGGTAATGTCTTCAAAACGTGCAGCTGCGCCATCGGCGTTTACATAACCTTGTTGTGAATTGCTTCCAACATATAGGCTTAACAAGCCACTTTCATAGCGCTTAACGCACAAACCTTCAGCGATGTACAACACACCACCAACTTTGCATAGGTCTTTAGGACCGAACAATCCGCTGGTGATTAAATCGGTAACAGCAAAAGTAGAAAGGTTGATTTTTCTTATGGCACTGTTGCCATAGTCGGCAACCAACAAATCGTTGCCATCGATGCAAACATTATACGGAGCAGCAAAACGGGCAGCTGAGCCAGTACCATTGGTATGGCCTGATGTGCCGGCTAAACCAGCAATGGTTGTTACATTTCCACCTGATATTTTACGGATGACGTGGTTGTTTCTATCCGCAATATACATATCGCCATTAGAGGCAAGAGCAATACCAACTGGACCGTTGAATTTAGCAGAAGCTTTAGCCGCATCAAGGTGCGCACCATTCAACAATTTTACACCAGCAAAGGTTGTTACAACTTGTTGGGTTGCGTTGTTGATGTACTTTTCCATTTTGCGAATTTGGTTGTTGTCCTGGTCGCAAATCATCAATTCATTGGTACTTGGATTGATGGCCATTCCCGCTGGACGTGAGAAACGGGCCACTGAACCTGCTGCATCTTTTGAATCCGCTGCACCTGGATCGGTAGGGTCCAAGGTGTAACCTGCTGCTAAAAAAGCCGTGTTACCTGATATCCAAAAAATGTTGTGTTCATTCGACACATACAACCTTCCGGCGGTGTCAACTTCGATGCCCATTGGGGCCGAGAACAGAACAGAATCTTTATGATTGTTTCTGTAGCCAGTAAAACTACCTGTGCCCGTGTATTGCATACCGGCATGGGTTTTAACTGTTTGCGCAAACACACCTGCGCATAAATTCAATGTCAATAGACAAAGTAGTGTATTCTTCATGTAAAAATTAAATGTTCGAAATAGCTGAAGCAATATTTTGCTCCATGGTGTCTTGAACGTTTGAGTAGTCTCTGCCGACAAACTTATGTCCGGTCATCGCTTCAAACAATTCGGTGTAACGGTCGGTCACACTTTGTACAAACTCGTCGGTCATTTCAGGAATCAACTGACCTTCCAATCCTTGAAAACCACCTGCCATCAACCATTCTCTTACGAATTCTTTAGACAATTGTTTTTGTGGTTCTCCCGCTTTTTGCAATTTTGCATAGGTATCTAGGTAGAAGAAGCGGCTTGAATCTGGCGTGTGCACTTCGTCAATTAGAATTAATTTCTTGTCGTGCATTCCAAACTCATACTTGGTATCAACCAAGATTAAGCCCCTTTCAGCAGCCATATCAACACCTCTTTGGTACAGTTTATGGGCCGTTTCCACCATTTGTTCAATGGTTTTCTTGCTGCAAATTTTTCTTGAGATGATCTCTTCGATGCTTACGTCCTCGTCGTGTCCATCTTGCGCTTTGGTAGCAGGTGTTATTAGAGGCTCAGGGAATTTATCGTTCTCTTTCAAACCATCGGGCATACGCACACCGCAGATCATGCGTTCGCCCGTTTTGTATACACGCCAAGCATGTCCACACAGGTAACCGCGCACAACAATTTCAATTGGAATAGCCTCACACTTAATACCGAAGGTAATGTTTGGGTCTGGCACTGAAATCTTCCAATTGGTGATAATGTCTTTGGTTGCATCCAAAAAGAAGGCCGCCAATTGGGTCAAAACCTCCCCTTTATGAGGAATAGCGCGCGGAAGCACGTGGTCAAATGCAGATATTCTATCGCAAGCCACCATAAAAACCAATGAATCTTTGATGGTGTATACATCCCTAACTTTTCCTCTATAAAATGCTGTCTGATCCTTCACGAAGAAGTTCGTCGCCATTAATCCTTTCTCAACTTTTGTAGCCATTTTTTGTGTCGATTTTTTCTAAAAATAAATACAAAAATACGAATTTTATGCAGCAAATAAATGATTTTTGTTAACAGGGGCGTAGATGCAAGGGCAAGAAGCAAGGGCAAGGCCACTGTAAACCGAACTTAAAGCATTGAAAAACCAAGGCAAAAAATCATTTTAAACCCATAAAGAGAATATTGCAAAACTGTAGATTTTAGTTGACAATTCGTTACGAGTTAAAAAAAACGAAAACATGTTGTTGGTCCCTGTAGCAGAGAACTACGTTCGCGCTGCGGGATGAATTATTGGTTATAGGTTTTAGTTATTAGTTAATGGTTATTAGTTCCTAAGAACGGAAACATGTTGTTGGCGTCCTCGCCACCAACGCATACCATGGGATGAATCTCGCAGCTGTTTACGTAAATTAGCTATCGATTGATAATCCCTCTGAACAATATTCCTTTTCAAGCTCAGCATCCTTTTCAAATCTTATAAACGAAACTGCCCCAAGCTACAACGGCAGCCCAGTTGCGGTAATGTAATGATGTTTTGATTTGGATACATGGCGCGCGGCAGTAAGCCCATGTATAAGGATGTTAGAATTAAAATTTACTTTTGCAACTGGCTATAGTGTAAGCTTGGAAATGGCAGCATAGAAACGGTCAAAAATTGCCTAGAAAAAAGTAGTTTTCAAAGAAATTGTAAACAATTGCTAGGTCATCTTTTTTATGGCGTTGTTGGCGGGGACTCCAACAACATGTTTCACGACTTTAATCCAATTATTGTGATTATATTAACCATCGAAACAATGAAGCATTTCCGACTGCCTTCCTCTTGCCCTTGCATGCCCCGTGGTGTGTTTTCTGCTTTGAGAAAACTCTACCATGGGGCTCTTGCGGTAGCCTCCGGCTACGCCTCATAAGCCTTTATTATCTCCTTCACCAACCTGTGTCTTACAACATCGTCGACGTTTAAGACCACCATGCTGATGCCTTTGATTTTTTCTAAAATGCGGGTGGCTTTTAACAAGCCTGAGGTTTGTTTGGCTGGCAAATCCACCTGACTTAAATCGCCAGTTATGATCAGCTTCGCATTCGGACCCATGCGGGTTAGAAACATTTTGATTTGTAAATCGGTGGTGTTTTGAGCCTCATCCAATATCACAAAACAATTGTCTAAAGTTCTGCCACGCATGAAGGCCAAAGGGGCAACTTCTATGGTGCGGTTTTCCAAATACAATTTCAGTTTATCAGGCGGTATCATATCGTCCAAGGCATCGTACAAGGGCCTTAAATATGGATCAATCTTTTCTTTTAAATCACCCGGCAAAAAGCCCAAGCTCTCGCCAGCTTCAACGGCAGGACGGGTTAATATAATACGCTTAATCTCTTTATTCTTTAAGGCTTTAACCGCAACAGCCACTGCTGTATAGGTCTTGCCCGTTCCAGCAGGCCCAAGGGCAAACACAATGTCATTCTTGGCGATTTCTTTAACCAAACGGATTTGATTGGCTGTTCTGGCTTTAATCGGTTTGCCATTGTTTCCAAACAAAATGGTGTTGTTGTCTGAATCGGTGTTGTTGTTCAACGACTCTTCCACAATGCTGACTTCAGCACCAAACACTTCCCTCACCAGAGAGTCGTTAAGCTCTCGGCCTTTTGCAATGAGGCTTACATATTGGGCAAACTTTTGCAGGAGCATGTCCACTTCCGACTCTTCGCCAATGGCTTTGAGCTCGTTTCCGCGGGCAACAATTCTCAATTTTGGAAAATTTTGTTTGATCTTTTCTAGATAAACATTGTTTGCACCATAGGTTTCCAAGGGGTGCAGATCTTCAATTAAATAACTTTTTTCAGACAATGCGCAATTACTTTTTTTTAATGACGAATAAGTGAATATTTTTGCCAACGAATATACAAAATTTTGTCAGCGATTTTATTGATATCAGATTTACAAAACGATTCTTAC
>CANFXY010000123.1 GCA_947451105.1 Bacteroidota bacterium | reverse complement strand
ATTATCATTTAAATGACAACATCACAAGTATTAACAGTTAGGGGATTGGTAGATTCCTTCTCTGAATTTAAGGAATTCAAAAACATTGACAGAGCAACACTTATGCGTGTTTTGGAAGAAGTTTTCAGAAACATGCTTAAAAAACGCTACAGTGAAGAAGCAAAGTTTGACATTATCATCAATACAGATCAAGGTGATCTAGAGATTTACCGCAACAGATTAATTGTTGACGATGGTGAAGTAGAAGACGAAAACATTCAAATCAGCATCACCGATGCCCGTAAAATAGAGCCAGATTATGAAATTGGTGAAGAAGCAATTGACCAAGTGCCAATGGACTTCTTTGGACGTAGAAATATTTTAGCTGCTCGTCAAACATTAATGACGAAAGTATTGGAATTGGAAAAAGATGAATTATTCAGAAAATACACTGACAGAGTTGGTGAAATTATGACTGGAGAAGTTTATCAAATATGGAAAAAAGAAATCATGGTCCTTGATGACGAGGGCAATGAATTGATTTTACCTAAATCTGAAATGATTCCCGCTGACTTCTACAAAAAAGGTGAAACAGTTAAAGCAATCGTGCATGAAGTGAATATGCTTAACGGTTCTCCAAAAATTAATTTATCTAGAACATCTCCAGTGTTTTTAGAAAAATTAATGGAATTAGAAGTTCCTGAAATTCTTGATGGTTTGATCACCATTAAAAAGATTGTAAGAGAGCCAGGTGAAAGAGCTAAAATCGCAGTAGAAAGCTATGACGACCGCATTGATCCAGTTGGAGCATGTGTAGGGATGAAAGGTAGCCGTATCCATGGTATAGTTCGTGAATTGAGAAATGAAAACATAGATGTAATTAACTTTACAACCAACTCTTCATTATTTATTCAAAGAGCACTTAACCCGGCTAAAATATCATCAATCAGTATCGATGAAAACACCAAAAAAGCAAATGTGTTCTTAAGCCCTGACCAAGTTAGCTTGGCAATTGGTAAAGGTGGATTCAACATCAGACTTGCCAGCAAATTGGTAGGTTATGATATTGAAGTATACAGAGAAGACATTGAATTTGATGATTCAGATATCGACTTAGAAGAATTCGCAGACGAAATCGATGGATGGATTATTGATGAGTTAAAAGCAATTGGCTTAGATACAGCTAAAGCAGTAATCAATATCCCGAATGAAGAATTGGTTAGCAGAACTGAGTTGGAAGAAGAAACAGTTGTTGAAATCAAAAAGATTCTACAAGCTGAATTCGAATAAAAAAAGAAATCAAATAAAAAAGGGATGCTATTTAGTATCCCTTTTTTTATGCCTAATATTTTATAATCTTATTCCTATTTTACATGATACCAAAAGGGTACAAAGAATAATTGTTCCCAATAAGTTTCTTGTACTTCTTCTGAATTGATTTATCTATGAATTGAGTCATGAGATACATATAACCATACAATACAAATCTTTGAATACTTTCAGGTGGATTCGCATTTAATTCAGCATCAATTGCTCCGACAACATCCGCAACGAATTTATTCACTTCTTCAGGGTCATCGCTTAGATTAAAATAATTTTCGTCTGAAATATATGAGTCATACACCAGCTTTAAACGCAGTGTTGTACGAATTAAATAATTTGAAGGCAAAGCATTAATTAAATTTTGAACTTGCTCTACGCTGCCACCCCATTTTGGTTGTATAGCTTCCGAATAATGAATATAGGACCACAAATGCTCAGGATTTTCTTTAATTGAAGCTCTATAATGCTCTTCAACTGCATCAGAGTATCCAAGTCCCATACTTACCCTTATTAACCTGCTATGCGCTTCTGAAGCTAGCCAAGATTCGTTAATTGCTGCTTGCAAAAGCGGTCCTGCTAATCTCAAATTTTCTATATACGATTCAAATTGCTTTGTGCTAAGCTCAGAAGCAACTTTATTGCTTCTAACTTTCCATGCATTGTGCAAATACCAAGCACCTAAAAGCAATGAAGCAACAGGCGTGTTATTGCTGTTTTCGCCATAATTTTTGAGTTGCTTTTCACTCAAAGTTAAAGCCACATGATCTATTGCTTGGGTCAAATCATCGCTGTTAAATTGAGAAAGCATAATCTCTGCTTGCTCATACTTTTTATTGCTGATAAATAAACCAATAACCTCAATATCTTTACGTCCAAATGCATAATTGATTGCAGGTGCACGCAAGGTCTTAATTAACTTTTTGACAAAAAAGAAAGCTGCTAAAATTGGCAAAATAGCCAATAAGAATACTAGAACATTCCACATAATCTTACATTAAACCTTTTATAATTTCATCAACACTGATGCCTTCCGCTTCAGCTTTATAATTTTTTACCATACGGTGTCTTAATACATCAATTGCAATGGCTTTAACATCTTCAATATCCGGAGAAAGCTTTCCATTTAGTAAAGCATGGCATTTTGCACCTAAAACCAAGAACTGACCAGCTCTAGGACCTGCACCATAACTTATTAATTCATTAACACGAGCGCTCGCCATGCCAGTGTTAGGCCTAGTTTTACTTACCAATTTAACCGCATACTCTAAAACATTTTCTGCAATTGGTGCTTTTCTAACCAAAGATTGAAATTCCATAATTTCTTCAGCATTGATTATCTTCTTAGGTTTTGCTGAGACATTTGAAGTGGTATTTCTAACAATGCTTAATTCGTCTTCGAAACTAGGATAGTCTAAAACCAAGTTAAGCATAAAACGATCTAATTGAGCTTCCGGTAAAGGATAAGTTCCTTCTTGCTCAATAGGATTCTGAGTAGCTAAAACGAAAAACGGACTGCTCAATGGATAGGCTTTACCGTTAACCGTCACATTCCTTTCTTGCATTGCTTCCAATAAAGCGGCTTGCGTTTTAGGCGGTGTGCGGTTAATCTCATCTGCTAATACAATATTTGCGAACAATGGGCCTTTGATAAATTTAAAACTTCTGCTTTCATCCAATATTTCGTTACCTGTAATATCGCCAGGCATCAAATCTGGTGTAAACTGAATTCGACTAAAATGCAAATCCAATACTTCAGATATCGTTTTTATTAATAAGGTTTTTGCTAATCCTGGAACGCCTACCAACAAAGCGTGACTGTTGCAAAACAATGCAGTTAAAACACCGTCTACAGCTTCATTCTGACCAACGATGACTGAGGATATTTCTTTTTTTATTTGCGCAAATTTTTCTGTGAATTTTTCTGCGCTAGCAAGGTCACTCATATTTATTGTTTTATATTGGTAATCCAGTCTTTAAAATAATCACAAGACAAATAGAAACCACTAATATAAATGTAAGTTTCTTTTCTCTTTTTTTCTGCCCAAATATCAAGTTGATCTTCTTTCTTTGAATCCAAAGCCATTGATTGAATCCTTTGCCAATCTTGATCGAGATTTGCCACATGGGGCTTTGATTCTGCCGCCAAATAGAATATTCTATAGTAAGGCGATCCGTCTTGAGCGTATCCTATGATTGGTTCACTATAGGTACCCGGCTTCATCATACCAATTGCAGAAGCCATGGATTTGTCTAAATAATCAAATGGGATTCTTTGAGAACCAATGTTTGGATCGGTAAAGAACCCACAATTCGGCTTGGTTTCTTCATCTTGAGAATACTCTTTTACAGCGGCACAAAACTTAATCTGACCAGTTTGTAATTTGATTAAAATAGTATCCATTTTTTGCCTGCATAAATCCATGTCTGATTCAATAAGTTTCGGACGAATAAGAATATGACGAACGATAACTTTATCACCACGTTTGTCTATCAATTTTAAAATATGATAACCATATTTTGTTTCAATAACTTCTGAAACACTGTCCTTCTTTAACTTATAGGCAGTTCTTTCAAACTCAGGCACCATGTCTCCGCGACCAAACTCAGGCAGCAAACCACCTTGTATCTTGCTACCTGGATCGTCTGAATAAATGCTAGACAGTCTAGAGAAACTTTCACCATCAAGTATGCGGGATCTTAATTCTGTTATTTGTTCTAGTGCAATTTCTTTTGCTTCTTTCGAATTGGTTGGGTTTAAGACAATTTGAGCCACTTCAACTTCTGAAGACATGAAAGGCAAACTATCAACTGGCAGTTTGTTGTAGTAATCTCTTACCTCTTTGGGCGTAATTTTAATCTCACTTTTAATGCGTTGTTCCATTCGCTCTAACAACATTTGAGATTTTACTTTTGGAAATATTTGGCTCTTGTATTCCGCAACTGTCATTCCTAGGTACTTCTCAACATTAAGCCTGCTGTTCATTTGACGCTCAAAAAAGCGAATATTGTTGTCAATACGGTCGTTTATTTCATCGTCACTTAGAGGCAAACTGTCAATTTCAGCTTGGTGAATAAGCATTTTGTCAATTAACAACTTTTGCAACAATTGACATCTTATTTGTTGTGTAACTTCTAACTCAGGGTCCAATTGTGATATTAAAATATCGAGTTCTGAACGCAGAATTGGTGTATTACCCACTACGGCTATAACTTCATCAATTATTTGATTTTGCTGTGCTTTTACCGAGCATAGACTTAAACCAAATATAGCTATAGTTAAAATACTTTTTATTAATTTCATTTTATGTCTAAATAATACTTTATATCGCCGCCTTTGCTTGCTTTTTGATACAAAGAATTTTGAATGTCTTTTAAGAACTTAAGTTTCCTTTGGTAAAGGATAATATCTTTAATTTTATCTTTTTCGAAATCTATTGGAGACAAGGCGTCCTTTATCCTAAAATCTATGATATACAAAAGATATAAAATTCCATTTTCTTCAATTGAAATGTATTTATTATTTGACAAGAACCTCTGTTGGTTGTAGTTCTCATCTAATGGAATTTCTTTGGTAATATCATCTAAAAACAACCAATTACTATCTGTGTAAAAATTCTCGGCTTGTTTTTCAGCATATAGTCTAAGATCATTGTCATTGGCTGGAATAGGATTCTGCATCAAACGCTTTAATTTGTTCAAATCAGCCTTCTGCTTGCTGATTTTAACATATCTAATCTTTACAATGTTCTTTTTCAATTGGAAGGCAGCTTTATTCTCGTTATAAAACGCTGATATCTCTAAATCAGTTACACCTGTATCTAATTTTTCTTTTACCAGCTGCTGCTGATACTCATAGATCAACAAAGAACTTCTGTAGTCTTCGATTAGGCGTTCTTTATTTTTTTGCTCATCGGTTAGAGAATTCTCAGCAGCTTCCAATAAAGCCGTTTTCTCAATCCATTTATCCACGATTGATTTTAACAAACCACTGCTGTCCCCATTATTATAGGCTTTCCAAACATCCTCAGGAATGTCTGATTTGTATAAATACTTTCCATTGTATTCTGCTAGAATATCTTGCTCAGTCCCCGACTTTTTATCCTTACAAGCATAAAAGCCAAGAATCAGGAAGCCAATTAAAAAATATTTAAATTGAGATGTCAAAATCTTATTTATTTCCTGTCATTCTTGCTTTGATAGCATCATAAGCAACTTGGTTAACTGTGATCGGGTATTTCAACAACAATTGTTGTATCCATTCTCTTTCTAATGAAGCTTGATAATCGCTCATAACAGAACCTCTAGCCTCATTTAATGTTTTCTTTCCAGCAGGTAAAAAATTGTGAACAACGATTACCACGAATCCACCAACTGATTTAGGATCTTCTAAAATCAAATATTTTTGATTGCTTAAGCCTGAGGTGAAAATCATATTGGCATATTGGTTATTGCCTTGTTCGTATTTGCCTGTCATAGGATTTGAAACATTTAAAGGATTTGAACGGTTGTTCTTCTTCAAAACAGAATCCATTGTCAATCCACTTTCTAAGTCCTTTTTCAAGCTTTCAGCGATTGCTCTATTGGCACATCTGTAGATTGTAGCTTCATAACGGTCTTTAAAGTTGTATTGGCTTGAATGCTCGTTGTAATAGTTTTTTAAACCAACTGTATCCTCTGCACTTTTGCTCCATACTTTTTTATCTGTAAGGGTAAACAACAAGATACCTTCTTTGTATTCTTTGTACAATGCAGCAAATGTATCATTGGTATTTTCCAAGTCATTCTCGTAAAACTCCATAATGTTTTGAAGTCTATAGGCTTGGTAGTATTGCTCAATTACGCTTGACTTAGACTTAGAATTACTTGGTTTTTGAACTTCTACCAACCATTTGGTAAAATCTTTTACCGTATATGTTTTCTTTGTTTTGCTCAATGCAAATAAGCTAATATTTGATGCTGGAGATTGCATTTTTACACTGTCCTCTTTCAATTCGCCAATTAACAAAGCATCATCAATATATTTCATCAACACGGCATTGTACTTCTTATTTTCTTTGAACTTATACATTTTCTTAGCTTTCTCATATACAGCCAAAGTATTTCTGTATTGTCTGCTATCCCTGCTTATTTTATTCAAGATACTTCCTCTTATTTTACTTAAAGAATCAATTGGCTTTAAAGAAACTCTTTGTAGGATATGAAATCCATTGGCTGTTTGAATAGGACTTGAATAATCGCCATCTTTTGCCAAGCTGAATGCGGTGTTCTTAAAGTTTTCAGGGTATCTAACACTTGTCATTGAGAACAATGGCAATTCACCATTTTTCAAAACGCTTGAAGCATCTTCTGAATATTGTTGAACCAATGAAACGAATTTTTCGCCACTTTGAAGTTTCTTGTAGACTTCATTAATTTTGGCTTCAGCTTCTAAAACTTCTTCTTGAGATGGGTTAGGATTCATTTCAATTTTTATTTGGCGAACCAAAATCTCACCTTTAGACAGTCTCTTGTCCATCACCTTAACAATGTGGTAACCAAATTCAGTTCTAAAAACCTTGGAAATTTTACCTACTGGTGTATTAAAGGCATGATTTTCAAATTCATAAATCATCTGAAATGCTGTGAAATAACCTAAGCTTCCTTGATTATCTTGTGCAGAAGGGTCTTCACTGAATTCAACTGCGGCATTTTCAAAACTCAAACCACTGTCAATTTTATTTATGATAGCGTTAATTTTACTTAAGGCTAAAAGTGTATCTTGCGGAGAAGCGAAAGGTCTAACAACAATTAAAATATGGCTGGCTTTTACTTCGTATTTCATACGCTCATATGCCTCATTCACCAATTGTTCGTTGACTACTTTATCCGTTAAATATGGTTTAGCTATTTGTTTTCTGTAAGTAGCTAATTCCGTTTTAAATTCCTCGGTCGTATCAAGTCCTTGGTCATAGGCATCTTGCACCTTCAATTTGAATTTTTTGTAAAGTTCAAGATATTCATCTACTTCCGATGATTTTGATACGTATCCTTTGTCTTTGTTTTTAGAGAAACCTTTATAAAACTCTTTGCTTGTAACGGATTTGTTACCATAGTTAAATAAAGTAGTGTCTTTTGTTGGTTTACCAGCTAGCAAAAACAAGGTTGGTTGAAGCAGTATTGCCAGCAATACAATTCGTCTCATATTGAATGTCATAAATTTAATAAGCTTACAAAAATAGGATTTTTTTTTGTTAGTTTTGCATTCTTT
>CANFXY010000122.1 GCA_947451105.1 Bacteroidota bacterium | reverse complement strand
TAAATTTGTGCCTTTTTGTCATTAAAGCTAAATTTGTACTATTATTGTTTATCATCAAATATTATGAACCACGGAAACGAATTTAAAAAATATGCTACCAAACATTTAGGATTGAATAGTTTGATGGTAGACCGCTACATCAATAGCACAACCCCTTCTGGAATTACCAACCTTACCCCAAATATCATTGAAGAGCGTCCATTAAACATCGCTGCAATGGATATTTTCTCAAGATTGATGATGGACAGGATCATTTTCTTGGGTGTTCCAATTAATGATGAGGTTGCCAATATTGTAATGGGTCAACTTTTGTTTTTAGAAAGCTCTAACCCAAACAGAGACATTCAAATTTACATCAACAGCCCAGGTGGAAGTGTATATGCTGGTCTAGGTATCTACGACACCATGCAATTTATCCCTAGTGACGTTAGCACCATTTGCACCGGTATGGCAGCAAGTATGGCAGCAGTATTAATGTGCGCTGGTGAAAAAGGAAAAAGAACCGCTTTAAAACACAGCCGTGTGATGATTCACCAACCGCTTGGTGGGGTGCAAGGTCAAGCGACTGAAATTGAAATTACCTACAAAGAAATTTCAAAACTAAAGAAAGAACTATATGACATCATATCTATCCACTCTGGCCAATCTTATGAAAAAGTTGAGCACGATAGCGATAGAGACTTTTGGATGACTGCTGAAGAAGCCAAAGCCTATGGCATGGTCGATGAAGTGTTAACCAGAAGCAAAGACAAAAAATAATGGCAAGTAAAAAAACAGGCTCTTTCTGCTCCTTTTGTGGCAAGCCAAAAGATGAAGCAACTATGCTGATTTCCGGCATAGAAGCGAACATCTGTGACGCATGCGTTGAACAAGCCTCTAAAATTGTTGAAGTCGAATTCGGCAATACCGTTAAAGGCAAAAAACAAGCTGGAGATTTGCAGCTCAATTTGCTCAAACCACATGACATAAAACAGCATTTGGATGAGTATGTTATTGGCCAAGACCAAGCCAAAAAAGTATTGGCGGTTGCGATTTACAACCATTACAAACGCATTCTTAATTCAGAGGATAAAGATGAGGTTGAAATTGAAAAGTCTAATGTCCTGCTTGTAGGTGAAACTGGTACCGGAAAAACCTTACTTGTTCGCACCTTGGCAAAAATATTAAAAGTGCCTTTCTGCATTGCTGATGCAACCGTGCTTACCGAAGCAGGTTACGTGGGTGAAGACGTGGAAAGTGTTATCTCCCGTTTGTACCAAGCCAGCGATTACGATGCAGATGCTACCCAAAGAGGTATTGTTTACATTGACGAAATTGATAAAATTGCCCGCAAAGGCGACAACCCTTCAATAAGCCGTGATGTGAGTGGTGAAGGTGTTCAACAAGGTTTGTTAAAACTCCTTGAAGGTACCATCGCCAACATCGCTCCTGAAGGAGGCAGAAAACACCCTGACCAAAAATTTGTAAAAATAGACACACGCAATATTTTATTCATTTGCGGTGGTGCATTCAATGGCATTGAAAAACTAATTGCCAAACGCCTTAACAATTCTTCTATCGGTTTTAATTCAACTAAAAAAGACCGCATCAAAGATTCTGATTTGATCGAACAAATAGCGCCTTCAGATTTGAAATCATTTGGACTTATACCAGAAATTATTGGTAGAATGCCTATGATTACATTTTTACAGCCGCTTGACCGCGAAGCACTTCAAAACATTTTGGTTAAACCTAAAAATGCCCTACTTAAACAGTACATTAAATTAATGGAATTGGAAGGCATCAAATTGAGCTTTGACAAAAAAGCAATCGATTTGATTATTAGTAAGGCGGTGGAGTTTAAACTTGGTGCCCGTGGATTGAGAACCATTTGCGAAAAACTCATGTTGGATGTTATGTATGATGCGCCTTCTATGAAGGAAAAAGAAATCACCATTACAGCAGATATGGTTGTTAGCAAATTGGCTGACTTAGATTCCACTAAAGCGGCTTAACACATGGATGCCCTCAAAACTGCCTTCCCTAACTTTGAAGCAGGCCTAATCGATGGCATTGAGGCACATGCAGTTCACAAACATTTAAAAGCCGGAGAAATCATCATCCGCACGGGGCAATACATTCAAAGCACCCTTCTTGTTTTAAGTGGTAAAATAAAAATATTCCGCGAAGACCAAGATGGCAATGAGTTTTTAATGTATTACCTCCTGCCCGGCCAAGCCTGCGCGGTCTCTATGATTTGCGCAACGAAAATGGAAACCAGCCAAATTATGGCCAAAGTGCTTGAAGATGCAGAAGTTCTTATGATTCCCCTTCAACAAATGGAATCCTGGATGGCGAATTATAAATCGTGGTACGAGTTTGTTATTAATACCTACCGTTTGCGCTTCGATGAATTGTTAATGGTTATTGACCAAGTGGCATTCAGGGGCATGGATGAGCGCTTAGAATTTTACCTCAAGCGCCAAGCCGAAAACCTAGGTATAAAAAACCTCAATATTTCCCATCAAGAAGTGGCCAACGAGCTTAATTCTAGCCGAGAAGTTATATCCCGACTACTCAAAAAAATGGAGCAAAGGGGCTTGGTTAAATTGCACCGCAACCACATTGAGTTGTTGGATTAAAGAATTCGTTTTTACTATTTTCTCAGCCTCAGGCAACGTTTTTAATTTAAATCTATCTTATGGGTATAAGCAACTATTGTATGGGTATAAAACTGAACCAAACTAAAACTTTACAAATTATTCTTTTGGCGCTATTGATGTGGCTAGTCAAGACAGTCAATGCCCAATGCAATATTACCACTTCAGGGAATTTTTGCGTTGGAAGCCCAATCACTTTTTATTGCAATTCGCCAGGATCAAGCAATATCATTTGGGACTTTAACAAAGAAGGAGCCAATACCAGCTCTTGTAATTCGAGTTTTACGTTCAATACCCCTGGTGTTAAAACCATTAAATTAAATTTAAATCAGGCCAATGGGAGCAATTGCAACAACACCATTCAAATAACAATTGGCAACAACCCTATAGCCCGTATTAAAAGAGTTTCAAATAAAACCCAATGTTTCAAAAACAACAAATACTGTTTTACCGACAGCAGTGTTTCTGGTAATGTTGGTGGCAATATTTGCGAACGCATAATTGTCTTTGACGATGGAACAAAATATACCCACTCTGGCAATACACCGTGGTCCTTTTGCCATTCTTTTCAAGACCCCAATGGTGGATACTATGGTTTTACCTTGCAAGTAATAGATTGTAGCGGATGTAGCACCACCCTTAGACAAAGTGCTGCAATTAATGTATTACCTTCTTTAGGCTTATTATTTAGCAGTCCACAACCCAAACGATGCGACAGTGTGCAATTGTGTTTAACCAACAAATCTGCTATTCCCTTAGACAGTATCACATCATTTAAGTGGATATGGGGTGATGGCACAGAAACAAGTGGCAATAGAAATACCCCTAATTTATGGAAAGTTGGAGTCAATGGAGGCATCTGTCATTGGTTCTATAAGCAAGGACCTAATTCAGGTGGGTTTACCACAACACTTACTGTTACTGACAATTTTGGTTGCAGAGATACTTTTTCTTATGCCAACGCCGCTACCAACTTTATCATCAAACCGCAAATCATTGCCGACTTCGATTCGGTGTGTTCTGCCAATGCAACGGTTAAATTTAAACTTAAAGACGGTCCTATTCTGCAAGCTTCCAATCCGCTTTACACCTTCGAAATACCGCCAACACCTAACAATATATCCAGAGCTTGGGAAGGCACGCATACCTTCAAAAACGTAGGTCCACAGAAAATAAACTTCTCTTTTACACACACCATTCCTAGTTGCGGAAGAACCGTTTATGATACCATTTTGGTGCTTGGTCCGCAATCTATAATTGAAGGCTCAGTGTTGCAAGGACTAGACTTTATGCCAGAGGATAGATCCTATCAATGTGTTATAAAAGACACCATTGAATTTTATAATTTCTCTAAATTCTACCACAACGATAAAAAATTTGCAGATGATGATAGCACCTTAATCGGCAATGGCTTTAACGCGCCCTTGGTTCATGCTTTTGGCAGTACCCAAAATTCTCTTAAGGCCAGCAAACAAAACAGAGGCAATTCTTGTGTGAACAGAATATGGGATTTCGATGACATCTATTGTGAACAGTGCACCACCGACACCAAAAAAGGCATCAATGTAGACAAAAACTGTAGATACAGCAAAGACTCCTTGCCGAAGCATTGGTATACACCGTGGGATGAAGTATACGAGCGCAATAAAATCACCAAGCCGTATAAAATATCTAGATACAATGTAGATTCAGGCTATGCGTATAGCAAAAACTTGTGGGCCAACGATTCGATAGCAATAGTGCGCGATACCATTGTGTATTATGGTGACAATGCCTTGGCAACAAAGACCAAAGATTCATCGGTATACAAAGGACTTAAAAAGGTGAAAGTCCCATCAAGTATCTTCGGGCCTTCGAACACCTATTTTGCCAAACCAGCACGTTTGTATATTGCTTCACGCGATACCATTTGGGTAAACTTAAACAATGGTTTTCCGAGTATTCGCTACATTGGGCCAAGGTATGTGAACATACAGGCAAACTCAAACGTAACTGTTCAATGGGGCGGCAAACAGGTATACTACAATGTGTGGGTTGACTATATACAAGACACCATTGCTACCCATTTAACTGCTGGTAAGAAAGTTTTTAAAACCATATTGAACCCTGCCATTAAACCAGGTGATAGCATCAGTGCAGCTTCACACAGACAAAGGTTTTACGCCAGCGATGATGTGCGTTGCTACAAAGTAAAATTAACACAAAAAGACATATGCCACCCTATGGCCTGCGCAAGTGAAGTGGTAAAAGCGCTTTCATTATTCCCTGCAAATTCTAAACACTTAAGAAAAAAAGGTGTTCAATGTTTAGGCAATGGCAGTGAAACCAATGGCGTAACATTTATATTAGATGATGCCAAAGCGGGTTGTACAAACACATGGGCCGAGATTAACTTTGATACCAATAAAAATCCAAATAATTGGCAAACAGCCATTGGCCAAAACTTAAGTCCCGGCAATATTTCCATGGGCGGTTTGCCTCCAGTAAATCCGCCTTACCTAGTGCCTACATCTACATACAAAGTTGGTGGCATCCCTGGAAATGAATTTTCGAAAACTTACGAAAGGTATGAACTTTCAGATACCAACAAAGGCCATGTGAGTGTGGGACTAATTATGGGCAATGGCATATGGGACAATGGCGATTACCCAAGTTCTTGCGTTGACACCACCTATTACCCTAATTTTTTAAGATTCCCAATACTCGACAACAGCTTTGAAATTGTCAATATCAAAGAAGGAAAAGATTTTACTAAAATATGTAAAAACCAAACCATAGCCTTATCCATTGGCAAACAAAACAAAAGCGATATTGAACAAGTTGGTCAAATTTGGTATACCTTAGGTTCAGGACAATCAGGGAAATACTACAAGGAAAATAGATACTATAGAGTGCTTGAAAATTATCTCAGAAACCAAGTCGTACCGGGAAATACAGGCTTTTTAATGGATTATTTACAAGTGGTAAAATATGAAATCAAAGACCAGATAAGAACAATTGACAGCGTTCATATTCCCATTGCAAAAATAAATGCTTGGCACCAAGAAGCCGATGTGTCTGAAGTGTTCAATGAATTCAAATTGCGCTGTGCTTCTTATGGATTAGACCTTTATCAAATGAGCAAGGCAGAGATTGCACGCTATATTTGGAATGGTGTTGGAACCATTGGCAAAGCCTACACCAATGCACGTGGATTTATAGACACGACTGGCATAGGAAGTAAAATTATTTTTAATACCGTGGTTGACAATAAAACCACTTTACATTTCAAGGACACCAGCCTTTTGCCTTTAGATAAAACCATGTCTTGGAACAACAAACAAAGCAATGCTTATAGTTTCAAAGTGAAAGACAATGGCTTGTATCGTGCGTATATACAGGTTGTTTCCCAAAACCCTAAGCACTGTACCTCGGAGATCCTTTCAGCTAAAAAAATAATAGTCGGCTTTTATGGTGAAATGAACTATTCGGATACCATTATCTGCCATGGCCAGTTAATTACCGCTTCGCCTCAGTTTAGATACTTTGAAGTATTCCCTGAAATAACCCAAAGAATGACCGACCCAGTAGATTATTGGAGGAATAGAATTTCTGAAGCAGGGAATGCCAACCGTGAAGGATACACCCGACACGATTTGAACAAAGACGACGATGGCACAAATGTGCGCTCTACCTTCGGTGGATGGCCATATAGTATTTCTGGCATAGACAATTCACCACAACAAACATTAATCATGGGTGGCGGCACTGGCAGCGTTTATTACAACAAAGATACTGGCGCGGCTTACTTAATTCGCACTGCGGTTTCTGATTCAACAGGTTGCTTAGACACCATTCCGCAATATGTTTATACCACTGCTGCAAGGGCGCATTTCCACTTAGACCAAACCAGACCACTATGTACCACCATGATTGAATTGTTTGACTCTTCTTACATTATCGATCCACTGTTGGCAAAGACAGGCAAGGCCACCGACAAAATTATTAAATGGTCGGTAAATTGGGGTGATAAATCAGATGGTGCAAGTTTCTTTAACACTTTGCCAAATAAAATTGGACATGCTTACCCAAAAAATGGATACTACACCATACGTTGGTCCATAGAAACTGAATTGGGTTGTACCTCCATAGATTCGACTCAAATTTACATCCCTGGTCCTATTGCACTATTTGATACCGCTAAAGGACAAATTTATTGCAACAACAAAAAGATTTACTTTAAAAACCAAAGCCAATACACCCGAAGAGATTCAAGTATTTGGATATGGGAGTTTGGCGACAACGGCATTGGTTCGCAAAGAGACACTGTTACCAGTGCTTCTGACACCATGGGCCATATATTCCAAACAGCTGGAACGTATTCTGTTAAACTGACCTTGTTTTATCAAAGGTCTAATTTCATTACGTGTTCATCTATTTACCCTGATACCAGCTTAGGCCAAGCCCCAATAAGCATTACAATTGACAATTGTAATGGCTCATCCATTGCAAGCAATGCTCTAAGCAATAATGTAAAATTGTACCCGAATCCTGCATTGAATAAGGTGAACATCGACTGCAAAGAAAAGACCGATATATTGATATACGACAGCCGTGGCGTATTGGTAGATGAAATAACTTGCGAGGGACTTAAAACCTTCGATTTAAAATACCTTGGCACCGGATTGTACTTCTTTGTAAGCAAAGAAAATCAATTGTTGGGCAAACTGATTGTCGAGTAAGACATTGAAACTGCAGATACTAGTTAATGATTATTGGTTATTGGTTTGTCGATCCCTGAATAAGGTTGACCGCCATCTAACAATCGAAATGCTGTCTCAGGTGTTGTTTCACAAAATGTATTACTAGGTTCTAAATTCAAGTTGCACACTTTAGTTTAAAATTTTCTTTGAAAGGAAAGTAATCCAAAGATTACCTTCCCTTCTCGGAATTTAAAAGTGTAAAGCAAATG
>CANFXY010000121.1 GCA_947451105.1 Bacteroidota bacterium | reverse complement strand
AGAGTATTCATTTTCAATCCCCAATTCAATAAGCGCCTGATATGTTTTAGGCAATTCAAACTTCAAATAATGTTGCCTTGAATGCAAAACTTCATGGCCAATTATTGATTCTAATTTCAACTTTTCAGTTTGAATAATTTCCGAGCTGCTATTGGATGCAAAAGAAGGGTGCAGGCCAATTTGATGGCCTTTGTTCTTAAGGTCTTTTAAGATGTTCTGAAATTCAGAATTCTCAGGGCTAATGTTTTTGTCAAGTCGACCGTAGTTGCCAACTTGAACAAAGTACTTGGCATGCTTCTGATTGAGTAATTCCTTTTGTAATTCAAAATTATCATTAGGGTCTTTTTCAAGGTTTAGCAACACACGCGCTCGGCTAAGCACTTCTTTAAAATTTAGTTTAAGGCAATCTTTTGCAAAGGCAGCGATTGTTCTAATTGCATTTCTACCCTTGTATGAGAATACAGAATCTATGTCAATACTGGCTTGGATGTTGAATTTTTCCAATTTAAAATCATCGGTATTGAAATTGTGAAATTGAATCAGATAATTCTTAAAACCATTGACCCATTCATCAACGAGTGGTCTTTCAATAAAATCATTCAAAAACAGACAAGATGATTTGTGTGAAAATCGACCTAGATTGTCTTTGGCTGCATTGTATTCTTCATACCTTGAAAGATGGAAGAAAATACTCGAAAAAAGATCAGAATATGAATCTTTTAAGGGTTCGATTGGATTTAGGTTGAACTTAATATCCTCCGCAACAAAAGCATTAATCCCCTTATCAAACAACAAACCCTTGGGAATAATATGAATTCCGCAGCCAATATTCTCTACATTGTAGTTAATGATGCATTGGTTTAGGTTTAATTTGGATGGGTCGGAAATGACCACAAAATCAACACCCATACGCCATTTGAACACATAATTTAATGTGTATTCTAAACGGTTACTCTGCAATGTTGAATGGATTTGAATCAAAACTTTACTTATATTTGCATTTTTTGGCAAATTAACGAATAAAATTTAGAATTAATGAAAGTAGCACTGATTACGGGGATTACGGGACAAGACGGAGCATATTTAGCCGAGTTTTTACTTAAAAAAGGATACATGGTTCATGGTATCAAGAGAAGAAGTTCTCTTTTTAACACGGACAGAATTGACCATTTATACCAAGATCCACATGTCCCTAATGCTAATTTTAAGTTACATTATGGTGATTTAACTGATAGCACGAACTTAATTCGCATCATTCAAGAAACCCAACCCGATGAAATCTATAATTTAGCGGCACAAAGCCACGTTCACGTGAGTTTTGAAACCCCTGAATATACAGCAAACGCAGATGGTATTGGAACATTGAGGTTGTTAGAGGCGATAAAAATTTGTGGTTTAATTGAGAAAACTAGAATTTATCAAGCATCTACATCTGAATTGTATGGTTTGGTTCAGGCAGTGCCGCAATCGGAGACCACACCGTTTTACCCACGTTCACCCTACGCGGTTGCAAAAATGTATGCGTATTGGATAACTGTAAATTACCGTGAGGCTTATAAAATATTTGCTTGTAATGGCATATTGTTCAACCATGAATCTCCTATTCGTGGGGAAACTTTTGTTACAAGAAAAATAACAAGAGCAGCTTCAAAAATTGCTTTAGGTCTTCAAGATAAAATGTTCTTAGGAAACTTAAACAGTCAACGTGACTGGGGACATGCAAAAGATTATGTTGAAGCTATGTATTTAATTTTGCAACAGCCAGTTGCAGAAGATTATGTCATTGCAACCGGTGTAACAACTGAAATTAGAGAATTTGCAAGACAAGCCTTCAAGTTCTTAGGTTTGGAATTGTCATTTGAAGGTGAGGGGATCAATGAAAAAGGCATTATTTCTGGCATTGATATGGCTAGGGCTGAAGAGCTAAAATTGAATACATCTGCTTTGTCAATTGGAAAAGAAGTTATCAATGTTGATCCAAAGTATTTCAGACCAACAGAGGTTGATTTGTTAATTGGAGATGCGACCAAATCTAGAGAAAAATTAGGTTGGGTTCCGAAGCATAGTTTAAGTGATTTGGTAAACGATATGATGCAAAGTGATTTGCATTTGATGAAAAAGGACGAATACTTAAAAGAAGGCGGTTTTAGAACTTTGAGTTACTTCGAATAATGGAATTAGGTGCAAAGATATATGTTGCAGGCCATCGAGGAATGGTTGGCAGCGCTGTACACCGCGCACTTACAAAAGCCGGTTATTTAAATATTATTACTAGAACTTCAAGTGAATTAGACTTAAGGAATCAACTTGCAGTTGAGGCTTTTTTTGATTCAGAAAAACCAGAATATGTTTTTTTAGCTGCTGCTAAGGTTGGAGGAATTGTTGCAAACAATACCTACAGAGCCGAATTTATTCATGACAATCTTTGTATCCAGAACAACATTATCCATCAATCTTATTTGAAGGGGGTGAAAAAATTGATGTTTTTTGGAAGCAGTTGTATTTATCCAAAATTTGCACCTCAGCCGTTAAAAGAAGAGTATTTATTGAGTGGTCCACTAGAGCACACCAATGAACCATATGCCATAGCTAAAATAGCAGGAATAAAAATGGTTGAAGCTTATAGAGATCAATACAATTGTAATTTCATCAGTGTTATGCCTACAAATTTGTATGGATTAAATGACAATTACCATCCTCAAAATTCGCATGTTTTGCCTGCTCTTATTAGAAGATTTCATGAAGCAAAAGTTAGCGGTGCCGCCTCTGTGGAAATATGGGGAACAGGCGCACCAATGAGAGAGTTTTTGTACGCAGACGATTTAGCGGATGCTGCACTATATTTAATGCTGAATTACAATGGAAAACAATTCGTAAATGTTGGCTCTAATGCAGATTTAAGCATTAAAGACTTGGCAATAATGATTAAAAACATTGTAGGTTTTGAAGGTGAATTGAAATTTGACAGCAGTAAACCAGATGGAACACCGAAAAAATTGATGGATTCATCGTATTTAAATGAATTGGGCTGGCGATTTAAAACCACTTTAGAAGAGGGTATACATCTTGCTTATGCTGATTTTTTAAGCAAGCAATAAGCCAATTTCACTGTATTTATTAGCAGGCTATGGAATTTGTAATTTCATAGAATTTGTAAGCATGGGCAAGCGTTTTTCATTGTATCGAAAATGAAATGATGCAAAGCAGGGTTTTAAACAAAAATTTTGCATTATTTTTGTCTATATAAATACATATGAAAAAATTCTTGAAAATAGGCGGAATATCCTTGCTTTTGATTTTTGTAATTTTATTGGCTTTGCCTTTTTTATTTAAGGGTAAAATTATTCAATCGATAAAAGAAGAGACCAATAAAAACATAAATGCGAAAGTCAATTTTTCTGATGACATTGGATTAAGCTTAATCAAGAGTTTTCCTAAATTACAACTCGACATTAATCAATTAAGTATTGTAGGCGTAGACACCTTCAGAAACGATACCTTAGCCTATCTACCAAAGCTCTCAATTACGATGAATCTGATGAGCGTTATCAAGGGTGAAAAGATAGAAATCAATAGAATTTACCTGCAAGAACCAATGCTTAATATTTTGGTATTGGAAAATGGCAAAGCGAATTACGACATTGCAAAAGCCGATAGCAGTGCAGCTGACACCAGCGCTTCTAATTTTAAAATGGCATTAGATGAATTCGAGATAACAAATGGAAATCTGGTATATGAAGACAAGAGTCTTACGTTTTATACTTCGTTGAAACATTTCAACCACAGTTTAAAAGGAGATTTTACATCAGACCGTTTCTTGTTAGAAACCAAAACCCAAGCGCAAGAATTTACACTTGGCTATGGTGGAATGAATTATATTTATAAGGTTGCAGCAGATTTGGGTGTGAATTTAGACATGGATATGAAAGCCATGAAATTTACTTTTAAGGACAATGACATCTTATTAAATCAATTGAATTTAGGCGGCGAAGGATTTGTAGACATGAACGATAATGATATGGATTTTGATATTGTGTTCAAGTCGAAAAAGACGGATTTTAAAACATTAATGTCTTTGGTTCCTGGTGTATACTCAAAAAGCTTCGATCAAGCAAAAGCTAAGGGCAGTCTTGACTTCGGAGGCTATTTAAAGGGCAAAATGACCGATGACAAAATGCCGGGATTTGGTTTGAAATTAAACATTGACAATGGGTTTTTCCAATACCCTGATTTGCCAAAATCATTAAGCAATATTTTTGTAAATCTATCAATAGACAATCAAACAGGTTATCCTGATAATACGGTAATAGACTTGAAGAGATTTGATGCTAATATTGCTGGAGAGCCAATTCATGCGAGTTTGTTAATGAAGACTCCTCTCTCAAATCCGTTTGCCTCTGGCGAATTAAAGGGCAATGTAAATTTGGCGGAGTTTAGAAGCTTTATACCACTAGAAAAATCAACTGAAATAAGTGGACTTATTAAAAGTGACATTAGCTTTAAGGGGTATTTAAATAGCTTGCAAACCAATAACATTGAAAAATTTTATGCAGCGGGTACAATATCCGCAGAACATTTTCACTATAAAGATCCAATAAATTTGCCTCAGGGAACCAACTTAGATGCATCGATGGGTTTCAATCCTCAAACCATAGCCTTGAATTTATGCAAAGGAAATATCGGCATGAGTGATTTTGATGCAAAGGGTCAAATAGATAACTTATTTGCTTACATGTTGCGCGATGAGTTGCTTAAAGGAAGTTTTACTTTGAATTCCAACTACATGAATGTGAATGAATTTTTAAGTGAAGAAACAGAGGTTAAAAAAGAGCCAAGTGCCGCAGATAGTATTCCTATGCAAGCCTTTGAAGTGCCTGGCAATATTGATTTTGTGTTTAATTCAAACATCAACACCATGGTGTATGACAACTTAAAATTGACCAACTTGGGTGGTCGAATCATATTAAAAGAAAGTCAAATGTTTTTCGAAAATCTTGGATTGAATTTGTTGGGCGGAAGTATGAGTTTGAATGGTGTTTATGACAGTAAGAATCCTAAGTACCCATTCAGTAACATTGATTTTGGTGTCAAATCATTAGATATTATTCAAACCTTTAATACATTCGACATGGTAAAGAAACTAATGCCAATCGCTCAATACACAAAGGGATTGTTTAACGCAGATATACACTTAGCTAACAATTTTAACCAGGACCTAAGCGTATCTTACCCAACCGTAACTGGTGGTATTAAGTTAGGAATAGCAGGTGCTGCTATCAAAGACTTGCCAATTTTGAATATAATAGCTGACAAATTAAAAATTGATAAGTTGAAGAATCTAAGTTTAAATGATCTTAACTTAAAGTTAAATATAGCGAATGGAAAGGTGGCTTTAGATTCAATGATATTACCACTTTGGACAGGTGCAAAAGCAAAGATTAGTGGATATACAGCCTTGGATCAAAGCATACAATATGTGGCTAAATTATCTATCCCTAGAAAAGATTTTGGCGAGGCCAATACCGCTTTAAATACCTTAACAGCACAAGCCAAACAGAAAGGTTTGAATGTTGCAGTAAGTGACATTGTTGATGTGGATGTCTTAATCGGAGGATTCTTTACAAAACCAGATGTTAAGATAAGTTTGCACGACGCCAAAAACAGTTTGGTCAATGGGGTTAAAGATCAATTAAAGGCAGAGGCAGATAAACAAGTGCAAGCTGCGTTAGATGAGGCCAAAAGAAGGGCAAGTATAGCAAAACAAAAAACTTTGGATTCACTAGCTAAAATGAAACAAATAGGCATTGAAAAATTGAATGCTGAGAAGAAATTGGCTGCGGATAAATTAGCTGAAGAAAAACGTGTGGCAGAGGAGCGTATAAAGGCAGAAGCGGACAAGGTAAAATCTGAAGCGGACAAGAAATTACAAGATGCAAAGAAAAAAGCCTTGGATGGTATCAAAGGTGGCTTGCTGAGGAAGTAAGTTAATTTAAACTTGGTTTAACCAAAATGGTTTCTTCTTGGCTCACGCTCACTTTACCTTTTTCAGCCCCTTTTATTTTTCTAACGTATTTTCTAAAGGTATAAGTGACTGTAGCCAAATTCTGATTTCTGTTTTTAGAATAATAAGCGGCAAGAGCTGCAGCCCTTTGCAAAACTGGTTCAGGAGGCTTTTTGTTTTTGGCGCATTTAATTAGGACATGGCTTCCACTAACATCTTTTGCGTGCAACCAAATGTCATCTTTGTCACTGTAATAGTTTAATATTTTTTCATTGCTGTCTGCATTTTTCCCAACAAGAATCTCAAAGCCTTGTTCGTTGAATCTTCTATAAGGCAATTCGGTTTCTTGTTCCGTTTTAGAAATAACCTTCATTAGAGGCTTCAGATCTTTCCATTCTTTACTTTGAATTAAAAGCGCATATTTAGTTTCTAAATCTTGTAAAATATTTTGAGCCTGCTCGATTTTCTGCTTAAGCAGTCTAATCGTGTGTGGAACCCCCTTGGCTTTCTTGAAATATTTAGAGGCATTGTCAACAGCAGACAATTGATCATCTAGCTTTATTTCAATGTTTTGATTGTTGTAAATATCAAGGACAATGGCCTTTTTACTCCCACTTGGTATAAGGTGCAGATTGGCTAAAATAATATTGCCAAGCTCTTCGTCACTTCTTTTGTTTTCGAGATTATAGAGGGCTGTTTTGTTTGATTCGATAAACAGCTTTTTCTCGTTAATTTTCTTTAGAAGGTCATCGCCTAATTCAGTGGTAAGTCCTACATAGCGCTTAGACTTTATGCTTTGTCGGGAGAATTTACTAATGTCTTCAAACAAGCTTTCTCGATTATATGCAGGAACAAGTTCACCTTCTGAGTTCCTATCAAAAGCGGAAATATTTCTAAAAGCGCTTATTTTTTCTTGTAGTTCGTTAATAGAGAAACTTGATTTTAAATTTTCAAAAATCTCTTCGGGTAAAAATGGAGATGATTTTTTTAGATTTTCTATTGTGAAATCAAAGTCATTTCCCAAAAATTCAGGCATCCTATGCTTGAACGATCCATGCATGAGCAAAGAATCATTTTCCAAATTTTTCCTAAACATGTCTGTGAAATTTGACTGCTCAAACAATAAAATATTTGATTTTCTGCCATGGCATTTGAAAATTAGGGTGAAACCAGATTCAAATACCATTTGAAAACTTCTTTCAAACTGGTGGGCTTCAATACTTAGGACCCGGTTTTCAATAAGTTCAGTGAATTGGGGCTTGAACAACCTGCTCTTGGAGATATCGGCATCATCGAAAGAAAAGTAAATTTCTGCTTGGAAGAACAAGCATTTTATGCTCAATGAATCAAATATGAATGTAATTTCATCAGGACTGTTGCTAAAGCAATCTAAGAGAACTGAACCTTTTGCTCTAATTTGTAGCTGCTTAGCTATAGCCTCTATCACAAAACAATTCAAATGGTTCATTAATGGGCAAAGTAAGTTAAAAAAAACTATTTGGGGTATATTTCTGTGTAAAACTTGTGCCTTTATCCATAAGGGTCTGAACTAATTTTGCAATATGAAATTCTTTATCGATACAGCGAATCTAAATCAAATAAAAGAAGCCAAAGACCTTGGAATTCTTGATGGTGTAACCACTAACCCGT
>CANFXY010000120.1 GCA_947451105.1 Bacteroidota bacterium | reverse complement strand
GAATAAGACATACCGTATTCTCTAACGGCAGCATTAATACGAACGATCCATACAGAACGAACGTTTCTTTTCTTTTGTTTGCGGTCGCGGTAAGCATAGGTTAAACCTTTTTCTACAGCATTTTTAGCTACAGTCCAAACGTTTTTCCTTCTTCCGAAATAGCCTTTGGCCATTTTAAGAACCTTTTTCCTACGTGCTTTACTGGCTACGTGATTAACTGAACGAGGCATTTTTTTACTTTGTTACTTTTTGAGTTATTTGAGTTATGGCAGGCGTATTACACGGGTAATAACTTAGGCCTGACAATGTTTGTTTCTCTGTTTATTTACCGATGGTGAGCATAAATCTCATGTTCGGCATATCCACTTCATTTACAAGACCGCTTTGTGTCAAGCCGCGTTTGCGTTTGGTTGCTTTCTTGGTTAGGATGTGGTTTTTAAACGCTTTTTTACGTTTTATTTTTCCTGAGCCTGTAATGCTTACTCTTTTTTTAGCACTACTGTTGGTCTTCATCTTTGGCATAACTGTACTATTTATTAACTTTTATTTTTTCTTTGCTGGTCCTAATAGGATAATCATCTTCTTGCCCTCTTGCTTTGGCGTTGATTCTAATTTGGCTACGCCTTCTTCGATCAACTTGTTAGCAAAACGCATTAACAATTCTTCTCCTCTTTCTTTGTATATGATGGTACGTCCTTTAAAGAACACGTAGGCTCTTACTTTGGCACCTTCATTCAAAAACTTACTGGCGTGTTTTAGTTTGAAGTCAACATCATGCTCGTCCGTGTTTGGACCGAATCTGATTTCTTTAACCTCATTAACTACAGCATTCGCTTTTAGTTCCTTTTGTTTCTTCTTTTGTTCGTATAAGAACTTGTTGTAATCTGCAATACGACAAACCGGTGGTTCTGCATTTGGAGAGATTTCAATCAAATCCAATCCAACTTGCTCAGCCAATTTCATCGCTGCGGCCAAACTTAGCACCGCGCTTTCAATATCGTCACCAACTACTCTGACCTCTGGCGCCGTAATAAATTTATTTATACGGTGTAATGCTTCCCTTCTTCCACGGTTTGGGCGAGGTCCACTAGGCTTTTTCGGCTTTACGGTTGGTTTAAACGGTTTCTTTTGCAATATTATTATAAGTTTTTAATTCAATTGGTTTTCAATTTCCGCATTCACATAAGCTACAAATGCTTCAACTGACATTGATCCCAAATCTTCACCACCTTGCTTTCTAACCGTTACAGTGTTATCAGTTTGTTCCTTCTCGCCTATAATCAGCATCAAGGGAACGCGCTTCAATTCTGCATCACGAATTTTCTTGCCAGTTTTTTCCGACCTGTCGTCAATGAGGGCGCGAATATCGTGCTTTTTTAGGACATTTAAAAGTTTTTCTGAATATTCTTGATATTTCTCGCTGATTGGAAGAATAATTACCTGCTCTGGGTTCAACCACAATGGGAATTTACCTGCATAGTGTTCCAATAAAAATCCAATGAAACGCTCGTGGGTACTCAATGGAGCCCTATGGATAATCAATGGTCTTTCTTTTTCGCTCTTCTCGTTGATGAAGTACAAATCGAAGCGCTCTGCTTGCGCAAAGTCAACCTGATTGGTAGCCAAAGTGAACTCTCTGCCTATAGCACTGTAGATTTGAATATCGATTTTCGGACCGTAAAAAGCCGCTTCATCTTCTACCTCAATAAAAGGGATGTTTGCATTTACCAATACACTGCGCACCATGTCCTCAGTCTCTTTCCATAATTCTGGTGAATTGATGTACTTCTGACCAAGTTTCTTAGGATCGTGTTTGCTAAAACGCATCACATATTTGTCTATACCAAATACTTTGAAGTATTTTAAATACAAAGCGTTTACGGCTTTGAATTCTGCCTCAAACTGTGCTTTTGTGCAATAGATGTGGGCATCGTTCATTTGCAGTGAACGCACGCGCATCAAGCCAAACAACTCACCCGTTTGCTCGTATCTGTAGCATGTGCCGTATTCAGCATAGCGAACTGGCAAATCTCTGTATGATTTTGGTGTTGCTGCAAATATTTTATGGTGGTGCGGGCAGTTCATCGCCTTTAGATAGTAATTAACACCATCCAATTCCATTGGCGGGAACATGCTGTCTTTGTAGTAGGGAAGGTGACCGCTTTTAATGTACAAGCTCTCTTTTGCAATGTGCGGAGATTTTACGCGCATGTAACCAGCGTCTTTCTCGGTCTTCTTTGCAAATCCTTCTAACAATTCAATAATGGCAGCGCCTTTTGGCAACCAAAGTGGCAATCCTGGTCCGATGTCATCATCAAATGCAAATATCTCTAGTTCTTTACCCAATAATCGGTGGTCGCGTTTCTTTGCTTCTTCAAGCATCAACATGTGCGCATCCAATTCAGATTTCTTAGGGAAAGTAATTCCGTAAATTCTTGTTAATTGTTTGTTTTTCTCATCGCCTCTCCAATAAGCACCGGCCAAGTTTAACAACTTAACGGCTTTGATAAAGCCTGTGTTTGGTAAATGTGGGCCTCTGCACAAATCGGTAAAATTGCCTTGTTCGTACAATGTAATTTCACCATCTGTCAAATCTTGAATCAACTCCAATTTGTACTGGTCGCCTTTTTGGGTGAAATACTCAAGGGCTTCTGCTTTTGAAACTTCTTTGCGGATATACGCGTTTTCTTGTTTTGCCAATTCAAGCATTTTCGCTTCTAGTTTGGCAAAATCATCGCTGCTGAATTTGTGGTCACCCAAATCAATGTCGTAGTAAAACCCACTGTCTATGGCTGGACCGATACCAAATTTTACCCCTGGATACAAAGCTTCTAAAGCCTCAGCCAAAAGGTGGGCAGACGAATGCCAAAAGGTTTGTTTGCCTTCTTTGTCATCCCATTTCAACAACACCAAATTGGCATCTGCTGTTATCGGTCTTCCCGTTTCCACGACTACTCCGTTAACTTTTGCTGCGATAATGTTGCGCGCTAAGCCTTCGCTTATGCTTTGCGCAACTTGATGGGCTGTTACACCTTGGGGATAGTTTCTGACACTTCCGTCAGGTAATGTGATTTGAATTTCCGACATAAAAAGGATTGCAAATATAAGACGTTTTCCTCAAAATATTTGAATAGAAAAATCCTATAAAACTTTAGAATTATTTGCTATTTACTCAGTATTTAGGAGCCTCGTTTACCTGTTCACTATGCTTATGCAAAATAAATTGTTTACGGGTATTGTGCCACTGTTGAGATTAATTGTGAAATTATGATGAGTAAAATAGATAAAATTGTAAATACGATACCAGTACTTCTATTGTCATTTTTGTTCGATTCTTTTGAGCCCATGCCTATTAAAGAAAACAATACCGATAATACAGATAATATTATTGTGATAGTTAAATAAGCAAATGCAGCAGCATTTAGTATGATGAAAAAACTTATCAAGGCAAGAAGAAAAAAAACGATTCCTAATGTGTTTAAAGTTTCTTGGCTTTCCTCTGAAATGCCATTTCCCTTTTTATTAGAATGAATAAAATGCATAATTGATTTGCGACTTTCCCTTACATGGCTGCGGTCTTTCTTAACCAAAGGCAAACTTAAATTTTCACCTTTTTTAACTTGTTCACCAATAATTTCAAATGAATTTGAGCTATGAGGTATATTCGGATTTACATCTGGAACAATAAAATGAGTCGAGTAACTTGATGTGTTTTGTTCAAGAAAGTCGCCTGAAAAGTTTTTTGTTATTGGCTTCGCAGATTTACACCCCAAAAATAGGATGGTAAGAAACAATATGAAAGAAAACGTTTTCATTCATCAAATCTAAAGAAAAAAATAGATAATCGAGCGTGCTTTAAAACCGCCAGGCCAATCCTATGGTACTTCTCATGCCAACTCTCGAGGAGTATACATTCCACCTTTTTTCTTTTCGCATGGCCAATGGCTTGTCGATATTGAATTTGTAGAAATGGGCATCCACCGTGGCATCTATAATGTTTATAATATAAAATGCAGCCATGGCAATAATGCTGTAATCTCTATTGGTTCTGTAATATGAACGCTGTGCTTTAAGCGATGCCAAAGGAATGTTGGCGTAGTATTTTGCTGGATTCGTATTGCTGTCGTTGTCGGACAATAAATTGAGGGCTTCTTGCCTTCTCCTTAGAGAGTCGCGGTTCTTAAACATGTAGAAAGTAGAAATTCCAAGTCCTGCATAGACAATAGGGATTTTCCAATACTTTTCATTGTACGCTTGTCCTAGTCCTGGCAATAGCGCACTATATAAACTGGCTTTGTGGGGCGAATGTTTGGCTGGTGTTTTTAAGCTGTCTTTCTTAACTTGAATTCCTGAGAATACAAATTTAGGCTCTAGTGAACCAGCAAATATATTGCCTTGAAAAACGCTTAAAAGTCCGAATAAAATCCACTTAATCATTGTCAGCTAAGCTGCTCAAAATTCGTTCCAAATCTTCGTAGTCTTTAAAGCTGATGACAATTTCACCTTTGTTGCCCTTAGATTTGATGGCGACATTGCTGGCCAAATTTTGATGTATTTTTTCAATTTTGAATTTTAATGCATCGTCAATTTCAAAGATAGCAGGAGCAGGTTTGCTTGGGGTTGAAGAAGGGCTAGTTTTATTGGTTTTTGCCTGTTTAACAATTTCTTCTGCACCTCTAACGCTTAAACTTTCGTTTTCAATACGTTTAAACAATATGATTTGTTCGTCGGTGTCTTCAACACTCAAAATAACCTTGGCATGGCCCATGCTGATTTTGTTTTGTTGTAAGCCAATTTGAACTTCGTCTGGTAATTTCAACAAACGCAAATAGTTGGTAACTGTGCTTCTTTCTTTCCCTACACGCTCGCCCAATTCTTCTTGTTTCAAATTACACTCTTCCAACAAACGCTTGTAGCTCAAGGCAACCTCAATCGCGTTTAAATTTTCACGTTGGATGTTTTCAATCAATGCCATCTCTAGCATTTCTTGGTCATTGGCAATTCTAATGTAAGCAGGGATGCGTTCCAAACCAGCCATAATAGAGGCTCTGGTTCTGCGTTCACCACTGATTAACTGGTATTTGTCATATCCCATTTTGCGCACAGTAACTGGTTGTATCAAACCATGTACTTTAATGGATTCAGACAATTCATTTAAAGCTTTTACTTCAAATTCTGTTCTTGGTTGAAAAGGGTTGGCTTCAATGTCATTGACATCAATCAATTGCACGCCACCACCAGCGCGGTACTCATCGCTTACAGTAATATCTGTGTCTGCGTTATTTAGTAAGGCCGATAAGCCTCTTCCTAGGCCACCTTTTTTTTGTTTAAATGGGGTTTCTTTTTCTTTGCTCATTTCACTCATATTTGTGCGTTATTCCAATATTTTGTCTGTTTTATCTATCCTTGTCATACCATTTCTTTGAAGAATTTCTCTGGCTAAGTTTAGGTAAGTGGTAGAACCTTTACTTGCAACATCGTGGGAAATTACTGGTACCCCAAAACTAGGTGCTTCACTTAATTTGGTGTTTCTTGGAATAATGGTGTCAAATACCAAGTCTTGGAAGTGCATTTTTACATCTTCAACCACATGGTTGCTTAACCTCAAACGGGAGTCATACATGGTCAACAAAATACCTTCTATGCCTAAGTTTTTATTCAATTCTTTTTGAACGATACGGATGGTGTTTAACAATTTGCCCAAACCTTCTAATGCAAAGTATTCGCATTGTACAGGAATGATAATTGAATCGGCCGCACACAATGAGTTGGTGGTGATTAAACCCAATGAAGGGGAACAATCAACAATGATAAAATCGTACTCTTTTTTCAAAGGTTCAAACACACGTTTCATAACGCGCTCGCGGTTTGGTAAATCGATCATCTCCAACTCAGCACCTACTAGGTTGATGTTTGAAGGCAATAAATCTAAATATTTTAAATCGGTGCTTAAGACCACATCTTTCGGTGGGGTGTCGTTGATTAAGCAATCGTATAAGCCTATTTTTATGTTTTGTGGATCGAATCCAATTCCAGATGATGAGTTTGCTTGAGGATCTGCATCAACTAAAAGTGTCTTGAATTCAAGTACCGCAAGACTGGCTGCTAAGTTAATGGCAGTGGTGGTTTTGCCCACTCCACCTTTTTGATTCGCTATTGTGATTATTTTTCCCATTGGTAGTTCGTGTCTGTTATATATCTATGGTTTGTCCGATGTTCATTAAAGTTAAAAGTTTGCCAGACAAATTGAATTGGTTAACGGCTTCTTGGTGGTCTACAACTATGTAGCCAAAAGTATCGTAATGCATGCCAATAATGTGGTTGCATTTTATGAATTTAGATGCAGTGATGGCATCAGTTACGTCCATAGTGAAATTGTTGCCTATTGGCAGAAATGCGAAGTTTAAGTTGTGTCTTTCGGCGATTAATTGCATGTCTAAAGTCAACGCCGTGTCACCACTGTAGTAAAATGATTTGCCTTCTGAATCGACAACAAAACCGGCAGGATTTCCACCGTAACTGCCGTCTGAAAATGAACTTGAGTGAACCGCTTTGACCATTTGAACGGTCCCAAAATCAAAATTAAAAAATCCACCGATGTTCATAGGATGGGTGTTTTCATGTCCTTGGCGCATTGCCCATTCTGAAATTTCCCAAATAGCTATAATTTTTGCACCGGTTCGTTTTGCAATGGCAATGGCATCGGCTATATGGTCGTGGTGGGCATGGCTTAAAAAGATGTAATCAGCTTCTATTGCGTTGATGTCTATGTCTTTAGCCAAAGGGTTTTCCGAAATGAAAGGGTCAAACAACAAGGCTTTTCCACCTGTGTGAATACTGAAACAAGAATGTCCGTAATATTTTACCTTCATTTATACTTAAATTTGAACTTTCAAAAATAGGATGAAGCAATCTAGAAATTTTTTTAAAACGTGGCTATTTTTCCCCATCGCAATTTGGATAAATAGTTGTCAAAATGTGGATAATTCAAAATTTTCGAATTACTTTTTCTATAATGAAGACCAAAATATCACCACTTTAGATCCAGCTTTTGTGAAAGCGCAAAGTGAAATTTGGGCCGTGTCTCAAATCTTCGAAGGCCTTGTGGAATATGATGATAGCTTAAATGTTGTGCCTTGTTTGGCCAAATCGTGGACCATTAGCGATGATGGTAAAACCTATACGTTTAATTTGAGAACAGATGTTTATTTTCATAAGAGCGCTTTGTTCAAAGATTCGAGTAGGAAAATGAATGCTGAGGATGTGGTTTTTAGTTTATCAAGAATTGCCGACCCCAAAACAGCTTCTCCAGGGGCATGGATTTTTAACGACAAAATGGACCTTCGATTTTTTGAAAATTCCGACTCGTTTAAGTTGCCCATTCGCGCCATAAATGACAGCACGGTCGAATTGGAATTAACCCATGCCTTTAGTCCTTTTTTGGGCATAATGGCCATGCCATATTGTTCCATAGTTCCTAAAGAAATAAACACCAACGAATTTAGAAACCATCCCATTGGTACAGGCCCATTTGTTTACCGCAAATGGGAAGAAGAAGTAAGTCTTTTGTTGGGGAGGAATACCTTGTATTACCGTTTTGAAGGCGGCAAGCGTTTGCCTTTTTTAGATGGTGTTTTAATTGACAATGTAAAAAACAAACAAACGGCCTTTATGAAGTTTGTTCAAGGTGAATACGATTTCTT
>CANFXY010000119.1 GCA_947451105.1 Bacteroidota bacterium | reverse complement strand
TAAACGTTCAAAAGTTTAATCTGATAACTACCTTGGCTGGAAATGCACAAAAACAAGTCACTAAAGTAGAAGATCAAAAATAAGTCATAAAACATGGCAGAAATAAATACCGCGGAAGGCGGCAGTAAAAAGAAACACGGCGGGAAGTCGCGGTCAAAGAAAATGTCGACAAAGGTGGATTTAACACCAATGGTTGACTTAGCTTTTCTATTGATTACTTTCTTCATGTTAACCACAACATTGAATAAACCCAATGCGATGGAACTTAACATGCCTAAGAAAGCCCTTGATGATAAAGAAATGGTTAAAATCAACGAAGAGTTGCTTCTTAACATCATACTAGACAAAGACAATGCGGTTTGGTTTTATGAAGGAACCACAGTTTTGGGTCTTAAGAAAACAGTTTTTGCCAATGAAAAAGGTATCCGCGATATCATTTATTGGAAACAAGACAAACTAGAAAAATCTTACGGCAGCAAAGACACCATGATTTGCCTAATTAAGACGACAGAAGATGCTAAATTCAAAAATATGGTGGACGCATTAGATGAAATGGATATCACAGGTGTTAAGCGCTATGCCTTGCAAGATATACAAGCCATCGAAATTGAAGCCATAAAGAATGGTGGTAACGCTAAAGTAATTCAGTAATTTCCTAATTTATATTTACCTATTATATCTATTGTGTATTAACCTTTAAAAAAGAACCCTTATGGAAAACAGAGAAACCTACTTAGGACAATCCATGGATGATATTGTTTTTGAAAGCAGAAACAAAGCCTATGGTGCATTCATTCTTCGTGGTGCTTATGCAAAAAACATGCTTAAGGCCTTAGGAATTAGCTGCAGCTTATTTGTGTTTAGTCTTTACACCCCTAAAATGGCCAAATCAATTGGTCTATTTTCAGATGAGCCAGAAGAACAATTAGATACAACCACCATTACCTTAGCTCCTCCACCATCTATCAAAAAGGATGAAACCCCGCCACCACCACCACCACCAGAGCCAATTGTCGAAAGACCAACGGCAAAGTTTATGGAAATGAAGGCGGTCGAAAAAAAGGATGCTGAAGATCCACCGCCAACCATCGAAGAACTTGAAGATAACGACATTGGAAAGAAAGATGTTGATGGTAAAAAAACAGATGATCCAGAACCAATTATTCCACCTTCTGGAGGCGACGGTGAAGACAATAAAGTATACACCAACGTTGACCAAGAAGCCGAGTTTATTGGCGGAGACGCTGCTTTTTATGCTTTCTTAGATGACAACTTAGTGTATCCAGCAGGGCCAAAGGCAAATGAAATCGAAGGTGTTTCCACCATTGTTTTCGTTGTAACACAAACTGGTGCTATTGAGGATGTTCGTGTAGAACGTACCTCTGGCAACGATGAAATGGATGCTGAAGCTGTTAGAGTTATTAGAAAGTGTAGCAAACGTTACAAACCTGCTAAAAACAACGGGAAGCCAGTTAAGTCTATATTCAGAATTGGAATCACCTTCCAATTAGAAGAAGAATAAACATTAAACTTTACCGATGTTTAAACAACTGGTTAAATACCCAGCTTACATTTTTAAGTTTGCTATTTATATCTTGTTCTTGTGCTTTGCAGTTTTGTTTTATTTCTCAAATATAAATGCTGAAATAAACGGAAACATTAGAACCTTATATTCCGCAATGCTTTTCTTATACGGAGCATATAGAACTGTAAGAACCTATCAAGACTTTCAAAAGGAGATAGCTTCCAACAATGAACAATAAAATATTTTTTAAAATTGGATTAGTACTTATACTAATCCAATTTTTTGCTTGTACCAATGCCAACAAAACAGAAGTCAAGCAAAAAAATGCCGATACATTAACCGTATGGGCAGATACCAGCTTAATGGTATTTTCCAATGAACACAAAAAGGCTTTTGAAAATGCGGGTAAGCCCCCTGTTATCAATTTGTTGTATAAAAATGAATCAGAAATTGTTTCTGCTTTAATTAATGGGAAAATACAGGCAGCTTTCTTGCAAAGACTTTTAAGTCCTGCAGAAGCATCTGCAATTGAAAAACTTGCTGATTTTTATCCAAAACAATACACCACTTCTTATGATGCTTTTGTATTTGTTAGCAGCACTAAAAATGCTTTTGATAGCCTTTCTATAGAAAACATTGAATCCATGCTTAAAGGGAAATCGAACTTGAATTTGATTGTGGAAAATAAACGCGCTCTAAGTGTTCAATACATGAAGTCTAGATTTAATTTAAGCAATGATCAGTTGTCGCATTTGTTTACCCAAAACAGCACTGCAGAACTTTTTCAATACCTTAGGTCTAATACCAATGCCATTGGAATCATTCCTTTCTCATATATCAGTGATGTGGAATCTGAATCTATAGCAGACATGTTAAATGGATTAAAGGTTTTGTCAATTAATTATTTAGATTCTAGTAAAAAAAGAGCCACTGTTTTGCCTTCTCAATCTAGTATTGCTAGTAGAGAATACCCTTTTGTAAACCCTATTGTTTTTATAAATTCTAACATGCCATTTAAATCAGGCATTAATTTTGTAAACTACCTATTTAAACCCAAAGCCCAAAGGTTAACATTGAAATTAGGACTTTGTCCTGCAATATTCCCAGGGAGAGAAATCAAAATAAACACGAAATGAAAATGAAAAAGATTTTTGCCTTATTATTTAGCTGTGCTTTAGTACAATTGTCACAAGCACAAACCATGAAAGATGCAATCAACGAATTGCAAAATGAGAATTACATTAAAGCCAAACAAGGTTTTCTTAACCTAAAAGGTGAAGAACTAACGTTAGAATCATACTTATATCTAGGAAATGTATATTTAAATCTGGGTGCTACAGATTCTGCTCAGTATTATTTCCAAAAGGCTGAGTTGGCTACTGATGCTTATGGTAGTCTTGCCAAAGCAAGATTGGCGATTATGGCCAACAAAGATTCAAATGAAGTAAAAGCACATATTGAAAAAGCATTAAGCCAATCAAAGCGCAGAAGTGCAGATGTGTTTTTCCAAGCTGCTTACCTTGCTTTTCAACCAAAACCAACCAATGCACAGCAATTCATAGGCTATGCTGCTGAAGCAAATAGATTAGCGCCGAATAACCATTACTACACTTTGGTATATGGCGATCTATACCTTGCAATGGGTATTGGTGGTAAAGCTATGGGTAAATATGAAGATGTGGTTGCCGCTGATCCAAACAACGTGTTAGCCAATATCAGAATTGGTAGCTTATACTATGCGTCAATGAACTATCCAACAGCCATTGAATACCTGGAAAAAGCAAATGCTTTAAATCCTAATTTTAGCATTGCCCACAAAGAGTTGGGTGAATTGTATTTACGTACCAAACAAAATGACAAGGCTGTAGTAGAATTTAAAAAATACATTTTGTTAAATGACAACGATGCAAGAATCAAGGCCAATTACGGTTGGTTTTTATACCAATTGAAAGAATATCAAAAAGCAGTTGAAGAAGTTAACGTTTTCAAAACATCTGACAGCTCCAATTATGCCTACCATAGAGTTTTGGCGTATTCAAATTTTGAATTAAAAAATTACAAAGAAGCTCAAGTGTCTATCAATAAGTTTTGGAAATACAGTGCTGGAAATAAAATTACAGCTCTAGATTATGGTTACTCTGGAAAGATTGCGGGCGCTAACAACGATACCAGTTCTGCGATTAAATATTTGAAATCAGCCGTTACTTTGGATACCAACAATGCTGATTTACAAACGGAATACGCTAAGGCGCTATATACCGCCAAACGCTACAAAGAAAGCATCAGTGAATACAAAAGAAGAATTGGTATGAAAAAATCTGCAGGCTCTTTAGATTATTATTATTTAGGTCGTGCCTACTTCTCCAATGGAGAGTATGTATGCGCAGATACCACATTTGCAGATCTTACACGTATGCAACCTAAATATGCGGATGGTTATTTATGGCGCGCTAAAAGTTTAGTTGAACAAGAAGATATGAAAAACCTTAAAGGACTGGCCTCTGCGTCCTATTTGAAATATATTGAGTTGGCATCTTCAGACATTGTTAAGAACAAATCAAATTTAGTTTCTGCATACACCTATTTAGCCTATGTTGCATTAACCCAAAAAGACAATGCAAAAGCAAAAGAATATTTTGGAAAATTGTTAGCAGTTGATCCTGAGAATAAAAATGCCCAAGATGAAATAAAGAAACTTTCTAAATAGTTTTAAAACTTAATTTATAGAGAAATCCCGATTTTAATCGGGATTTTTTTTGTGCCCTATTGAATTAGAATTTTGTTTTTCTTATCTTATTATAAGCAATAAAGAACAATGTAATAGTTTCCTTTTTTTATTTTTTTTATTCAAAGTCGCTAATTAACTTTGGTTAAAACTATGAAAAACATAACGATTTTCTTTCTTGTCCTTTTCTTTGGATTGGACTTAAACGCCCAAATTGTTGACGATTTTAATGACAATGATTTAAATTCTGCTCCCCAATGGTTTTTTGGTAATGCAAGTTTTACAAACCTAAATGGGGTTTTAAAAAGCAACTCCAATATAGCGAATAGCCAGTTTGCCATTTCTACAGTGTTTAACCTATCTGGAGAATTAGAATGGCGCTTGAATGTGAAATTGGCTTTCAATACCTCGTCATTAAATTACATAGACTTTTTCATGTTTGCCGATTCTTTAAATTTGGTAAAAGCAAGAAATGGTCTTTTTGTGCGCATGGGCGGGAGCACTGATGAGATATCCTTGTTTAAAATGGTGAATGGAACTGAAACCAAATTAATTGATGGTAAAGATGGATTGTTAAATGTCTCGTCTTCTCAATACACCCTTTCAATAGTCTCAAGGAATGATTCAATCATTTTAGCCCATCAAAAACAAGGTCAAAGCAATATGTATACTGAAGGTTCTATTTATTTTCCAATAGTAAAATTTGAAACCTATACTGGTATTAGGGTGCGACAAAGCAGCAGCTCCTTTTTTTTAAAACACAGTTTTGACGATTTGTATCTTGGTCCACTCATCAAGGACAGCATAGCACCTCAAATGGATAGTTTGACTATACTTGGACCTAAGACTTTACTTTGTTGTTTCAATGAAGACTGTGATTCGTTCAGCTTAAAGAAGTTGAGCAATTACCAATTGAATGGGTTGACATATCCCGATTCTATTGATGTGGTTGCCAATAATAAAGTCATTTTGTATTTCAACGATTCATTCCCTGTAAATAGGCCTTTGGTGCTGACATTGAAAGGAATCAAAGATTATTCGGGAAATAGCATGAATCTAATATGGCCTTTCACCGTTTATCAAACTGCTGCACCCAAGCTTTGGGATGTGTTAATTTCTGAACTCATGGTTGATCCTGATCCTAGCAATGGATTGCCGAACAAAGAATATGTTGAAATTTACAATGCTTCTTCTAAATTTATAGATTTAGATCATTTGAGTATTAGCGACCAAAGCAGCACATTTGTTTTGCCACGAAAAGTGCTGCACCCTGATTCTTTTTTTGTCTTATATACCATTCCTTCTCTTAACAATGCATCTGATCGTATCGTCTTAAACAATAAGCTAGGTGGGTTAATAGACGAGGTGGATTACAATGACTCATGGTACAGGGATGATGTAAAAAAGCAAGGTGGGTATAGTTTAGAACGCATAGATTTAAAACGGCCCTGCTTAGGTGCAATTAATTGGAGCGGCAGTATAGCAAAGCTCGGCGGCACACCCAATGCGGTAAATTCTACGGCTGATCATTTACCCTTGAATACCCTTGCACCAAAACTGATAAGTTATTCTACCGAACAAGACCGTTTTCTAAGTCTTGTTTTTAATGAAAAGATTGACACAAGCAATGCCCCTCAAATAAAGATTAAAGACAATCATTTGAGTTTATTGCCTTTTAGTATTCAAGCAACTACTTACACCTATAAATGGCCCTATAGTCCTAGCAAGGATTCTAATTTCACCATCGAAATCAGCGGTATAAAAGATTGTGAGCAGAACATAAGTCCTTTGATAACTATAACCCTACAATGGCCCTCAATTGCGGAACCCAAAGATATAGTGGTAAACGAGATTTTGTTTAACCCCAAGCCGAATGGGAAGGATTTTGTAGAGCTTTTTAACACAAGCAATAAATCGTTTGATCTTTCAACTTTATATTTTGTTGACTTAGATGGATTCGGCGCACCTAACAATTATTTTCCAATAGCCAAGGGTTACAAACTCTTGAAACCAAAAACCTATGTATTGATAACAGAAGATACCTTATCCGTATGTCTAAATTATTCGTGCGGTAAACAGCAAGCCTTGAATTGTCAAATAAATAAAATGATGGGCTTGCCAGACAACGAAGGAAAAGTTATTTTATACAATCAACTTAATGTTTCGGTTGACAGTGTAGCCTATAATTCTAATTGGCATTTTAAGTTTTTAAACGATCAGAATGGGGTAAGTTTAGAACGTTTAAGTCCTAATATGGAGAGCAACGACAACAATACATGGCATAGCGCTGCATTTTCAGTGGGATTTGCCAGCCCAGGTTCTGTTAATTCTCAAATATCAATTCCGACACAAACAGATATGTATTTCAGTTTGAATTCTAAAAGTTTGTCTCCCGATTTGGATGGTTTTGAAGATCTATTGATATTGAGGTATAGATTCCCGGAAACCGATTATTTAAGCACAATTAAAATTTTTAACATAGAAGGAAGAGAAATGAAAACATTAATTAACAACAAAACATTGGGAACGGAAGGTTCTGTGGTATGGGATGGTACAAACAATTCGGGAGAAGTTTTGCCCATCGGGGTCTATTTGGTGCTGATAGAATGTATGTCACCGAGTGGTGAATTGAGAAGAGAAAAATTAAGCGTGCTATTGGCTGAGACCTTGTAAAGAAATTAATCTTCCTCTTTTTGAGTCAGGATAAAAAGGTCTTCATTGTCTTTTTTCATCAGATACTTTTCTCTGGCAAATTTTTCTAAATTTCTGTTGTTAGAGAAAAGTTCTTTTTCTGATTGTCTGACATTGATGATTTCTGATTTGAAATAATCGCGTTTTTCTTTGAGGTCAGCAACTTCGCTTCTCAACTCAATAAGATCAATAAAGTTGTTGCTGTCAAATACAGTCATCCATGTTAAAGCTGACAAGCTAATAAGCCAATATTTGTATTTGTTCCAAAGTTTAATCACTTGCACAAAGTAAAAGAAGTTTTACTTAAATAAACAAAATTAATTTGCCCTTTGTCTATTAAAATGGAGTATCAGGGCCGTAGTATTCTACAGAATTATTGATGGTCTCAATCAGGTGGATTTTGTGCAGCTTTACATCAGTGGGTAAATGCGGAACCAAACGCTCCCATATGGCAATTACAATGTTTTCAACTGAGGGCAAAACATCTTTAAGGAAAGGGACATCTAGATTGAGATTTTTATGGTCAAGGTGGTCGACGATTTCTTCTTCAATAATAACTTTTAGACGCTTTAAATCCATAACAAAGCCTGTGTCTTTCGAAGGTCTACCTTTTATGGTAACATACAAGTCAAAATTATGTCCATGCCAATGTTCGTTGGCACATTTACCAAAACAAGCTTCGTTCTCTTCTTTTGTCCAAAGAGGGTTGTATAATTTATGGGCGGCATTGAAATGTGCCTTTCTGGTAACAAATACCACAGGAATAGTCATCGGTTTATAAATAAGCTGCAAATTTAACTCAAAATTATTTATTTTTGGAACTGACTTTTATATGATTATAATTACCGGAGC
>CANFXY010000118.1 GCA_947451105.1 Bacteroidota bacterium | reverse complement strand
AAGGCAGATATTTGTTTGTAGAGGCATGCCAAAGGACCCTCATAAGAAGAAAAAGCCTGCCCACATCCGAATTACTGAGGATGAAATAAAGCTGGTTTTAGAATCTGAGGAATCCAAAAACAGAATCATTGAAATGGCATGGGAAGATCGAACGCCATTTGATGCCATATTTATCCAATTTGGCTTATCTGAGTCGGATGTAAAATCGCTGATGAAAAAGGAGCTGAAATTCAGTTCTTACAAACTATGGCGCGAGCGTGTTGAAGCCTGTAAGACCAAGCATGCAGCTAAAAGAAATCAAGAAATTGACCGCTTTAGAAGCAGCATGCAAAAAATCATCAGCAACAACAAGATTTCTAAGAGATAAAATTTCTTCATAGAAATTTATAGATTTATTTTTTATGTAACAAAAGTTACTGAATTGATATTGAAAATATCTGAATTTTGCCTCTCAATTAATCCATTAGAAAGTCATGATTCAAAAATTCCTATCGCACAAACTGTTAATTATTGGCATTGGCTTGGGCGCATTATCAGGCTATTTTTACTACCATTTTGTTGGATGTACCAGTGGTACATGCGCCATAACTTCAAGACCTATAAACAGCACAGCTTATGGTGCTTTAATGGGTGGATTAATTTCAGACATGTTTAAATCAAAAAATAAATAATGAATATACAAGAATTAGTAAAAACAAAACAATGCACTGTTGTAGACGTGCGTTCTCCAGAAGAATTTCAAGGTGGTCACGTAGCTGAATCGCTTAACATCCCGCTTCAAGACATTCCAAATCAGTTGGAAAAATTAAAAGAAATAACAAAGCCTTTGATTCTGTGTTGTGCATCTGGAAACAGAAGTGGACAAGCCCAAAGATTTTTAATGGCACAAGGAATCGAGTGCTACAATGGTGGATCATGGATGGATGTTAATTTTTAAAGAACATGATCAACACAATTAAAAAATTATTAGGACTTGGACCTAAAGCCGATTATGCAGAACTGGTAAAACAAGGTGCCATTATTTTGGATGTTAGAAGTAAAGGTGAATACGCCTCTGGTCATATTAAGGGTTCCTTAAATATTTCAGTTGATACATTAAGCAGAAATCTTAGCCAATTAAAAGACAAGCAAAAGCCAATTATCACGTGTTGCGCAAGTGGAATGAGAAGTGCATCCGCTAAAAGCATTTTGAAAGCAAATGGTTATGAGCAAGTATTTAATGGTGGCTCATGGATAAGCCTTAAAAATAAAATCAATTAAATGAAGGATCGTTTGCTTCACGGTTGGACCTTTCAGAGAGGCTTGTATCTTGCAATGGGCATTACCATCATCATACAGTCTATAATTTCAAAGCAAATTATGGGTACTATTTTAGGTATTTACTTTGCATCAATGGGATTGTTTGCCTTTGGTTGCGCAAGCGGAAATTGTTTTGGAGGAAATTGCGAGCCCCTTCCGATGAAAAAATCTAATAAAAAGATTGAAGATGTTACCTTTGAAGAAATCAAATAAAACAGAACTTTTAAATGTATAAAATATTAATTGCAGCAATTGCTATCTTGTCCATCGCTTCATGCAATCAAGCCAAAAAAAACGGACAAAATGAGCTTTTAAGCGCTACTGAATTTTTAAGGAAAATTAGTGAAACACCATTGGCCCAACTTATAGATGTTAGGACACCAGAAGAATTTGGAAAAGGTCATTTAGTACATGCACTAAACTATGATTGGAACGGCAGTGACTTTGAATCTGAGATTTCAAGTCTAGATAAAACCAAACCTGTATTTATCTACTGCTTAAGTGGGGGAAGAAGTGGAAGTGCGGCAAGCAAAATGCGTTCTGATGGCTTTAAAGAAGTCTATGAGTTAGATGGCGGCATCATTAAGTGGCGGGCGGAAAATTTAGAGGAAACGACAGACAACAAGACAATTCCTGTTGGTTATACCTTAGAAGATTTTCAAAAATTAATTCAATCAGACAAATTGGTCTTGGTAGACTTTTATGCCGATTGGTGCGAACCTTGCTTAAAAATGAAACCATTTTTAGAGGAAATAGCCCTTGAACAAAAAGACCAATTAAACATTATTCGAATCAATGCAGATGACAACCAAGCTTTATTGAAAGCTTTAAACATTGAAGGCTTACCCGAATTACAGCTATACCAAAACAGCAATAAGAAGTGGTCACACAACGGATTTATTTCAAAAGAAGAACTTACAAAGCTTCTGCAATAAAGTAAACAGATATGTGCAAATTCCACTTAGATTTGCAATTCATTTGTAAGTGAAATGGAAACTCAGAAAAACAACCCATTGCATGGCTTAACTTTAGAAACCATATTGGTCTATTTGGTGGAAAAATTTGGATGGGAAGAATTATCTGAGGAAATCAATATCAATTGTTTCAGAAGCAATCCTAGCCTTAAATCTAGTTTAACTTTTCTTAGAAAAACACCATGGGCACGCGCTAAAGTTGAGAGCTATTATCTATACGTCAAACGCAAAGAGTCTCAAGGAAAAATGTAAAATCTAGAAAAAGATTTTCTTTAAGACCACGACAGCAATAGTTCCTATAACAAACAAATACAATAATTTGTAATCTTTTTTACCCCATATCTTTATATGGTCTTTGTAATCTTTGTAATATGCTATTGCCACGGCGATGACAAATAGAGCGGATAGTATGGTTGCTAACATTTTATACTTTCAATAATTCAAGGGCATTTTGTTTGGCTATGTCAGTGGCTTCGTTTCCACTTAACATTTTCGCCAACTCTTCTACCCTTTCATTTGGATTTAATTCTTTTAAATATGAAACCGTGGTATTGGCTTCTTCTTTTTTACACACCATAAAGTGCTTATCTCCATAACCAGCTACTTGAGGTAAATGGGTAATGGCAATGACTTGGTGTTTGGATGAGATCTGTCTAAAAACTTGACCAATGGTATCGGCAACTTTTCCAGATACACCGGTATCAATTTCGTCGAAGACCAAAGTATTCAAGTGCTTGTGCTTTGCTTCTATACTGCGTATGCTAAGCGCCAGACGGCTTAATTCACCACCAGACGCAACCTTATTCAACGGTTGTAAAGGCATCCCTAAGTTGGCGGTAAATTTCAATGCCAATTCTGAACAACCAAATTCATTTAGTTCTTCCGTTTCATGCAATTCAAATTCAATTTGTGCATTGGGCATTTCTAGACCATGCAATATGGTTTCTATATTGGACTTTAATTCGACTGCTGATTTTAACCTAGACTTGTGAATTGCTTGTGCATCATACTTAAGGCTTGCAAACAACTTTGCATTTTCTTCGTTTAACAGCTCTAATTTTTGGTCAATATTTCCAATGTTAAACAACTGATCGGCCAGTGATTCATTGACAACAAACAAATCTTTAAATTCATTAGCCGCATGCTTACGCTTTAATGTTTGTATGAGGTTTAAACGTTCGTTTATTTCTTCTATTCTCTTAGGGTCGCCCTGCACCAATTCATTCAAGTTTGCTGCTTCAGATGCAATATCTTTTAATTCTATGATACTGGATTGTAGCCTGGTATAAATTTCAGAAGCAGAAACATGCACATTCTCGATGGTCTTAAACCTAGATTTTATTTGATTTAAGGTATCAACGATCGATTGCTCTGATTCTGTAACGGTATCCAATAACAAACTAGTAACTTGGGTAACTTGCTCTGCATTGTTTAAAATAAGCAATTCATTTTCCAACAATTCCTCCTCATTATGTTGAAGTTCAGCTTGTTCAAATTCATTCAAAAGAAATTGCAAATAGTCCTTTTCCTTTAGCAATGCATTCTGTTGACTGCTTAGTTGCTGTATTTCATTTTGATTTTTGCGGTAAAGGCTATAGCCAGATTGATATTGTAGCACAAGATCATTAATCTTAGCAAAAGAATCCAACAAATCGAATTGGAAGTGCCTATCATTTAATTGGGTATTCTCGTGTTGAGAGTGTATGCTTACCAAGGAGGAACTTAAAAATCTCAATTGTTGAAGTGAGACTGGCGAGTCGTTTATAAATGTCCTTGTTTTGCCATTGGTATTTATCTCACGTCTGATGATACAAACATCCTCAAAATCAATGTCCAATTCGGCAAATGTAGATTTGTATTGCTTGAAATTAAGTGCAAATTCACCTTCTATTATACACTTTTCACCCCATTCACTTTGCGTTTTAATGTCAGCACGGCTTCCTAAAATAAGATTTAAGGCATCTAATATGATAGACTTTCCAGCCCCAGTTTCACCCGTAATAATATTCAATCCACTTTGTGGTTCGAATACCATTTTTTTGATAATGGCGAAATTAGTTATGCTTAGTTTTAATAGCATTAGTTACTCAATATTTTTGACAGATTCCACAGCGTTTGGTTAATTGATTTTGATTTATAAATCGCTTCATGAAATGGCGTTACGAGCACTTCAGAGTTCACAACACCAACACAGGCGTTAGATTTACCAGCAATCAATTGTTCCACTGCAGCATTCCCCAAGGTACTGGCCAATATGCGGTCGTTAGCACTTGGCTTGCCACCTCTTTGAATATGGCCAAGAACAGAAACACGAACGTCGTACCCCGAAAAATTTTCTTGAAACTTTTTAGAGATTTCAAAAGCGTTTCCTTCTTTTTCCCCTTCGGCTACGATGATGATGCTAAACTCTTTTCTCCGTTTTTCTTTATTGTTAAAATGCTTAATTAAGTCTTGGTAATCACTCATGATTTCCGGAAGTAATATACCTTCGGCACCACCAGCAATTCCAGCATTTAGGGCTATGAAACCACTATCGCGGCCCATAACTTCAATAAAAAACAATCTGTTGTGAGAATCGGCGGTATCACGAATTCTGTCGATGGCATCAAGCGCTGTATTTACAGCGGTGTCAAATCCTATGGTAAAATCGGTTCCATACAAGTCGTTGTCAATAGTACCAGGTGCGCCAATTGATGGAATTCCGTATTCTTCAAAAAAGATACCAGCGCCTGTATAGGTTCCATTTCCACCTATGCAAACGAGGCCGTCAATATCATGTTTTTTCAATTCATCGAAAGCCTTTTTTCTGCCTTCAGCCGTCATAAACTCTTTGCTTCTAGCCGTCTTCAAAATAGTCCCACCATATTGGATAATATTAGCAACATCTTTAGGTTCTAATTTTGCAATATCGCCTTCAATCATTCCCTGATAGCCACTGCGAATTCCATAAACCTCAATTCCATGGTAGGTCGCAGAACGAACCACCGCTCTAATACAAGCATTCATTCCAGGCGCATCGCCTCCAGAAGTAAAAACTCCGATCTTTTTCATTTTACACAAATTTGCAAAAAAAAACCGACATAAATGTCGGTTTTTAAAATATTTTTTAAAGAATTATTTCAAGGTGAATTTGCTGGTTCCGATTTTATAACCTTCGGTAAAAATCTCTACAGTGTACTCTCCTTTTGGATATGCACCTTGCTTTTTACAGTAAACCACATTGTCTTGTTTTTCATTTTGATAATCAATGGTTTTTCTTTCTGTATAAAGGGTTTCAGTACCATCAACTTTGGTTGTCTGCATTTTAGTGGTAATCGGTGAACCATCTGGTCCGATAATTTTCACAAAGATGTCTTTGTCGCCAGCATCGGAAATTGAATTTTTATCAAGGGTGAATTTCACACGAATTTCTTCAACTTTATTGGCTTTGTCCGTTTCAACTTCTTTTTTGCCAAACATTTTACGTTCTCTCACTGCTGCTGCACTGATAGAGCTGGCATGCAATCTTTTTGCGATGCTTATGGTCTTATTTTGTCTTTCGATTGCCTTGTCTTTTTCAGCAGATCTGGCTTGCTCAGTAGATAATGATTCATTCAAACCAACATTCTCATTGGTCAGTTCTTCGTTCTTCTGAGTTAGTTCTGCAATTTTATTTTTGTAATCGTCAATTTGACTTCTAAGGTTCATGATTTCTTCTTTTGCTTTTTTGAATTCAGCATCAGACAATTTACCTTTGGTCAATAAGGTTTTGATTTGTTTAATTTTTTGCTCAATGGCTTGATCTTTTTCAGATAATTGCTCGTTTAAACCTTGGTTTTCAGAACGCATGGTTTCAAGTTCTGCAATTTGTTTGTCAAGTTCTGCTTGAAGAACTTTTTTATCGTTGGTTAAAGTTGAATTTTGGGTTTTTAACTCCTCTTTTTCTTTATTGCCAAGCCATAAGTTTATTCCTATACCAACATTTAAAGCAAAGAGTGCACCGATAAGTATCATGAGATACGTTTTACTTTTCTTGTCCTTTTCGTTTTGTTGAATTTCCATTTCGCTAATGATTTTTATACAAATTTATAGTATTTACTGTGATATACTCAATATTTTTTTTACAAGTTCTGCTTGATATCTTCTAGAAAGGTCTTGAGTTTTTCAAGACTTTTGAGAATTTCATGGTTTTTATCTTTAACCTGCTTATGGCTTTCCATATACTCATTAGCCCCTTGCAGCGTGTATCCCTTGTCTTTTACAATGTAGTGTATGGTTTTCAGGTCTTCGAGATTTTTTTCTGTGTATAATCTATCCCCTTTCCTATTTTTTTGTAAATCTTTAAGGCAGGTAAATTCTTTTTCCCAAAAGCGCAACAGAGAGGGCGCAACACCAATGATTTTAGACGCTTCACCCATTTTGTAAAACATCTTTTTAAATTCGGTATCGTCTTTTAATTTAGGCATTAGTCGAATGATTGATTTGGTGATGAAGCTCTTTCAAGCATTAATTGATACTCTTCATTGGTTAAGTCGTTATAGAAAAAGTATGCTGGATTTAATTTTTCGCCATTTTTATGCACTTCATAATGCAAATGCGGTGCGGTTGACTTCCCTGTACTACCAACCAATCCAATCAGCTGGCCACGTACAACTTTCTGACCGCGTTTGGCTATAAATTTACTTAAATGGCCGTACAAGGTTGTAAAACCATTGCCATGGTTGATGACAATGTGCTGACCATATCCCCAAATTTCCGTGGTTACTGATTCAATTGTTCCATCTGCAGTAGCATATACCTCAACACCCCTTGGTGCTGTAAAATCTATACCCGCATGAAAACGTTGTGTTCTGTAAAAAGGGTCCGTTCTGTATCCAAAACCAGAACCAATTCTCTCAAGCTTCTTGTTTGCTACAGGCTGTATTGCAGGTATTCTTGCCAAATATTCTTTCTTATTCTGAGCCATAGACAAGAGCTGATCAAAACTTTTATTTTGTGCGACAAACTGTTTTTGTAGTTTTAATAGACGTTCATTTAATTCACTTAACAATTCAGAGTTAGGGAGTTTTCTTAACTCATTAAACTTTTCTGATTTTTCGAAACTGCTTTGCCAAACCTTCTCATTTACGGGCTCGCTTTCGTAGATTGAACGGTAAACGGTATTGTCTTTCATTCTCAAACGGTTAAGTTCATTCCCTAAATCAGATATGCGCTGGTTCATGTTTTCAATCTCTGCAGTAAGGTCTGAATTGGCTGATTTCACCTTCTTTTCATCCGGTGTGTCTACAAATTTTGAGAAAATTAAAAAGATTACAAACCCTAAAATGAGGGAAAATGAAAAGACCCCAATACCTCGTAGAAGCAATATCCATCTGCTGAGTTTATATTTTTCATAACTCAGGGTTTTGGGATTGAAGAAATATTTGGTCTTTGCCATGCGTATTACTCTAATGCTTTTTGTATTTTCGCGCTTTCAATTTTCAAACGGTCAAAAATAATAGAATATTTCAATTTAATATGCACTCTTCCAGAGAAATAAGACTTACTTTTT
>CANFXY010000117.1 GCA_947451105.1 Bacteroidota bacterium | reverse complement strand
GTCGTACATATACAAGACGCCACTCGCATAAGCCCCCATCTCATCCCAAAAATAGGGTAAGAAGATATCGTTCCATTTTACCATTAGAAAAACAAGCCAAGCCAAGCCCATCAATATGTTTCGGTAGATTGCTTTATCTACCCACCCAAACCATTTATTGGCTATTGTATGTTCTTTTTCTACTGACATCTATACCTTAACGCTTGGGCAAAATTACACCAATTCATTTTAAATTAAGCCCTGCAATAATAATCAAGTATAAGTATTTGTATTGAAAATAAACATCAAGTTTGAATTAAATTGTAAATTTGAATTAATAAAACAAAATGGACGGATTTGAATTCATTGCACAAGCACTCGGAGAAGGATTGATTCACCCATTCCTAAAGTCAATCGGAGCCCTGCTGCGTTGGCCTTTTCTATTTAGAAAATACAGTCTCAAAGAAATCTATAAAAAACCTTGGAATGGGAGGATTGGGGGGATTGTGATAGCGGTGGTTATTGGGGTGATGGTGTATTGTAGATAGGTTTACCTGACGGTGGTCCTGAAGAGGGTGGCTTTTATGTTTTCCTATTTTTCCGATATCGCAATATATTGTCTTAATTCAGTTTGTTTTTCAGCTTGTTTGATTAAAAAGTCTGCTACATCAGCCCGATTAATTCCGCCTATATTTATTCCTTTGAACAATTTATTTTCAATGCGGTATTTCTCTGTTAATTCCTTGTCTAATAGTCTTCCTGGCCTCACAACAGTCCATTTCAAATCTGAATTGGTGATAATTTCTTCCATCTTAGTTTTGTCAGCATAAACATCTTTTAAAAAGTATTTTAAAAACATTTTTACTAGCCAAGAAACATAATTTTTACTTTCTCCTGCTCCAAATCCTGTTACAAAAATCAAGGGGATGTCTATTTTCTTCTCTTCGTGTATTTCCAAAATTACTTTTGCAAAATCTGAAAAAAGGGTAGTCGCATTCATATTCTTACCTGTCCCTAATGTTACGATTAGAGCATCCGTGTTTTGTATTGATTTTAATAAGTCCGCTTTATTTATTGCATCACCTAATATCATATTAAATGATTTTTTATCCTCTAATTCAATTGCAGTTCGAGAAAGGGTTGTTATCGAATGGTTTCTATTTAATCCTCGTTTTATTGTTTCTAATCCGATTCCAGCAGAGGCGCCTATGATCGTTATGTTCATAATGATTTTTATTGATTTAATTTATGATACGACCACCAACTTGTTGCTTGATGACCTATTTCTATGTAGGTCAAAATTACAATTTAAATTGAACATACAGAATCCTTAGGGAATTTATTTCTCGATAAATTTAAGGCCTGATTCGCATGCCTTCCATTTTTTATTTCTAAAAAAATATTCAAGACATTGTTCTAAGAAAATTTAATGACAGGATTACCTAACGGTGGACCTGAGGAGATGGCTTAACAAATAAAGAAGAATGTGCTGGCCTGCTTCGCATGCCTTCCATTTTTCATTTTGTAAAATTGCTCAAAGCAAAGGCAGGGCTTTAAGACAGGATTACCTAGCGGTGGTCCTAATGGGGTGGCTGAACAAAGAAAACAAAATCAGAAGTCTGCTGCGCATCCTTTTCTTTTTCTATGCCTCCAAATGCTCAAATCAGAGCCTTTGGCATTTTGCGGCATAAAAAAAGCCGCTAACGCGGCTGATTTTGTTTTCTTTGTTGCGGGGACATTACTTAAACCATAAAAGAAGGGAAAGCAAAAGTAAATAAATCTTAATGTTTACAGGCTTTTACAAATATAACAAAGTTTTTGTTTTCCTATAATTTCTTTTTTTATGTAAATATTTGTTACCATTTTGTTACTCATTGAAATATTGTTATATCTTTGTGCAACAAAGGAAAACAAAAGTAAGCAATGGCAAAGTTAAAACAAATTGTTACTCTCAGAGAGAAAAACTTAAGTAATGGCAATGTATCTTTATACTTGGATATATACTTTAATGGTAAAAGGGAATATGATTTTCTCAAACTATACCCAAAGAAGAACCCAAGAACCCCACAAGAAAGAACTGAAAACCATGAAGCTTATAGTTTAGCTGAAGAAATTAGAAGCACAAAAGAAAGTGCCTTAAAATACTCTGAGCATGGACTAGTTAGCCCAAAGATTAGAAAAATTAACTTTCTAGATTATTGTGATAGCTTTTTAAGTTCTTATCCAAACACAGATTTAAGGATAGTCAAATACTGTATAAACCATTTTAAAGCCTTTGTTACTGAGGTTAAGGGCATGAAGCAAGTATTACCAAGCCAACTAACAGAAGATTTAGTCATAGACTTTAAAAAGTACCTAGACAATAAGTTTAATGGGGAAACACCTTATAATTTTTTCACTAAATTTAAAAAAATCTGCAAACAAGCTCACAAGGATAAAATACTAAAAGAGAACCCCGCTATTGATGTTGTAAACACTAGAAAAGAGGGTTTAAAAAAGGATATACTATTTTCAAATGAAATTCAGAAGCTTGTAGGGGCTAAATGCCCAAATGAAGATATTAAAAGAGCTTTCATTTTATCATTGAACACTGGGCTTAGGTTTGTTGACATAAAACTATTGACTTGGGGGCAAGTTTATGAAAATCAAATAATAATAAAAAGTCAAAAGAAAACAGGAGAAGCGGTTTATATAGATTTAAACACCAATTCTAAAAAGGTACTTGGCACTTATGAAGGTCAAAAAAATGAATTAGTATTCAATTTGCCTTCTCATGTTACTTGCTTAATAAAGCTTAAGGAATGGACAAAAGAAGCCGGAATAAACAAGAATATTACTTGGCACTCTGCAAGACATAGCTTTGCAGTTAACCTATTGACCGGCAATGCAAATATTAAAACTGTTAGCAGTTTACTTGGTCACTCAGGCTTGAAGCATACTGAAAAATACACTAGAATAGTAAGTTCACTAAAAGAAGAAGCGGTAAATAGTTTACCTGAATTAAAATATTAAATAAAATATGGCAGATTATAGAAGATATGATGTTGAAATGGAACTTTTTAAAGCTTATGAATACTTTGAAAACATAGATGAATATCTAGATAAAATTGATGAATTTTATTTCAATGAATTTCACAAAAAAATAAATGATTTTAAAGACCTTAAAGAGGCAGTTAATTGTATTGAAGCATTCCAGTCAAAATTTAAATTAGATTTAGAACAAATATTAATAATTAAAATACTTGAAGACAGAATGTATATTGATAGAAAAATTGGGCTTCATGAAATTGTTTCTAAATTAGATTGGCTTTTGCCTCAAAAATTTCTTATTGATATAAAGAAGTTACAGGGTGTTAAAATTGAAGTTTGTGAAAGAAATGAAAGTCCATTCAGTAATGGCTTACACTGGCAAATAATTGATGTAGAGCCTTTAATTAAGCAAAAGTTAGAAGAAAATAGTATTTCTAAAAATGAGAACTTAGGAGAAAGTAAGCTATCAAATAAAATTGATTGGAGAGGCAACCAAAGATTAATACCTTATTTGTTTAGATTGCTTAATAAAGCATCATATATTGATGAAAAAGATATTTTTAAATTAACAAGTGAAACATTTACTTCAAAAGGAAAGCCAATAAACAGAGAGCATTTAGCTTCAAATTATTCACAAGGGGACTATGATGGAAAGAAAACAAATGAACTTCCAAAAGATGCCCAAAAAATTAAGTTAATAATAGAAAAACTAAAAGAAATTGATGGAATTATAGAATCAATGACTTAGTATAGGTTTAGTCCAATTTAGTCCTTTATTTTCCTTTTGTTTTGACTTTTGTAGCATGATACAAACAAAACAAATAGATAGTAATGAAGTTCTCATTACCCAAAAACATGTCTTAACCTTTGAAGAAGCCTGTAAGTATTCAGGGCTAAGCAAGTCAAAGATGTATAAACATACATCTACTTCAAACATTCCTTTTTATAAGCCTGAAGGTAAATTAATTTTCTTTAAGCGGTCTGAATTAGAAGCTTGGCTATTGAGAAATAGACATTCATCTAAAACAGAGCTACAACTTGAAGCTAACAAATATTTAAACAATTCAATATCATGAGTGTGAAAGTTTTTGATGCTTATTTAAAGCTTGAAAAAAACATGCTTAAGAAGTCTGTTTATAATGTAGCTATTAAGAAGGGTAATTATCCAATGTTTGATATTGTTACAAGTTATTATTTAATGGATGACAAAGCCGACTATGTCCACTCTAGCCGGTTAAGAAAGCCGGTTTATAAACTTTCAGCAAATAAAGGTGTAAACCATGTTTCAGGTATATTCATGCCCAATAGTAAGACTTGGGGCTATGGCGATGTAAGAATGTCTAACAATGATTTACTAATCTTTAAATTGGATGAAAGCCGGCAAACAATAGAAATATTCTTGGCTTTAAATAAAGCAGGGCAATGGAACTTAATTCTTAATATGATTCTAGATAATATCATAGAAAAAGAAATTAAGGACTGGCAAAGCTTAGAATTTTAATTGCTATATGTTAAGGTGTTAAGAGTACCCAAAATTAGTAACTTCTATTAACTTTTATTAACTTATGTATGATACATTAAGAGGTAACATGAGTATAGCACACTTATCTAACCAAGAAAAGTATGCTAAGGCAAGTTTACTCAATAAGGTAACAGAGGTTTATAATGATTTTGGGTACTCCATTGGGGGCAATTACAATGGTGTTCAAATAAAGATAAATGAAAACAAAATTCACTTACAGGGGAGTTTATCAAAGTTTGCCCTAGGGGACAATATCCAAACACTAACTAGAAGAACTACCCTAGATGCAATAAATAGCTTGTCAGAAGCCTTTAAAATGGATTTTGGGGATATGAATTTGACTAGAATAGATATTTCAAACAACTTAATAATGAAGCACCCGCCTGAAGTATACTGGGATAAGCTTGGGGAGTTAAAATACTTTAATAAAACAGTCCATAAAAATGGGGTTTACTTCAGTAAGGAAAGTGAGCAATTACTTTTGTATGGTAAACTTAATGAATACAAAGCAAAAGGGCTTGTAATACCTTCCATATACAAAGGTTTAAATATGCTAAGGTATGAATACAGGCTTACAGGCAGAATATGTAAGACATTAAATAAAAATGAAGTTAAAATAATGCACTTATATGATGAGCAATTTTACATTGACTTATTAAAAAGATGGCAAAACAAATATTTTCAAATTAGAAAGATAAATAACATAACAATGAAACCGACTACAAGTGCAAAACAACTAGAGCAAATTTTTGCTTCTATGTTTATTCAATCAATGGGGCAAGACAAATGTTTAAGCATGGTAAAAGAATGGCAGAAAACCAATGACCTAGACAAGAAAATTGCTTATGATATGAGAAATAAAATAAGGTCATTAAATAACCTGAAGGGTATTTCAGAAGAAAGCCAACTAATCAAAGAATTGGATAGTAAGATTATTGATTCAATTAGTCATTTTAGGTAGTTAAGTCTAAGGATTTAGGTAATTTTATGGGCAGATTTCAAACAGGTGTATGCTTTACTTCTAATTCATGTAAATTAGAAATAAACTACTTAAGAAAAAAAGGGCTATTAAACCATGACATTGCCGGCACTCTAGAATGGAATAATAACAATAAACTATCATACAAATACAGAAGCAATGAGGGTATTAAATACCTTACAATAGCTTACATTTTTACATATAAAGGTAAGCAAACTAATTGCACCTATGATATTGAAATAAAACAAGTACCCTCTAATCTTGGGAAAGGGTTTAATTACTACTTTGTTTGTCCTGTAAGCGGTCTAAATGCTAAAATACTATACCTATGCTATGACAGTCACAAATTCATGCACAGGGATGAATACAAAAGAAGAAACAAAAGAATTTACTATCCTATTCAAACCGCTAGTAAATATGAATACCATGATTCAAGGTACTGGGAACTTGAAAGAAAGACAATTCCTAACCTTAAAATTATAAGGGGCAAAAAATTTTATAAAGGCAAGCCAACTAAAAGGGCTTTAAGACTAGAAAAGTCTAGGGAACTATTAAAACATTTTGATCGAGAGAGATGGAAACCAAAGAATTTACCTAAGAATTGTTTGCCTTATTTATGGCAATTTGGAAAGGCTTAAAGAATATTTAGTTTGCTTTATATCTTATGTAATATTCTTTAGTTTGTTTCTCAAAAATTTGTCTTAAAACTCCATTGTCATATAATGCTATTCGAACATCTTGCCACTCAAAATCATAAAAGCCAAATTTAGGATGCTTTTGAACTTGATATTCAATCTCATTTGTGTTTAGGATAACTGTATCTCTATTCCATATATCATCTCTACCCATTAATTCCCTATTCAAGCTTTGGTCTATTGTATCAAATAAATATACATTTTGTAAATATACATTTTTCAATGACCAATTTACAAGCATGATAGTGTGGGTAGTAGTAGCTTGCACTGGTGGAGTAACTGTCTTATTACAACCACTAAACAGTATGAATACTATAAATACAAAGGATATTTTAATTAAATTTTTAAGTCCTTCATTTACTTTTGAAGTGCTTTTTTGAGGGTTTGGGATAGCATTTAACATGATTTTATTTTTTTACAAATATATTGATATATTCCCTTAGAAGGTTAAAATAAATCCAAACACACATAAGAGAAAGTTAGTAAATGTTGGGATTTGTTACCATTTTGTTACTCATAAAATGAGAAGCCCTGTAAATACAATACTTACAGGGCTTTCTTTTGTTGCGGGGACAGGACTCGAACCTGCGACCTTTGGGTTATGAGCCCAACGAGCTACCACTGCTCCACCCCGCGATTTTTTGGGACTGCAAATATACAGTATATTATTAACTTTACAAGATATTAATCTTAAGTTTATTAAATCTGGTCGAAATTGAATGTGCTTTAGGTGCTATTCTTGCTCCAATTCACTAGCAACATTGCCCATGTGGATGTGGCTAGAAAAACTTCCGAAGCGGTCTAATATTGGATATATTCCTTGCTTCTTCTTTAGTTTATAAGCCAATATATACAATATGGCCTCGGTGCTAATTAAAATTGTTTTCTTGATATCTGTGTTCCAGTTGATGTAGGAAACAAACGAATTGTATAAATCTGTAAAGTGGTTTGAAACCAAGATATAGGTCACTTTTTTATAACCTTCCTTGTTCAATGCCTTCAAATTATCGGAAATATATTCCTTTACAATTCGACGGTCATTTTCTTTTTGAAAATCAGCACTGCTTGGATGTGCATCTAAAATAATGGCAATGTTCTCTTCACGGAATTTCAAAACAGCATAGGCATTTTTTTCTTTGTTTTGATCCAATACCTCAACCTGAAAATCCAATTGTGAAAATGCTTCTAATACCAAAGCTGAAAAACTATTCTCAGGGTCATTTTGAACATACTCATTGCTTAACAAGCGGCTCAAACGAGGCATTAAATATTCTTGGTAATTTATGGCTTCTTTACTTGCCATAACACGGTCATTTTGCTCTTGTCTTCTCTCCTCAAGCTCTACATTTGTATTGGGTACCTGAGCTGTGACTTGCTCTACGACATCTTCTTTAAGCGATTCCTGAACCGATGCCTTTGATGGCTCAGCCTTTGGACTAGGAATTAATTCAGCAACGTAAGACAAAGCCTCTGGCTTAAATTTATAATTCCAAAGTGCATGCTCGATTTCCCAATACGATACTTCTCTGCCGGCAATTTCGTCTAAAATTACTTTTACTCGGTTGTAAATTGAAACATAAGATTCATACGTTGCCTTTTGTGTCTTATG
>CANFXY010000116.1 GCA_947451105.1 Bacteroidota bacterium | reverse complement strand
GTAAAGACTTCTTGATAACCGGTCATCCCGGTATTAAAACAAATTTCGCCAGTGGTGGTTCCAATTTTTCCTACTGCTGTGCCTTGATAGTAGGTTCCGTCTTTTAGTAGCAGAACTGCTTGTGTTGAACTCATCAAAGGGCAAAATTAGGTATATTCAAAGAATTACAAAAAACAATTTAATAACAGAAAAGAAAAGCCTTGATACCAAAGGTTAAACACCCATTTTTTTTCGTCTTCGGCTTCTTAAAACACCTGCTTTTACAGCAAAAGTTTACTCATTTTGCACTTATAGCCTGTCATAATTCAATACCACCCATTTTCCCTTTCATGAAAATACGTTCTAATTGAACTATCTTTGCACACGATTTTGACTACAACAAAAAAAGATATTCGCTCATTTGACCTAGAAGCTTTAAAAGCCGAATTTACCAATGCTGGGCATCCTGCATTTAGAGGAAAACAAGCTTATGAATGGCTTTGGAAAAAAGGCGCCCGATCTTTTGATGAAATGAGCAACCTATCTATAGAGACAAGAAATTGGTTGAACGAAAACTACAGCATCCTTTCGGTTTCTATTCTAACCCAACAAGTTAGTAAAGATGGAACCATCAAATTGGCCTTCAAACTCCACGATGATGCCATCATAGAAGGGGTTCTAATTCCCACTGAAACAAGAATGACGGCTTGTGTGAGCAGCCAAGTTGGTTGCAGCCTCAGTTGCTCCTTTTGCGCTACGGGCTTCCTCAAACGTCAAAGAAACTTAGATGCCGCAGAAATATACGACCAGGTGTGGTTGATTGATAAATTGGCCAAAGAAACGTACAACATTCCCCTGAGCAACATTGTGTTTATGGGCATGGGTGAACCTTTGCTAAATTACAACAACGTAATGGCAGGCATTGAAAAAATCACCAAACCTGAAGGCTTAGGCATGTCACCACAGCGCATCACGGTTTCTACCGCCGGCATAGCCAAAATGATTAAAAAACTTGGCGATGATGGTGTTAAATTCAATCTTGCACTTTCACTGCATGCAGCAAACAATGCCAAAAGGAGTGCTATTATGCCGATTAACGACAGCAATCCTTTAGAAGAATTACAAGAGGCCTTGAATTACTTCTATCAAAAAACCAAAAGAAAGATAACGTTAGAATATGCCGTTATGAATGACACCAACGATGGCAGAGAGGAAGCAGATGAATTGGTAAAATTCGCTAAAAAAGTTCCTTGTAAAGTTAACCTTATTGAATACAACCCAATTGAACTTGCCGATTTTAAAGGCAGTAGCGTCGACAAAATAGCAGACTTCGGTCGCCGTGTCGAAGCAGCTGGTATTATTGTCAATGTGCGCCGAAGTAGAGGCAAAGACATTGATGCCGCTTGTGGCCAATTGGCAAATAAAATCTAAACCCATTAACATGCATAAAGCAGGATTTGTAAATATTATCGGAAAACCGAATGCTGGTAAAAGTACCCTGAGCAACGCCTTAGTCGGCGAACAACTCAGCATTATTACCCCTAAGGCAAGTACCACCCGTCACCGTATTCTTGGAATTGTAAACACCGACGACTACCAAATGGTGTTGTCTGATACGCCTGGTATCATTGAACCTGCCTATAAATTGCACGAAAGCATGATGCACGCAGTTAAGGATAGCATTGATGATGCTGATGTTTTAATTGTTTTGGTTGATGTTAGCAATCCCAATTTGAAAGAGGAACATTTGGCCATGATTGCAGCATCTAAATCGCCCATCTTATTAATAGTCAACAAAATTGACTTATCTACCCCTGCTGAAGTGACCAAAGTTATCAGCGATTTATCTGCAGTTATTAACCCTAAAGAAGTTTTTGCAATTTCAGCTTTGCACGGTCTTGATCCACAAACACTAATAGACAGAATTGCTTCTTATCTACCAGAACACGAAGCATTTTATCCAAAAGACCAATTAACCGACCGCAATACCCGTTTCTTCACCAGTGAAATCATCCGTGAGAAAATCTTTAATCTATACGAACAAGAGATTCCCTACAGCACCGAAGTTATTGTTCACGATTATAAAGAAGAACAAAACATCGATAAAATTTACGCTTATATCATCGTTGAACGCGATTCTCAAAAAGGTATTATAGTGGGCAAAAATGGTGAAGGCATCAAGCGCATAGGCACTGAAGCCCGCAAAGACATTGAAAAATTCGTAGGCAAAAAAGTATTTTTAGATTTACGCGTTAAAGTGGAAGAAAATTGGCGTAAAAACGAATTGAAATTAAAACACTGGGGCTACCTAGAATAAAGTCCTCAATGCACCACTTTGTTGGCGCAATAACTGCTGGCAAAAGCATCAGGCTTTGCTTTGAACGTAAAGCCCATGCCAATTATATAACCCATGGCTTCTTTTAAAGAATCATGGCTTTTAAATTGGGGATCTGTATTGATATCAGCGTGCACTTCCATTTCAACATGGTAATTGTCCAATACTGAACACAGTTCATACGCAATCTCTATAGATTTACTTACTTCCAATAGCATTCTTTCTTTTAAAGAAAAATGGTTCTTGGTAACAAATGAATTGAAATACATGAACCCGCCACTATGCTCTCGAATAAATACAACCGCAGTAGCAAATTCAACAACATTGCGTTTTACTTGAGAGTCAGTGCCTATACAAACTTTCAAATGTGTGCCTTTTGCTTGCTCCCGCAATATGGCTTGTTCTACTTCTTGTTTAATCGGCAGTACGATTTGATCGCCGCCTAATTTTCTCCAAATCATCGGTCATTATTTATTTACAAATCTTATGTTTCAGTGTGATGGTATTATTAATTTAGCATCAAACTATAGCACAATATACGAAATAAAATTGACTTAATGAAATTTGAAGGATAAGCCCCTCATATTGAAATACCTATATTTTATGATAACTTTATTCTATTACCTTCTACCACCCTGCCAATAGGAAATAAAGATTCAATATTTAGCTCCTTAGCACTACTTACCAATAAGCCGCCGCTGGTTTGAGGGTCACAAAGCCACAAAAATTCCAAACCATTTAACCCATCGCAATGGTCTTTTACGTAATTGTAATTGCTGGTTGTAATATTTGGGTAAACCATCTTTTCTGCTAAGCCCTTGGCTTCAGGAATAACAGGTATGTTTTCGAGATTTAGCTCTGCGCCAAATTTACCACCCAGCATTTCAGTTAAATGGCCCAATAGTCCAAACCCTGTAACATCGGTCATGGCATTTACAGATTTCAATTTCCCCAATTCAATACCAACAGTATTTAACCTGCAGGCAGTTTCTATTAGAACTTGATAACCATCTTCACTTAAAAGATTATGTTTGATGGCATTTGACAATAAGCCCAAACCAAGGGGTTTGCTGATGTACAAGTAATCCCCTAGCTTACAGGTATTTTTTCTTTTAATGTTTTGCTTTTCAACGACCCCGCTTACGCTAAGCCCAAACAGCGGTTCTTTGGTTTCAATTGAATGTCCACCTGAAATACTTATTCCCGCTTCCTTACAAATGCTTTCAGCGCCCTTCAAAACCTCTTTAGCCAATTCCAAGGGCAAGACCTCCTGAGGCCATCCCAACATCGATAAAGCCATAATCGGTTTGCCCCCCATGGCATACACATCACTTATTGCATTGGCAGCAGCAATGCGGCCAAAGTCAAACGCATTGTTAACCAAGGGAAGGAAAAAATCGACGGTTTGAATTAAACAAGTTTGCTCATTTATTTCAATAACAGCGGCATCATCCTTGTCTAAAAAGTCGACCAACAAAGCATTTGAATCTTTAGTTTTATGGTCAGATAAAATGGCGTGTAATTTAATGGGGTCTATTTTACACCCACAACCACCGCCACGCGAAAACTCTAATAAATTATAGGACATTGCGCATCACAACATTGGTTTTTGTACCATCCTTCATCACTACGATGGCATAACAATAACCTTTCATTTTATGAGGCTTAGACAAGATGATAATTTCCGATACTGGCTCATCTGCATTGTTGTTTTTTAACTTGATTTTGATGGTCTTTTTTTCTGTAGCTGTTAACACACTGCTTTTGAAAAACATTTGCAAATTGGCCGCTTTTGGCAATTCATCCAATGTCACTACATATTGACCATTTTGCATATTGGCAAAAGTATTGCCACGAGAAACCACAACAGGCTTATTGATATCCGCAATTAATGAATCTAGTTTTTTCTCGGGACGGCAATGCAGTATCATTCTGTTTTCACATACAATGAACAACATATTGTTGCGCACATAATAAGCCGCTTTCCCTTTTATACCTTCCATTATCCTTTGTTCTATTGCATCATTCGAGCAAGCAAGCAAAGTGTTCTGGGCTACGCCAAATTGTAAAACACCATTTTCAATTAAGGTATTGGCAAAAAACGAATTGCATCCGGCAAAGCCACTAACCGAATTGCTGTCAATATTAAACAAAATATAAGCCCCTGTTTTTCTTGCAGGTGTTACCACACGGTCCATTTCCAAATTAATTATTTTCCATTTGTTCGCAGCCAATAAGGCTTTATTGTCCAATACAGTCGAACGCGTGTCGATCACACGAATTTGTTTGTAGGTATACTTAGGACCATTGTCTTCTGGAAATAAAATAGGTGTTTGCTCCATTTCAATATGAACTTCTACACCCGGCTCAAAAATAAACCCTTCAATTTCATATGGAAATTCTCTCCAATTGCTGTCCAGGTGGGATTTGATTTTTAAACAACTCGTAATCGTGTTGTTGTATTGGCAAGCAACTTTAGAATCTCCAATGTAGATGCTGCTTATTGTACTGCCTTGAGAGAAGGCCAAATTGATGGTAAAAAATAAAGCGAAAGTGAAAAGTACTTTTTTCATGTGTGCACAAATTTAATTGAATTCAGGTGAATATTCATTTTGATGCACATACAAAAATTCTGCAATTTTTATTGGATCTAGATGTTCAAAGGGAATTTTTACATAATGGTGACAATTCCTCTTAATTCTGCCCATCTCATATGCCTTGTCATAATATTTAAATAGTCCATAGACCGCAGCTTTCAAATTGCCTTCTTCTACCAAACTGCAAATTTTTCTACATGCTTCGTCGCCCAAACGCTTGTTTAATTTTTGAATACATACCACCAAGTCGCCCTTTTCATAACGCCCGTAATCTGCAACTATAAATCCCACCCTTTCTTCAAGCGGCACCGACAGTTCAACCCCTGAAGCTATTTTCATATGGGTCCACAATTCTATCGGCAAGTGAACTTGTCCAATGGTAAAACTTTCATTTTCCACCCACAATACGTCATTGGGGTTATAATTTTTTAATTCCTCGAAAATCAAGTTGTGAAAAGCTGCGCTGCTCGGTTGGCCGTCATTTCCTAAAGCACCAAAAACACTGCCTTTGTGTTTTGCCAAGCCTTCCAAATCAAGTACCTGGGCACCTTTGTTTTTTAAGGCATGCAATATTTCGGTTTTACCACTTCCAGTGTGGGCGCTGAGTACCACTATGCGTTTAAATTGGGCTATATTGCTCAACAAATGGTTGCGGAATGCTTTGTATCCACCATTAAGCACATAAACCGTGTATCCATTTTCCGCAAAAAAAGCAGCCATATGGTTGCTTCGTAATCCACCCCTTGCACAATACAAGGCTATGGTTTTCCCATCTACTTTTTTATTTAAAGTATCCAACAATTCAGGCCGCAAAGGATTAACCAATTGAAAGCCCAATTTAATTGCAGCTTCCCTGCCCTCTTGCTTAAAAGTCCTTCCAATAACAGCTCGGTTCTGATTGTTTAATATTGGAATATTAATGGATGCTTCTATATGCCCGGCTTCGTATTCCGAAGGCGAACGCACATCCACAATTGGCAATTGTAAATCTAAAAACTCTATAATTGACTGACGAACAATCATGCTTCTAAAGCATTCATATCATCAGAGCCCAATTCCAATCCCTTTATTTCTGAAACAGCAGAACCAGCTATACCTTTAACACTGCCAAACATTCCAGCAGCATTGGTCAACACTTTATCGATTTGTTTTTCGCGTTCTTTCCAAATTTTTTCCATGGCAACTTTCTCACTTATAATGGCTCTTTTCATGCTAAAGAAACCCTCGGTAATGGCCTCCATTTGGTGTTTAAATTCATTGCCCGTTAAATACGAGTATAACATTTGCATTTTCTCGCCCTTATTTTCATTGGCTGAGCTGGCTTCGCTTACACGGATTATGCTTGCTCTCAATACCATGGCCAAACTTTTAGCATCGTGGTAACTGCAAATATATACGCCTTCTCTTAGTCCAAAACCATCCATATCTTTAGGCATGGCCTGGGTTACAATCACGCCAATATCGCCGCCACTTTGCCTGAAATCTGTTTTAAACTTATCGATCCATAAAGGCTGAAAATCTTTGGTGCGTTTACTTTCCCATACGATGGTGCCACACTCTTGGCCGAGTTGATTTACCACCACCTGTATAAAATCGGCACCCTTAACACCTTTTGCAACTTCTTGTATTTTATCCAATGGAAAGGTGTATCTTAACATTTCTTCCAAAGCCAACTCCTGCACCTCGCCTTGCATTTGCATGCTTCCTTGCTCCGATTTGCGTTTCATCTCTTCGATCAACTTTTTTTGATCTTCCATCTGTTTTTCCATCTCTTTGATTTTAAGCTCGCTTTTTTGCTCAGCTTCTTTGCCGAGTTTTTCTTTAAGCTCTATTTCCTTTTCCATCAAGAGTTTTTTGGTTTCCAATTCGGTAGACTCCGTCAAATCTTTCAAGCGGCTTTGAAGTTCCATTTTATCGACCTCCAGTTGTCGCATCGCTTTTATCTTAGCCTCTTGCTCTTCGTTGGTCTTTTTTAACGACTGCAGCATGGCCTCATTTTCTTGGGCTATCTTAACTTTAAGCTGGTTTTCTAATTCCAACTTTTTGTCAAAAAATTCTTTTTGCTGTTGCTCTATCCACTGGCTGCGCTCTGCCGCAATGGCTTCCTCTTTTTGCTTAAGGGCATCTTCTGCTTTGCGCTTTTCTATAACATATTTCTCATTGAATTCCTTCCTCAACTTGGCGTCTATCTCTTTTTCGAGATCTGCAGTTAAAGCCGTTTCAATGTCAAATTCGTGCTTGCAATTCGGGCAGGTAACTAAATTATCATGTTTCATAAATCGTTATTACAAAACTAAGGAAAAGAAAAGGTAAAGCACAATGCGAATTGCTAAAGATTTTAGCAATGTTGTTGAATATTAAATATTGAATAATGAGTCAATGTTATGTAGATATTATTCTTTGACAAACGCAGAATAAGTTACTGCACCAAAGCAAGGATTTCTTTTAATTCACTTTCGGTAAGTTCCTTTCGAATAACATCAAGAACGATATTAAACACGTCCTCAGGAACCGCCGATTTAAAGCCGGTTAAAACCTGTGCATTTTCATCAGGCCTTCTTGCAGGAACGATGTATTTGAACCACAACAACAGCATGTCAAAATCCATGGCTTGCATGATTTGAACTTGATGTTCCATTAACTCCGCATCAGAAAAATATTTTTGCATTTCTGACTCAAGCTCAACATCTTCAATGTCCAAATGTTTTAGGTAAATTGATTGAAAATCGCATAATTCCAAATAGAACGCATGCCCTTCATCATTGCTTTGCATGCCATTAAAAGACATTAACTGTTCTTCTAAAGTTTTTTCAAATTTTTCAAACCCATCGTGTTCCCCCAAATACTTAGAGGTATACCCAGGGTTTTTAATTTCCAATGGAGCAAGAATGTATTTGTCTTCTGTCTTGCTGTGGTCCTTCAAAAGTTTAAAAACCTCTGAGCCAATAGACTTCAGATGGTCTACACTTTCCTTGGACATATAATT
>CANFXY010000115.1 GCA_947451105.1 Bacteroidota bacterium | reverse complement strand
TTCTATCGGAACTAAAACAGTTGACGGTAAACTATTCATCTTGCACAAAGTAAGCAAGGGTGAAGGTGTTTATGGCATAGGAAAAAAATACGGCGTTCCTGCCGCGGATATTTTCGCAGCCAACGAAGGTTCTCAGCAGTCTATTAAAATTGGACAGGTCTTGATGATTCCAAAAGGCGAATCTTCTGCTTCATCAAACAGCACCTCACAGGCAACCACCACCACCACAAAAACCGAAAAAGTATACCACACAGTCGCTAAGGGACAAACACTCTCTTTAATCGCAAAGATGCACAACACCACCATTGCAAACATTAAAGAAATGAACAAACTGAAGTCGGACAACATACAGCTGGGACAAAAACTGGTCGTAGGCGAAAAAACAACAACGGTTGCAACAACAGCCAAACCAAAACCAGCTGAACCAGTTAAACCAGTAGCTAAGCCTGACCCTGTGGTTGAAACGCCTGTTGTTAAACCAGTGGAGCACAACAATGTGGTTGTAAATACCCCGATTGTTGCTGAATCACCTTTGGCCGACAGCCCAGGAACTGTGAATACCAATTACAATACCGATGACGGCGATGAAGTGTCTGAAAAAGGAACTGCAAGCATTTCCAGCGAAGGTGAATTAAGCCAAGATAGAAGTTTCATTTTACACCCAACTGCTAAAATAGGCACCATCGTAATGATAACCAACACAAGCAACAACAACACCGTATTTGCTCGTGTGGTTGGAAACTGCAAGCAAGAAAATGGCGTAATTTTAAAAATGAGCAAAACAGTAGCATCAAAATTGGGCGTTACTGAAAATACGGAAGTAAAAGTTAGCTACGCTAAATAATTTTATTGCCTCGTTACTATGCGCAAAGAATGGATGCAAATAGCAACGGTATGTGCTTGGGGTATACTTGCTTTTTCATTCAGCCTCTCTCCTGCTCTAATTAGCATTTCTTTTATACTCTTATCAGCAATTGGACTATTACAGTTAAACCTTAAAGAATTTACAAAATTTGAATTGGCATTATCTGCTCTTTTTGTTTTGTTTTTTCTTAGCTCTGCTGCTTCATTTCTATATTCACAAAATACAGATGAAGCGAGTAGAAAATTAATTCTCAAACTGCCAATACTCTGTTTTCCATTGGTGTTTAATGCCCTTAAAAAAACTGAAAGCAAACACTTCCCAAACATCGTCTTAATAGGCTTATACGCTATGTATCTTCCAGCCTTGGTAAGTGTTTACAATTACATTTCAAACAAGACGCTGTTCGACCAATTGATACTTGAATCGAAGCCCTTACCAATCGAATTTGGATATGGTATTTACCACATTCAATTCTCAATCCTTCTAGCAATCTCGGTTGTACTTGGAGTTTATATTTTATTGCACAGAAAGTCGTGGGACCTCAGTGCATTCAACAAAACATTTATTGGAATCATCAGTCTTTTAAACTTTGTATTCTTGCATATTCTCTCGGCTAGAACAGGTTTGTTGGCTTTGTATTTTGGCTTACTAATGATCTTGCTACCGGCATTATTTAAAATGCCATTGAGAAACAAAATCATTTCTATACTTGCGGGTTTATTGCTTCCTGTTTTGATACTGAGTGCAAGCAGTTCCCTGCGCAACAGACTCAGAAACACAGCGACAGATTTCGAAGTCGCATGGTCTGGAAAAGATGCAAATGATTACTCTTTTGCTATGAGGGTACAGGCATGGAAAAACGCCACACAAGTAATTAAGAAGAATGCGTTAATTGGGGTGGGTATTGGCGATGCCGACAAAGTATTACAAGAAAATTTCGCACACATGAACAGCAGCATAAGTCCTGCGAATCGCAAAAACCCTCACTTTCAATTCTTAGAAACAGCGGCACAAAGTGGCCTGGTTTCTTCCTGTATTTTTTTGCTGATTATTGCGTTTTCTATATCTGGAGATTCGAATAAAAATTCTCTATTGGCTTCTATCTCTTTACTTCTTTTTCTTGCATCATGCTTTGAAAGCATACTTGAAAGACAAGCAAGTGTTGTTGCTTTTGCCGCTTTTATCGCTTTGGCTTTGGCTTTTGGAGGTAGAGAAATAAAAAAGATTTAGCGCTTTAACTCCAACTTCTTACGGACTTTTCCACTTTTTTCTATCAGAAACCAAATACCGTTGGTTTTACCCCTTCCGACAAAACAGTTAACCGACTCCTCAGCGCTCAGGTTGCTAAACTGTTCTAGTTTTTTTTCGGCAAGTTCCAAATCGTCAAATTCCAACAATCGCACGCGCTCTCCCTTGGTATTAATGGCTTGTGTACTGTATAAACCTTTGGTTATGGGGTCTGCAATATACAAAGTGGCTATGCCATTTCTAAACGTTGAAGCCTTATTGCTCTGAAGCCCACAAGCCTTTAATCCTGTTTGTATAACTACCCTTCCTTCGGTGTCGATATAGTCAATTAAGCTGTCTATTGCCACAGCGCATAAGCCCTCTGAAAACTCTGGCTGAAAACCGCAAGGCAATTTAAAACCTCCTGCTATTTTTATTCGGAAACTGCTATCCGTGAAGACAAACTTACCACAATAAATGGTGTCTCGTATGTCCATGTTTTCCAATTGGTATGATCCACAATCGAAATACAACAGCATGCGGTTGTCTTGGTGTTTATTATCTGCTAAATAGCGTTTGGCATTTATAGAATCAATGGGATAAATAGAACGGGGAAATGCCTTCGGCAAATCAGGCAACTGAAAAACTAGTGGTGGCGGTGGAGTCGACAACGGGTTTGCTTGAATTAATGCTGCAACGGAAACAGGATCTGGCTTCACTTTCTTTGAAACAACATGTACCATTGCCTTTTCAGGTATGCGATTGCCTTTTCTGTCTATGTAATACACCTCGTAATAATGTTTTAAGGTGTTGCCGCCCTTGTACACTTTAGCCCTCCCATTCTTAAATGGCAAAACTTTATTTCTTTGAGGCGAACAAGCCATCAAATTGGTAGCAAACTGCACCTTACCGAGGGTGTCTATAAATGTAATTTTATTTCCAATATTAACCGCGCACAAACCTTCGCCAAAGCGTGGCTCGAAAGAACAAGGCAAAGAAAATCCTGGTCGAATCTTGAGCTCAAACTTTCGGTTCACAAAGACATACTTACCACAAAGACCATTGGTATCGCCTTTCTTGTAAAATGTTTCATAAAAAGGATCACAATAAAAAGGCACACACATTAAGTCCTCACTGTAGTTATACTTTTTGATATACGCCTGCTTTAATAGGCTATCTAGATGCAACTCCACTTGGGCATTGAGCAAGTTAAATGCACAAACAAACACCAATACAATAAGCCTTCTCATGGTTTAAATTTGCTCATTAAATTTGCGTCAGGAAGCCAACATTCAGACTTTTTCCCAAACCAATTGTAGCGGTTCTTTGCAACCCAATCGTAAACAAAATCTCTTATAAACCGGGGAAAAACAAAAAGCAAAACACTTATAGAATAAGGAAATCCAAGTTGCGAAAAAATCTTTAATACGGCGCTGCTTTTACTGTAAACCTTCCCATCTACATAAAAAACAATGGAATCCATTTTTTGCCATTTTTCATCCATCAAAATTTCTTTTGCGGTCTCGCCCTGCAGCGGGGCATAAAACAAATCCCCTTTCTTGTCGTGCTTAATCAACCACTGCACGAGATTGCTGCAGAGGTTACAAACACCATCAAAAAAGACTATGTTTTGGTTCATTAAAATATTGGATCGCCTTGTTTAATTTTAAGACCTATACTTTCAATACCATTAATCAAACTGTCGCGCATGTTTTGCTCAATCGAAATGGTATATTCGCCAACGCTTGGAAATTTTCTGTTTTTGAACATTGGCAATTCATAGTCAACCGATGAACCTGAAGAACGGCCTAAAGGCTTGCCCATCTCATCCGTCAATGTGAAATTTATTCTTTGAACAACGAATTTGCCATCAGGACCTTTTACCCTTGCCAACAAATACAAATTCTCGTATGGATACGATTTTTGCATGCGTAATTTTAAAAAGAAGTCGTAATAAATCCCTTTATTGTCTATTGTAAAAGGCAATTCTGGGATCTGATCATAACTCCATTTTGCTTCAGGAATATCTATCATCTGATCGACAATCTTGCCCTTTTCAGAACAAGAGTACAACAACACAAGGAATAACACAAATAGGCATTTCTTCATCTGGCAAATTTACACAATGTTTCTTCAATTTGAAAGTTCACTTCTCTTCAAAGGCTTTAGCGAATTTATATAAGCTCGATTTATGGATTAAAAAAAATATAAAACTCAAAAAAAAACTTTAAGTTTGTTGAAATTTATCCACCCCAAACCAAATGTTGGACCTACTGTTTCAAAACATTGACTTCCTTATAGATGTTGTCCTTGCTTTTATTACCATGAGTTTGGGTCTTAGTCTTAGCAAAAAAGATTTCACAAATATTATTTCATTTCCTGGCTCCCTTGGCATTGGCTTGGTTGCACAAATGATTTTACACCCAATTTCAGCCATTCTATTGATGATGTTCACTGATTTTTCACCTGAGGTTAAAGTTGGTTTTATCATTATAACGCTTTGCCCTGGGGGTGTAACATCAAATTTGGTGAGTTTTTTATTAAAAGGCAACGTGGCTCTAAGCATTTCATTAACTGTTGTCAATGGCTTACTCTGCATGTTCACCCTGCCAATTTTGGTGAATGTATCCCTCGATTATTTCATCAACCAATCTTCTCCAATTGAACTACCCCTGCTAAAGACCATCACCCATATTGCTTTGGTTACCATTGTTCCGGCTTTAATCGGCGTTTTCATCAACAGCAAATTTTCAGACCTAGCACATAAAATTAGACCCGTCCTCAAATACCTTTTACCTGTTTTATTGATGCTGATCTTTGGCGTGAAATTTTTTGCGCCCCACAACAAAGGTGGCATACATCTTTCGCCAGATGAACTGTGGACACTCGGTATTTGGGTCTTGTTGCTCAACTTTGCGGGCATGATTTTAGGCTATTTACTGGGTTCCATTTACACCATTAGCCTACAAAACAAAGTAACCATTATGGTGGAAGTTGGATTGCAAAACACCGCCCTGGCCTTATTGGTATCTGGAAATATTTTGAAAAATGCCGACATGCAAAAACCCGCAATGGTTTATGCAATGTTAACCTTCTTTTCAACCTTAGTTTTTGCCTGGATGATTAAAACTGCGTCGATTAAACTTGCAAAAAAATAATTCCATTTTATTAAAATTCCTTCTAGTCGTTTTTGCCATTACGATAGGTGCACCAATGCATGCGCAAAACATTCCAAGCGTAGGAAAAAATTACACACTAGAAATTGCAAATTGGAACTTGGAATGGTTTGGCAAAACCGCCCCAGGCTTCGGCCCAAATGACGATGCAAAGCAACAAGCTTTGGTATTAAAAACCATACAAAACGCAGACGTTGATATATGGGGGCTCTGTGAAGTCTCTGAAAAAAAAGCTTTCGATTCAATGTTGCTTAAGTTGCCTAACTATCAAGCGGTATTGGCAAACTATTTACCAGAACAAAAAACGGCGGTACTCTTTAATAAAAACGCATTTACTTTACTTGATTCAAAACTCCTTGGCACCGAAAATAAAGACAGCTTTTCAACCCAAAGATTTCCATTGGAACTTAGACTTTTACCTAAGAGTAATATTGGCATAGACACACTTAGAATCATTGTCATTCATTTAAAGGCCAACACCGGAACCGACAGCGCAAAAATGGCTGCATACAACAGCAGGAAGCGCTCGGCAGAATGGCTTAAGTTCTATCTTAATGGCTTACCTCCAAACAACTACACGATGGTACTAGGCGACTGGAATGACAACCTCTATTTTTCAATCTTCAACAATCTACCATCCCCATTAATTAAATTACAAACGCTTGATTTCAAGTATCAATTTTTAAGTAAAAAATTCACCGACAACAAACAAGGCACTACCACAGGTTACCCTGATCCAATCGACCACCAATTGGCTTCACAGGCCTTGGCTTTGAAATATAAAACGGACTCAAGCTTTGTATGGCGTATTGACCAGTTTATCAGCAATTATTCGACCACTTGCAGCGACCATTACCCAGTTTATTCGATATTCAACATGTATGGTTTAGAAGTGAATAACGAAAATAAACCTAAGCAAATCATAAGATATCCCAATCCAGCTTCAAAAACAGTTTTTTTCGAAAACAACATGACCAAACAACAACTAATGGTATACAACAGTTTGGGTCAAGTGGTATTTGAAACACTCGGAACAGAAAAAACAGAAATTGACATTTCACAATGGGCAAAAGGACTTTATTTTGCGAGAATAACCGGGGACGGATTGGAAGAAATTTTGGAATTTATAGTTGAATAATATGCTGGAGAAAAAGAAGAAGAACTATACCCCCAATGAAGCGAAATTAAAAATCGAAATCTTTTGCAATTACCAGGAAAGATGCCATAAAGAAGTCCGCGACAAATTGTACACCTTCGGATTAAGCGCACAAGACATTGAAGAAATCATGGCTTATGTGGTGCAGAAAGGCATGATCAACGAAGAGCGCTTTGCCAAAGCATTTGCAGGGGGAAAGTTTAGGCAAAAAAAATGGGGCAAAAACAAAATCATTCGCGAATTAAAGAACAAACAAATCAGCGACTATTGCATTGAAAAAGCTATGAAAGAAATTGACCCCGACGATTATGTAAACAAATTACAAGGACTTGCAGAAAAATATTTTAAAAACATTAAGACAGGAACATTGTTTGAGAAGAAGTTAAAAACTGTTAAATATTTAGTTGGAAGGGGTTATGGATATGAGGAATGTCAGTCGATTATGAAATTAGATTTCGAAATTTAAACCCTTAATTTGCACGAACATGAACACAACAAACTACAGCACATTAGACATTTGGGCAATACTAGAACGCATCAGCGACCCTGAGATTCCCGTTTTATCGGTAGTTGATTTGGGTGTGGTGCGCGAGGTCAACGAATTGGAGAACGGATTTGAAATATTAATCACCCCAACCTATAGCGGCTGTCCTGCAATGAGTATGATAGAAACTGAAATTAAGGCCACTTTAAGCGAGCTTGGGATTGCATCAACGGTAAAATTAATTCTATCCCCTGCATGGACCACAGATTGGATGAGCGAGAAAGGCAAACAGAAATTGAAAGCATACGGAATAGCGCCTCCAGAAGAAGAAAACATAGACATCAATGCGCTTTTTGGAAAATCACAGATCGTTGAATGCCCGCAATGCAACAGCAAAAACACGGCTTTAATCAGTCAATTTGGAAGCACAGCCTGCAAAGCCTTGTACAAATGCAACGACTGCCTCGAACCATTTGACTATTTCAAGTGTTTGCGTTAAATTTGTAGAGACAACCCGAAACAAGTTATTAATTTGCATTAATAGGAATATTGCCCTACCTTTGCATTTTTTGACAAATACTTGTCATAGACAACAAAGACTGAATGGCAGAAATAAGATTAGGAAAAGCAGCATCGGAATTCAATGTAAGTACGCAAACAATTATAGAAAGTTTGCAGAAGAAAGGTTTTGCCATTGAAAACAAACCAACGGCTAAACTTACGGAAGAAATGTACGGCTACATTGCGGGCATTTTCTCTTCTGATAAGGAAGCAAAAGAAGAGTCTAAATCCGTTGGACTAAAACTAAAAAAACGCGAAGAAGTTGTCAAAGTTGACGAAATAGTTAGCAAAAAAATAACCGAAGAGAAACAAGTTGAGCCAGAACCTGAGCCTGAATTGTTTATCAAAAATGTAACACCTGAAGTAATTGCTCCAGTCGTTAAAACAAAACCTGCACCTGTTCCTGAGCCAGTTGTTGAAGCTGTAAAGCTTGAACCAATTCCAGAACCAATCGTTGTAGTTGAAACGCCTGTTGTAGAGACTAAGCAAGAAGAAAAATCTGGTTTAACCGTAATGGGTAAAATCGAACTTCCTGGTCCAGGTGGCAGAAAAAGAAAAGAAAACAAAGCCCCAGATGCTGAGCCTGTAAAAGAGGAAAAAGCACCTGAGCCAGTTATAGAAACTAAAATAGTTGCGCCTCCAGTTGTAGAAACTGAGCTTCCAGAAATTGAAGACGAAAGAGAATTGGTTAAAGCCAATTTGGTTGAGTTAGATGGTTTGACCATCAAAGGTAAAATCGAATTAAGACCGGAACCTGTAATGAAATCTAA
>CANFXY010000114.1 GCA_947451105.1 Bacteroidota bacterium | reverse complement strand
GATTTGCTCTTAACTTTTAAGGTTTGTCGCCCCTTTCTCACCAATTGTTGTATGGTTGGCATAATTTATTAAACTGTTCTTTTTTTGTAAAAAGGACTGCAAAAGTAGGCAAACATTTTGATTCTACAAATATATTATGGAAAATTTTCGTATTTATTTAAAAATATGATGCCAGTTCTGCATTTTTGCAGTGTTAATAATGAATTTTTTACCCCCTACATACATTTCGATTTGGCTAAAACGCAATTTTTTAAGCCTGATTTCTCTCTTTTTATGTAGAATTATATTCATTATTTATCTTTTTCCCTACATGAATGGTGCGCCAATGTCTGAATTACCAATGGTCTTGCTCGTAGGTGTCCTTTTTGATGTACAGGCCCTCGCCTATTTTCAGCTCCCTTTTCATCTCCTTAGCTTGCTCCCCTCCCAAAAATATTTCAAGAAAAAAGAAAATGTTCAAGCTTTTTTTTATCTCTTAGGTCTAGCAAGCATAATTCTTCTCAATTTTATTGACCTAGAATTCTATAAAATTAAAACCCGAAGAAGTGGAATTGAACTTTTTGCCTTGGTAAGCGATCAATCAAATCCAGTATTCTCCTACTTACTTAATTATTGGCACCTGCTGCTTTTGTATCTTGCATTTATTTTTACTTTATACAAACTGTATCCAAAGCATAACCCATCAAATGTATCCTATTCAAAAAAACTTGTCGGCACCTATTTTATAACATTCTCCATCTTACTATTTCTCTCTGCAAGAGGTGGTTGGGCCATCAAACCGCTGAGAAGTTTTGATGCCGCCCGCTTTGTTTCCCCTCAATGGGTATCTGCCACCATCAATTCGCCGACCCAGTTAATTACCTCTTACAGCTCTTCCGTTCCGCCAAAATTGAACTATATGTCGGATGCAAAAGCTGAAGCCTTAGCCAACACGACCCAATCTGTTAATCCCTACTTCAAAAACAATTTCAAACCAAATATCGTTCTGATCATTCTCGAATCAATTGGCCGCGACTATTGTGGGTTTTTAAACAAAGAAAACCGTTTTACCCCTTTTCTTGACAGCCTATCCAAACATTCTCTAGTATTTCCAAACGCCTACAGCAGTGGAACCACCTCAATGGAAAGTATTCCTGCAATATTCGCTTCCATCCCTTCTCTCCTTGAAGTGCCTTATATAAACAGTACATTTCAAAACAACACCATTTATGGCCTTCACCATTACCTGGGTCAAAACAAATACAATTGTTCTTTTTACTATGGTGCTCAAAATGGATCCATGGGTTTTGACAATTTCCTCCGCATTTCTGGGGGCATCGACTACTTTGGCATAGATGAATATCCAAGTCCTAAAAGCGACTTCGATGGCAGCTGGGGTATATGGGACCAAGCCTATCTGCAATATTTCAATTCTGAATTAAGCAAAAAACAAGAACCTTTTTTCAGTTCTGTATTTACTTTAACCTCCCACGACCCCTACCATATCCCCGACAATTATAAAAACACTTTCAAAGGTGGTGAACTTCCCATTTACAAAGCGGTTCAATATACCGACCATTCCCTAAAGTTATTCTTTGAACAAGCTTCCAAACAAAAATGGTTTGACAACACTGTTTTTATTATAACCGCCGACCATCCATCCCATAGCGTCAACGAATACTACTATACCCCAACAGGCAAGTATGAAATTCCACTTTTAATCTATGCCCCTAAATTAATTGCACCTGGCTCTAACGATAAAATCACCGCTTCTCATACCGATATCATGCCGAGCATTATGAGTTTGGCAGGCATTAAAGAACCTTTCTTTGCATTCGGGACCAGTTTATTCGACAGCACCCAACGCTACCCCATAAACAAGGATTACGGCATCGCTCAATTAATCGATTATCCGTATTGTCTTAGATATTACCCTGATGGTAAATTTAAAATGCACGTCCAACCCAAGTACGTACCTAACATCCGCATTCGTTACCAATTAAGCGCCGAAGAGATGCAAAAGCAAAAATCGCTTGAACTTCTTCTACAAGCCAAATTGCAGGTGTACTACAACGGGCTTCTGAACAATAAATTTAAAAAATAAGTCTGAATTTCCCTCTTATTGACGCAAAGCGGTCTGGGTTGCTCGACTTTGCCAAATACCTAAATTCTGTAATTGGAGAAGTAGAAAGATCTTTATAATACCGGAAATAATTTTCAGTTTGAGGCAATTCCGAAACATAGTATTCCTCTTTTACAGTCCCATTTTCTTTGTAAAATTCTACGTAAACTTTATCGTCGTATGGGTTGTAATTGTTATCCGTTGTTTGATAGCTTGAATCTCTCAATGAGCGAATATGGGTATAGATTCTAAACCTGTAATTCTTATTTCCTATGCTGTCTGCTAACTTATATTCTGTAAGGTATAAATCTCTAAATCCCGCTGATTTTTCGGTGTATTCATAGGCATGAAAGATTCTGTTTTCTGAAGGATTCAGGCATTCCAAGCGCAAAATGTTATTTGCGGTGTCTGAATCAGGTGTTATTTCGAAACCACCACACAAGGGTTCCGAGTTTTTTTCACATGACAAAAAACAAAAACTCATGAATGCCATTAAGAGTGTATTAAAAGTTATGGTATTAATTTTTCCCATTTCACAAATGTATTTCAATTTTATTTCTAAATAAAACCGAATGTTCTCATCGTCATTTTCTCTCTAATGGTCGATTTTTAGAAATTTACAGTTTAAAATGCCTTGTTTTGTGCCTGAATCAAACATTTAATGAACAACACAATTCTAAGTATTCAAGGCGTTTCTAAATTTTACACGGGCAAAACTGCCTTAGATAAAGTGAGTTTGGAAATCCCCAAAGGCTGCATCTATGGTTTATTAGGACCGAATGGTGCAGGCAAAACATCTTTGATCCGCATCATCAATCAAATAACCCAAGCCGATGAAGGCGACGTTTTAATCAATGGTGAAAAGCTTAATTCTAGCCATATAAAAAACATTGGTTACCTGCCAGAGGAAAGAGGGCTATACAAGAAAATTAAAGTCATAAGTCAGTTGCTTTATTTTGCAGAATTGCGCGGATTAAGTCGCAGGGATGCCATGGACAAAGCAAACTATTGGCTTAAAAAAATGAACCTTTACGACGTTCGCAATAAAAAGATTGAAGAACTCAGTAAAGGTATGCAGCAAAAAATTCAATTTATTGTTGCCGTCATCCATAGCCCAGAAATCTTAATACTGGATGAACCTTTTAGTGGATTTGATCCTGTTAATGCAGAACTGTTAACTGAAATAATCCTAGAATTGAAAGCGGCAGGTGCAACCATTATTTTTTCTACCCACAGAATGGAGAGTGTCGAAAAACTCTGCGATTATATGGCCATGCTTAATTTGTCTCAAAAAGTATTGGATGGAAAAGTGTCTGAAATAAAAAAACAATTCGCCACTGGCACATTTGAAATTAGCACAGTAAAACCAATCAAATTAGATATTGAAGGCGTTGAATGTATGGCTGAAACAATCAATGATGAGGGTTCCAATCAATATACTTTAAAAATCAACGGCATGGGCCACAATACTTTCTTAATGCAGGTTATGGCACAAACTGAATTGGTTTCGTTCAACCCCTACCTCCCAAGTATTCTTGATATTTTCATTCAAAAAGCCAACGCAAAAAACTAATCCATGCACAACATATTACTCATTTTAAAACACGAATACTTAACCCGTGTAAGCAAAAAATCCTTTATCATCATGACCCTTTTAGGTCCTGTTTTAATCGGTCTTTTTTACGGCAGTATAGCGGCGATTTCGTATTCTCAACTGAACCAATCCGAATCCAAAAGAGTTGCAATTTACGACCCTGCGAATGCGCTTAAAGGTCAAATCACAAGTTCAGAAGATTTTGAATTTTATTTCGCCAAAGAAAATTCAAGTGCATTGAAAGATGTTGATGAGGGTAAAACAGATTTTCTCATAGACATTTCAGAAAGTTCGATGGACAGCATGACGGTGACAGCAAAAAGCAGCTTGTCCCTAACAGACAAGCAAGAATTAAGAGAAATTCTCTCCAACCAATACTTTAACCATGAACTCTCAAACCGTGGTTTGTCCATCGGAATGATTGATAGTTTAAAACATAAAATTGTCATTTCGGATCAACTCTTAAATGGGCAAAATTCAGCAACAGAGATCAAGTCAGGCATTGGCTACATTGGTGCGTTTATCATTTATCTTTTCATCTTTATGTATGGTGTGATGATTATGCGTGGGGTTACTGAAGAAAAAAACAACCGTATTGTAGAAATCATCGTGTCAGCGGTTAAGCCTTTCCAACTCATGATGGGAAAAATATTGGGGGTTGCTTTGGTTGGACTTACGCAATTTGTTGCCTGGATTGTCTTGTCAGGTCTATTGCTTACTGTCTTAGGAGTCGCATTTGGCGCCAGTGCCATTGACCAAAACTCGATTCAGGAAGCACAATCACAAATGTCAAAAGTTGACACCGGTGCGATGGGGCAAATTATGGCACAGTTGCAAAGCCTAGATTTCACCAAACTAATGGTCGGATTTGTCTTGTTTTTCTTTGGCGGTTTTCTTTTGTACAGTTCATTGTTTGCAGCCATTGGCAGTGCGGTTGATAGCGATACGGAGACCCAACAGTTTATGTTCCCAGTGTCAATGCCTTTGATCTTTGGTTTGGTGATTGCCCAAATTGCAGTTATTAAAGACCCCAACAGCAGTTTGGCCGTTTGGAGCAGCATGATACCTTTCACATCGCCCGTCGTTATGATGGTGCGTTTGCCTTTTGACGTGTCGTGGACTGAGATGCTAACAAGCGCTGTTATTCTATACGGCAGCTTTATTGTTGTTGTGTGGTTTGCCGCCAAAATTTACCGCATAGGCATTTTGAGTTACGGACAAAAAGCCAGCTATAAACAAATGTTTAAATGGCTAATGATGAAAGATTAATTTATTGATTGAATTCAACCCAGGCATTTAGCCACTCTGGGTCAAATGAAGCATTGAAATGCTTGTAAAAATCAATGGCCGATTGGTTCCAATCCAAAACCTGCCATTGCACACGGCTATAGTTGTTGGTGCTGGCATAATCGCAGGTATGTTGGAACAATGCCTTCCCTATTCCTTTGCGGCGATAGGATTCGTTTACTATTAGGTCTTCAAGATACAAAACCGGTCCTTTCCATGTAGAGTAACGGACATAACAAAAAGACATACCCAATATGGTTTGATTTTGTTCTGCAACGAAACAAATGTATTTGGGATTTGCGCCAAAGCCATCTTCAAGCAATTGCTCCTGTGAAAGGATAAATTGTTCTGGGGCTTTTTCAAAAACAGCCAATTCGTAAATCAATCGGTGAATCGAAGGAATGTCTTGGGCAGTGGCGTGGCGAATTTGAAACATTATTTAACCTCTATGGTTTCATTTTCAAAAACGATCACATCACCAGACCTAACTTTGTAACGTTTTCTGGTTTCAATTTCACCATTGCAGTATACTTGTCCATCAATGACCATTTCAGATGCATGTGCACCGGACTCAGCTATGCCTGTGTATTTTAACAATTGAATAAGGGGAATGAATTCTTCCTTTAATTGGAAGTTAATAGTGGCCATTAACGTACCACTAATTTTTGAACAGACGATTGATCGCCGTTGATCATTTTACTGAGATAAACACCTTTGTCTAGTTTTATCTCATCAATGTGGATACTGAAGTTCCCTCTTTTAACTTCTTCATCACTTAGAATATGGGTAAATACCACTTGGCCAATAACGTTGGTTATAACAAAGGTATAAACCTGAGAGGGTTTAAAATCAAAATCAAAATTCACTTGCAAAACATCTCCCGTTACGGGATTTGGGTACAATTTAAACGGCACTTCTTGGTTGCTGGCGTTTAAACCACCAAGGCAAATAAATAAAGAAAGAAAAAGAGCAAAGCGTCTTATCATATTTTTTGCAAAGTTACTGTTGTTTTTGAATTTTTAAGGTAAAAAAAAATGCAGCCATCGTATAATAGCTGCATTTTAAAGATTGTTGAGAACTAGTGAGCAGCTGGAGCAGCAGCTTCAGTTGTAGCTGGAGCAGCTTCAGTTGTAGCAGCAGCAGCTGAATCAGTTGCAACTGGTGCAGCTTCTGGAGCTGGAGCAACTTCAGTAGTTGTAGCAGCAGTAGAATCTGTAGCAGTTTCTTCAGTTTTAGCAGAATTGTTGCAAGCTGTGAAAGCAAATGCAGCGATAGCGATAATTAATAATTTTTTCATTTTTCTATTTTATAATTAAAATTGGGTGCAAATTTATACATATATCTCTGAATAAAAAAGACTAAATCATAAAAATATTCACATTTTGTAGAAAATTTTTATGAAGATTGTTTGGAGTATCTTTCTCTGTCCGTTTGCTTTAGGTATATCTTTCTTATTCTCAATGATTTAGGTGTAAGTTCTACATACTCGTCTTTCATGATATATTCCAAGGCTTCTTCCAAAGAAAATAGTCTTTTTGGTGGCATTTTAGCATTATCGTCCTTACCAGCGGCTCTAAAATTGGTCAATTGCTTCGCTCTAACCAAATTTAACACCATATCATCTTGTCTTGAATTCTCACCAACTACTTGACCTTCGTATATTTCTTCTCCTGGATCGATAAAGAATACACCTCTGTCTTGCATTTTATCAATTGAATACGCAGTACTCATTCCAGTGTCCATGCTGATCAATGAACCATTAGAACGTCCAACGATGTCGCCTTTCCAAGGTTCGTATCCTATAAATCTGTGCGCCATAATTGCCTCACCTTGTGTAGCGGTCAACATATTGCTTCTCAAGCCCATTAAGCCCCTTGCAGGGATTTTAAACTCTAAATGCAACATATCACCCTTTGGCTGCATGATTTGCAACTCACCTTTCTTCTGGGTTGCCAATTCAATTACTTTACCAGAAAACTGCTCAGGCACATCTACCACCAACATCTCTATTGGTTCGGATTTTTGACCGTCAATTTCTTTTATAATTACACGTGGCATACCCACTTGCAATTCATAGCCTTCTCTGCGCATGGTTTCTATTAAGATAGATAAGTGCAATACACCTCTACCATAAACCGCTATACTATCAGGACTATCTGTATCTTCAATTTTAAGCGCTAAATTCTTTTCAGTTTCTTTCTCTAAACGTTCTCTTAAGTGACGAGATGTAACAAATTTACCTTCTTTACCAAAGAACGGTGAGTTGTTAATGGTAAAAATCATACTCATTGTTGGCTCATCAATTTTGATCTTCTCCATTCCTTCTGGATTCTCGAAGTCAGCAACCACGTCTCCAATTTGGAAATTTTCTATCCCTACAATAGCACAGATGTCACCATTAATTAAATCGGTTACTTTCTTTTTACCTAAACCTTCAAACGTGTACAATTCTTTTACACGCATCTTGGCCATGCTGCCATCGTTTCTTACCAAAGTTACCGGTTGGTTTTCTTTTATTGTTCCTCTATGGATTTTACCAACAGCAATACGACCTAAGTAGTTGCTGTAATCCAATGACGTAATTTGCATTTGCAAAGTTCCTTGGTTGTCAATCGGAGCAGGCACATAATCTAATATGCAATCCAACAATGGAGAGATGTTGTCTGTTTTAACTTTGTAATCAGTACTCATCCATCCTTGTTTGCTACTTCCATAAATGGTCGGGAAGTTTAATTGACCTTCTGTAGCCTCTAAATTGAAGAATAAATCAAATACAGATTCGTGCACTTCATCAGGGCGGCAATTTTCTTTGTCAACTTTGTTAATTAATAAAATTGGCTTCAAACCCAAACTCAATGCTTTTTGCAAAACAAAACGGGTTTGTGGCATTGGACCTTCAAAAGCATCCACCAACAAAACAACGCCATCCGCCATTTTCAATACACGTTCAACTTCTCCACCGAAGTCAGCGTGACCTGGCGTATCGATGATGTTAATTTTAATTCCTTTGTATTGAACCGATACGTTCTTAGAAAAAATCGTGATACCACGCTCTCTCTCCAAATCGTTGTTGTCAAGAATCAATTCGCCCGATTCTTCGTTGTCGCGGAATAAATTACAGTGGTGTAAAATCTTGTCTACCAGTGTGGTTTTACCGTGGTCAACGTGGGCAATAATTGCGATGTTTCTAATGGCTTGCATATAATTTTGGGGAGGTATTTTACTCTAAAAAAGTTTGCAAAGGTAGGCATTTAATCTTGTAACTACAATATTATTAAGCTT
>CANFXY010000113.1 GCA_947451105.1 Bacteroidota bacterium | reverse complement strand
TAGAAAATATTCAGCTTATGCCAAACATATTCGACCAGACAGAAAAACTGATTCACGAATTCGGCGAAATCAGAGACCACAACGCAAACTTTAAAACCCTTTACAACGATTTGTGTTCAGACGAATTGCTGAAACACTACAAGGTTTTTACAGGAGAAAACAAAGCCAATATATTGCGTGAACTCAACACCATAGAGGAGGCGATAAAAACCATCGGTTTGAACATGAGTTCTCACCGCGCAGAAAATCATTAGTGCTACGCTTGCTTAGACATTTGATGTCTAATTTTACTCAAAAACTCAGGCGTCATACCCAAATAGGCAGCTATCTGGATTTGTGGTAAACGCTGTAAGAGCATGGGGTATTTTTTGCTAAAATTTTGATAGCGTTCCATGGCGGGCAAACTCAAATTGTCCAACAATCTGTTTTGTGTGCTGATGATCCCATTTTCTGTTATGATTCTGAAATACTTTTCTACTTTTGGACAGCGCTCGAACAAACTTAATTGATCTTGCCTCGAAAGCGTCAGCATTTCAGAATCTTCCAAAGCTTCAATGTTTAATCTGCCCGGTTTTTGGGTGGTGAAACTCATCATATCCGCCATCCACCAATCTTCAATGGCAAACTGTAAATTGTGCTCAAATCCATTGGCGTCGATAAAATAACTCCTTAAACAACCCGACAACACAAAGGCGGTGTTTTGGCAAACATCACCTTCGGTCATGAAGAATTGTTTCTTCTTAAGTTTTTTTGGTTTCATTGCCGATAAAACCAACTGGATTTCATCTTCGTTTAAATGAATATGCTTTTGAATATTGTTAATGAATAATTGGCTCATGTAGCAAGTTTGTATGGCTATATTTTAATTGTTAAATGTTTTGTTTTAAAACTTAATGGGTAAGCCACATGTTTTGTTTTCACAACGGTAAACCAAGTTCTTGTCTTTGTATTCTTTTCCTTTGAAAAGTGGTATTTCTGTGCTTGTTCCAATGTAACCAAACAAAGTATTTGGATGGGTTGTTAATGAAAAATAATCGGGGTCTTTCGCTCCGTTTTCAGAACTGATTAAATGTTGTATGCAATTGGTTTCCGTTCTCAAACTTAAAGCTGCCCAATGGCTATACCATGGCCCTGATTTGCGCAAAAGTTCTGATACACCTAGCAGCATGTCCATTGATATTTTACGCCAATCTTCTCTGTCAAAATACCAAGAAAGTGTGTAAAGGTTGTGTGCCATAATGCTGTTGCCACTGCTGATCACATCGTCGTTGATGTCAAATTTTTCAGCAACCGCATGAGCAGTTTGTGTAAAGGCAAAATAGCGTTTTTCCTCGCGGTAAAACAAACGTATGCATTCTTCACTTAAGGCTTTTGCTTTCAATAAATATTTTTCATTTAGTCCAACTTGATACAAGGACAATAAGGCCTCAATGTAAGTGGCATAATCTTCCAAAAATGCCTCAATTTTTGCTGAACCATTTTTTGAAATTCTTTTCAATTTGCCATCTTTATAAAATTCTTTTTCTATACACTTTTCCAATTCTATGGCTTCGTCGAGCAATGCTGTGTCGTTAAAATATAAAGCAGAATCTGCAAGTGCTTTGAGTTGTAAGTTGTTCCATGAACTGATGCATTTGTCGTCTAGCCCCGGAGCAATGCGAGCACTTCTGTGGTCATACAATTGCGACAAATTGTTTTCTATCGTTGTTTTAAATAGATCTTCTTCAATGCCATAATCTATGGCCGCTTCTTCTAAACTTTTGATGGGGTATAAAATGTTTCTTCCATGTTCCCAATTGCCCGTCTCGCTGCATTGGAAATAGGTGCAAAACAAGGTATGGTCTTCACCTAAAATGGTTTTTAATTCTTCGAATGTGTAGGTGTAATACAAACCTTCAACACCTTCTGAATCGGCATCCAAAGCTGATTGGTAAATACCTTCAACGGTCCTCCATTCTTTCTTGCAAAAATGCAAACAGTCTAAAGCAATTTTTTTATAAAATGGATTTTTACTCACAGCAAATCCATAGGCAAATACAGATATCAATTGTGCATTGTCATACAGCATTTTTTCAAAGTGTGGGGCAAACCATTTTTGATCCACCGAATACCTCGAAAATCCTCCAGCCACCGCATCGTATATGCCACCTAAGGCCATTTGTTTGAGCGTGAATAAGGCCATTTCGCTGGCTTCTTTGTCGTTATACACTTCGCTGTATTTTAACAAGAATTGCCAGTTGGAAGGCAAAGGAAATTTGGGCGCTCTTCTGCTCCCACCATAAACGCCGTCAAATTGGGCTTTAAAACTTTCAAGCACTAAAGGACTTAGTTTATCACCGTTGTTTTCCTCTGATTTAATTAGGGGAGCTAATGATAAATTTTTAATCCCATGGCTTAGTTTTTCAGCATATTCATAGGCTGCACTTTCTTTGCTTTTCCATAAATTTTGAATGCTGTTTAAAATCTCTTGCCATTGTGCTTTGGGTGCATAGGTCATGGCATGTATGGGTCTTTTGTCGGGCAAAGTAAAAGCATTCAAAGGCCATCCACCGTTGCCATTTACCAATTGACAAGCATCCATATAAATTTGGTCGACATCGGGCAATTCCTCGCGGTCTATTTTGATGCAAACAAAATATTTGTTCATAATATCGGCTGTTTCTTGGTCTTCGAAACATTCGTGTGCCATCACATGGCACCAATGGCAAGCACTGTAGCCGATGCTGATAAGCATGAGTTTGTTTTCGCGTTCGGCCAAGGCAAATGCTTCTTCGCCCCATTCGTGCCAATCGACCGGATTGTAGGCGTGTTGTATAAGGTAGGGACTCAGGGAATGTATGAGTCGGTTTGCTGTTTTATTTTCCAAAATAAAGTTGTAGTTTCGAAGTTCTTTCCATGCAAAAGTACCTGATTTTAATTTTTGTCTCATTATTTTTTCAAAACCTTCAAGCGCAAGAGGAATTGGACTCCAATGGTCAAAGAGAAGATGCGCGTCTTAAAGATTTAATTTGGATTAAAGATACCGCCTTTCGTATTTTCAAAACCAGACGCTTTACCAATTTTAAAGTCCTTTATCCTTCATACAAAACCTACAGACGTTTTATCGATACGTCCAAAGCTGGCGCTCAAAGCGATGTGACACAGTATACCATGTACAATCATTTTTGGAACAGCTTGCGCATACAATACATTAAGTTTGGAAAAAAGTCTGACAAAGCAGGCATAGAATGGGCCAAAACCACCCTCGATTCATTTTGGATAGATACGGGTGGAATTGGTTACAACGAATATGCTTATATCCATTGGATAGTTAAATATGATGGCAAACGGAAATACCATTTGTCGGGACTGTTTTTAAGTATGAAAAACAAGTGGTATTTGATGGATGAACTGAACTTTGTGGGCTTGGTGGTTCAGAAAAAAAGAAAGAAAGTAAAACGAAAAGACGATTAAACACATGTTGGAAAAAGTACAGTATATAAAGAGAGAAACTGGCCTAACAGAAAGAGCCATTCAGGCAGTGATGAAGCTGCATTCAGAGGGAGCGAGTGTGGCTTTTATGGCGCGGTATAGAAAAGACCAAACAGGCAATTTGGATGAAGTGCACATCATGGACATTATCCGTTTGGACGAAGCGTTTGAAGAATTAACAAAACGCAAAGAATTTATTTTAGAGTCTATTAAATCTCAAGGAAAATTAAGTCCTGAATTGCATCAAAAAATTAATGCGTGTATGGATAAAGATGTTTTGGAGGATTTGTATTTGCCATACAAGCAACGCAAAAAAACAAGAGCAGATGTGGCCAAAGAAAAAGGTCTTGAGCCCTTGGCTAAAATTATCTTGGCACAGCGCGAACGCGATGTTGATTCTATTGCGTTGCGCTATTTAAACGATGCCGTTAAAAATACAGACGAAGCCATCGATGGTGCAACTGATATTGTTGCCCAATGGATAGCCGATGATGCAGATACCAGAACCATATTAAGACAGGTTTTCGAGCAACATTCTATTATTGAATGCAAGGTTGCAAAGGGCAAAGAAGCGGCAGGCGAAAAGTACCGCGATTATTTTGCCTATACCGAGAAAGCCAGCAATGCGGCGTCTCACAGGCTTATGGCCATTATGCGTGCAGAAGATGAAGGCATACTAAAGTTGAGTGTTGAACCAGATGAGCAAAGAACTTTAGAGACGGTCGACCGCAAGTGGATACGCCGCGATACAGCTTGTGAAGACATTATGTTGGATGCCACCAAAGATGCCTACAAGCGTTTGCTATTGCCGTCTTTGGAAAACGAATTAAAACAAAAATTATTTGAAAAAGCAGAGGAAGAAGCCATACGTGTATTCACTGGCAATCTTCAGCAACTCTTATTGTCATCGCCACTTGGCAGCAAGCGTGTGCTGGCCATTGATCCGGGTATTCGCACTGGTTGTAAAACAGTTTGTTTAAGTGAAAATGGAAACCTTTTACACCAAACCGTTTTATACTTTAATTCAAGTTCAGACAAAGACCGCTCGGTTCAAGTCTTGCACCAATTGATGTCTGAATTTTTATGCGAAGCAGTTGCGGTAGGCAATGGAACAGCGGGTAGGGAGACGGCCGATTTTGTGCGCAGCCATTTAAAATCAGTGCCCGTGTTTTTGGTCAACGAAGACGGCGCTTCGGTGTATTCCGTTTCTGAAATAGCGCGTAAAGAATTCCCCGACCAAGATGTTACCGTTAAAGGTGCCGTGAGTATTGGAAGGCGTTTGATGGATCCTTTGGCAGAGTTGGTAAAGATAGATGCCAAAAGCATTGGTGTGGGTCAATACCAACACGATGTCAATCAGAATAAATTAAAAAAATCGTTGGAAGAAACGGTGGTTAGTTGTGTAAACAAAGTTGGGGTTAACCTCAATACCGCTGGTGAAGAATTGTTGAAATATGTGTCTGGTTTAGGCCCAGTTTTAGCAAAAAATATCGTACAATTTAGAAATGAAAATGGCGAGTTCAGTTCGCGTGCAGATTTGAAAAAAGTGCCGCGTTTGGGTGACAAAGCATTTGAGCAATGCGCAGGGTTTTTAAGGGTGCCCAATTCCAAACAAAAATTGGACAATTCAGCGGTGCATCCAGAGCAATATCCAGCAGTGAAGCAAATGGCCAAGTTGGCGGGTATGCAAGTCGATGAATTGTTGGGCAATCCGCATGCTGTAATGAAATTGCAAAGCATGCAAAACATCAAAGAACAAGTTGGGGAATTTACATTTAACGATTTGTTAAAGGAATTGGAGAAGCCAGGACTTGACCCACGTGAGTCATTGGAAAACGAAACCTTCGATGATAAAATCCGCAAGATGGAAGACTTGGAAGTTGGCATGGTGATCAAAGGGGTGATCAGCAACATCACCAATTTTGGTGCTTTTGTAGATATTGGCATTAAAGAAAATGGGCTTTTGCATATTTCTGAAATGTCTAAAACCTTTATTAAAAGTCCCAATGAAGTGGTTAAACTTAACCAACATATGAGTTTTAAAGTGAAAGAAATTGACATGCCAAGAAAGCGTATTTCTTTGACTCTTAAGTTTTAAACAAACTGAATCGATTTTAGCATCCTTTTAATCTCTTAATTGCAAGATGTAGTGACGTGTTTTTTGAAACATTTTAGGCCATACTTTGTTTAGAGTATAAAGATGGCTACAAAAACTTCTAAAACAACAAAAAATACAGGCGATAAAATTGTCGAAATGTATATTGATTACGTGTTAACTGAGCAAAAAGATCCGGCTTCAATTTATGCTTTTGCAAAACATTTGGGCATAGAAGAATCTGAATTTTATAAACACTTCAACCATTTTTCAGATATAGAAGCTTCAATATGGAATGAAGCGGTTGTATTGGCGATAAGCAGTCTAAAAGAATCAGCTGAATTCAATACCTACACAGCCCGCGAAAAGGTATTGGGTTTCTTCTACACATTTATAGAGGTGCTCAACAAACGCCGCAGTTTTTATGTGTACAGCTTGGGCAACAACAAAATGCATTTCAAAACCCCAGAAGGGTTAAAAACTCCGATAATGGATTTCGCCAAAGAAGTGATCCAAGAAGGCTTGGCTGGCAAAGAGTTAGAAGAACGTAAATTCTTAAGCGACCGCTACCATGAAGCCGTTTGGTTGAATACTTTGTTTATCTTAAAATTCTGGATAGAAGATAAAAGCCAAGGCTTTGAAAAAACCGATGCGGCCATTGAAAAATCTGTCAATCTGATGATAGAATTAATGGGCAAAAGTGCTTTAGACAGCATGTTGGATTTGGGTAAATTTTTATTCCAAAACGGCATGAAATCTCCTTTTAAAATGTAATTAAAGGATAAAAACTAAGCAATGAAAGAACAAGTAAAAATTCCGACTTCCAAAATTCAACGCGCTGCAAATTTTGCCGGTGCGGGTGCTAAAATTGGAGGCAATTATTTAAAATACTACATCAAAAAGGCGGTTAATTCAGACACCAAACGCGATGAATTAAACGAAGACAATGCTGAAGATATATACGATACACTAAGCAAACTAAAAGGTTCGGCCTTAAAGGTTGCTCAGATGTTGAGTATGGACAAAAACTTGATGCCAAAAGCGTATCAAGACAAGTTTCAAATGGCGCAGTTTTCTGCACCGCCATTGAGCTATCCTTTGGTGTTAAAAACCTTCCAACAAGAATTGGGTAAATCACCACTTGATTTGTTTCAAACTTTTGGCAAAAACGCCTTGCATGCCGCCAGTATTGGTCAGGTTCACAAAGCGACTATTGACGACCAAGTATATGCCGTTAAAGTTCAATACCCTGGAATTGCTGACAGTGTAAGCAGCGATTTGAAATTGGTGAAACCTTTGGCCACTAGGATATTAAATTTGAAGGGCAAGGACATTGACAAATATTTCAAAGAAGTAGAAATAAAATTGTTAGAAGAGACCGACTACAAATTGGAATTGCGTCGCTCAAATGAAATTTCAAAAGCTTGCGCCCACATACCAGGCGTTGTATTTCCGAAGTATTACAGTCAATTCAGCAGTGCCCGTATTTTGTGTATGGATTGGATAGATGGTGTGGCTTTGTCGGAGTTTGTAAAACAAAATCCTACCCAAGCAGAACGCAATAAAATCGGTCAAGCCATCTGGGACTTCTACATGTTTCAAATATTCGACTTGATGAAGGTGCATGCCGATCCGCATCCAGGTAATTTTATTGTAACGGAAGACTTGCAATTAGGGGTTATAGACTTTGGTTGTGTGAAAGAAATAGACGCCGATTTTCACAAAGATTATTTCATGTTGTTGGATACAAATTCGATTGAAAACGACGAATTGTTTACCAAGATTTTATACAAATTGGAATACCTTTTAAAAGAAGACAATGCGAAAATAGTTCCCATCATGAAGCACGCCTTCAAAGATATGTTGGTCTTGTTGGGCAAGCCATTCAATACCGATGTGTTTGATTTCTCAGACGACACTTATTTCAAGAGTATCTACGATTTGGGCGAGAAGTTTAGCAAAATGACCGAAATCAAAGAAGCCAACGGCGCCCGTGGACCTCAGGATGCGATATACATTAACAGAACCTGTTTCGGGTTGTACAGTGTGTTGAATATTTTGGGGGCGAAGGTGAAGACGGGGAAAGTTGCAATCCAGTAAAGACTTTCATTTCATTGCAGTCTTGCTGCATTGCAAAGCAAGAGCAAGAGGGTTGAGCGGGGCAGTCGATGATGCTTCATGTTTTCGTTGATTAAGATAATTCTTCACTTGTTTACGATACTCTTGAATCGTGATATTTTCATATTGGTTTATAATCAACGTAAACGTATAACACATCATCGCACCAATGTCCCACGGAGTGATATTTCGTTTACCGGAACATTCTTTGAACGTGGATTTTAAGAGATTTTAAGGATTTATGGGATTTTAGCTTTTGTAAAAATTATTTCATTGTATTTATTTGGTTTTTTGTCTTAACTTTATGAGAACTATAATTAAGATGGAAGAAAGAAAATATTTACATGGTGAAATAACAGAGAAAATTATTGCTTGTGCTTTGAAAGTACATACAACTTTGGGAAGTGGATTTCAAGAAGTAATATATCAAAGAGCACTAGAAATTGAATTTCAAAATCATAATTTAAATTTCAAAAGAGAATTTTCAATGAAAGTGTTTTATAATAATCATCAAATTGGAACTAGGCGTGTTGATTTTTTAATAAATGGATGTGTTTCCTTGGAGATAAAAGCAGCCAAAGAATTAGAATCTGTCC
>CANFXY010000112.1 GCA_947451105.1 Bacteroidota bacterium | reverse complement strand
GGTGGTTTGTTTTTGATCTACAAATCGACCACAGAAATACACCATAAATTTAATGTTGACGAACATTTAGAATCTGAAAAGAAAACCAAACAAAGTTTGGCCAAAGTGGTGGGTCAAATATTGTTGTTAAACTTGGTGTTTTCTGTCGATTCAATTGTTACGGCCATTGGATTAACCCAAAGCATTCCTGTGATGTTCTTTTCAATCATATTGTCTATGGTTATCATGCTGGTGGTTAGCGGAACGATATCAAATTTTGTAGAAAAACACCCTACAGTTAAAATGTTGGCACTCTCCTTTTTATTGATGATTGGCTTTATGTTGATTGTTGAGGCATTTGAGATCCATGTGCCAAAGGGCTATATCTATTTCTCTATGGCCTTCAGTTTATTTGTTGAGATGCTTAATATCCGACTAAGTAAGAAAACGGGTCCAAAACAATAAGATGTTTTACCGCAATTCTGTTCAAAGCAGCTTTAGTTTTCAAACCGCATATTCCTATGCAGAGGTTATGGAAACATGGGCGAATGTTTTGCCAGAAAAGCACCATTTACGCAATTCAGATTTAGTAGCTTTGGAAAATGCAAAGCCAGAGGACATTGAATTTCGATATGTAAACATTTACCAAAACAATGAACTTATTGGTTTGATGTATTTACAGTGTCTCAATTTTAACAGCAAACATTACCACCACAATATTTTTGACCGACCGGTTTTAAAACATTTAAAGCAATGTATTGTGTCCCAAAGCGTCAAACTATTAATTTGCGGGAATTTATTCCGTGTAAACTTTCAAGGCTTTTATTTTATAGACAAGAGCAAGCGGGAACAGATATTTGATTGCCTGCAATTGTACCGTTTAGAGACTAAGAAAGAAAACGGCTTATGTGGCATCCTATTAAAAGATTGTTCTAGAGAATTTACTATAAAACAATTTACCTGCTATCAGTTTAAGTCCTTTAAGCAAGACTTAACCATGGAGTTGGACATCCGCGATGGTTGGAATAGTTTTGACGACTACTTAAACGCTTTGACCCGCAAATACCGTCAAAGGGCCGTAAAGATTCAAAAGTCTATACAGGTCTTAGCAATGAGGGATTTGAGTGCAGACGGTATACATGCAGAAAAGGAACGCATAACCGAACTTTATCAAAACATCGTACAGAAACAAAGCATAGCCTTAGGCATTTTAAATGCAGAATATTTTGTAGAAATGAAAAAGAAATTAGGCGATAACTTTAGGGTTTACGCCTATTATTTAGACAACAAAATGATTGCCTTCAGCAGCAACATTTATTACCCTGAAAAACAAAAAATGGAGATACATTACATTGGCTTGGACTATGCGTACAACAACCAATACAACTTGTATTTTAATTTATTGTTTGACGGCATCAAATGTGCCATCATCAATGGATTCAAGACCATTGAAATGGGCAGAACCGCAAGGGAGGCCAAGGCCAATGCAGGCGCACATGCGGTAGAAAACTACAATTACATTTGGGTAAAGCCAGGCATCGTTCGCATGGCCTTTAATTTTATCGGCTCATGGTTTGACAGCAACATTGGCGAGGATTGGAAAAAAAGAAATCCGTTTAAGTCAATTGGCCATCAAGACCAAAGCGAATAGTTTGGTATTTCAGACACTTGCACAAATTTTTCATTGTTCGCATCCCAGATCAGGCCAACATGGTTTAGGCCATTGCTGAGTATAATACATTGCACACCAAGTGACTGGTGGTAGATGCCAGCTTGGTGCAAAGTGGCCTTAGACAATGGCACACCAGGGGCTTTACATTCAACCAAGAGGTACATTTTCCCGGTATTATTGGCCACACAGATGTCAAATCTTTTTTTCAACCCATTGAAAGTCAAGGCCCGTTCAAGAGATATTAAGCCTAAAGGAACAGAAATTTCATCAACCAAGAAATGGACAATATGCTGCCTTACCCACTCTTCTGGGGTAAGCACCACATACTTTTTCCTCACAATGTCGAAAATTAGTGTATTACCTTGTTCTTCTTTTGTTGTAAAATTGTAGGACTTAAAATTCAGTTTCACTCCTGCGAACTTAAAACATAATGGCGAATCAGACTACTATAAAATTCGATCAAATTGTTGGCGACATCAAGCGCAGGAAATTCACGCCCCTGTATTTGTTAGAAGGGGATGAAACGTATTACATCGATGAAATTTCTAGAACCTTGGAGCAAGAGGTTTTAAAACCTGAGGAAAAGAGCTTTAACCAAACCATTGCATACGGCAAGGACATCAGTCCACTAGAAATTAAAATGGCGGCAAAGCGCTATCCGATGATGAGTGAATACCAATTAATCATCATTAAGGAAGCCCAAAACATCAGTGACATCGAGCTTTTAGAAGACTATGTAGAAAACCCAAGTGCGACCACCATATTGGTTTTATGCTACAAAGGAAAGAAAGTTGACAAGCGCAAAAATATTGGGAAATTGTTTGGGAAATACACCCATTTTACAGCGGACAGGTTGCGTGATTATGAAATCACCACGTGGATAGAAACCTATTTTAGAGCCAAGAAAAGAGCCATAGACATCAAGGCCGTTCAGTTAATTGCCGATTATTTGGGCAACGACTTGAGTAAGATTGCCAATGAGGTTGACAAACTTTTAATCAACGTCAAAGAAGATGTGGCGGTAATTGGCGTAACGCATATTGAGCAAAACATAGGTGTAAGCAAGGACTATAATATTTTTGAATTGCAAAAAGCAATCGGTCAGAAGAACTTTAACAAGTCCATTCAAATCACCCATTATTTTGCTTCTAACACCAAGCAGCATTCTATTATTCCTTTGATTGCCAATTTGTATTCCTATTTTTCAAAAGTATACACCTACCATGGCATTAAGAGCAAGCCTAGAAAAGACATTGCCAGCACTTTGGGTGTTAACGAATTCTTTATAGACGATTACAAGCAAGCGAGTGAAAATTATTTACCCTTGATGATCGAGCAAATTTTTGCTTTTTTAAAATATTACGATTTGCGTTCTAAGGGTGTTGACGACGCAGGAACAGATGACGGACAGCTGATGATAGAGATGGTGGTAAAAATTTTACGCATTGCTGAGATTCCACATCAATTAAAATTGGTTTAATAAAAACCTGCAAAATCCTAATTTATAAGGCTTAAGTTTTTAGTATTAAGTCTTTTGTTAAATAATATAACATTGGGTTTTTATTCTCTTCACATTTATTTTAATTTTTATTTTATATTTTCCAATTTTCAAGGTATTTTTACACCATTAAAACAAAAAATATCGATTGTTAATCATGAAGAAAAAATTACTTATTACCGCTTTGGTATTGCCATTCATGGCATTTTCACAAAGCAAAGACGCCTCAAAATTCACTCAAATGAGTGTTGGCGGGCCTCAGTTGCTTAGCAGCAAAACGGCTGGCACTGTAGACAACAGCACATTTGACTCAATGGCAAATGCAGGAGCAAGCAAAGCAACTCCACAAAGCACTGCAAAACGCGGAATTATCTCTTATAATTTCGTTAAAGTTGGTAGCACGTACTACGATTTACAAACCAATGCAAGTATTGGAAGAAGAGTTGTATTGCACAACGACGGAAAAGTATCTGTAGCTTGGACAACTTCTAACGATGCTACTTACGCTAACCGTGGAACAGGTTACAACCATTTCAACTTAAGCAGCTGGTTAAGTGTTGGAAATCCAACAAACAGAATTGAGAGTGTTCGTTTAGGATGGCCTTCAATTGGTGTTAACAATGGCAAAGAATGGGTTATGGGACACGACGCTGCCAATGGTGGTTTTGTTATGTCTACTAACGCTAGCGTTGGAAGCACTTCATGGACACAAGGCAGTTCAGTGTTAACTGAAAACAGTTTGAGACCATTATGGGGTAGAGTAGCAAACAGCGGAAACTACTTCCACTGCATTGGTACGTATGCTGACTCATCTCAACCAGGTGAGCCAAGAGCACCAAAAAGAAAAGGTGTATTTGCTCCATTGACTTATAGCCGTTCAACCGATGGTGGTGCTACTTGGGATATCCAACACGTATTGTTACCAGGTTATGACAGCACCCGTATCGTTTCAGGTGGTGGTGATGAATATTCAATTGACGTTCGTGGTTCAGTTGTTGCAATTGTGTCTGGTGACCAATTAAAAGACGTTATGGTTTGGAAGTCTACCGACAACGGTGCTACTTTCACAAGAATTATTGCTGATACATTTGCCTATGCACCATACAACGACAAAAAATTAATGTTGGATACACCAACAGTGTGCGATGGTTCAGTTGAAGTTTTAATTGACAACAACAACAAAGTTCACGCATTTTGGGGTGTAAGTAAAGTATTTGATGACGACACTACTGATGCATCATATAGCTTCTTCCCTGGAACAGCTTTATTGGCACACTGGAGCGAAAGCACTGGTAAAGTTCAATTCATCGCTGGCGGTTCTCAATTTGACCGTGACAAAAGCGGTACTCTAGATGTATCTGCTGGTAACACTGCAGCTTTATCTGGTGGTTTGGTTCCTCAAGCATTAAAAAACAACGGTATTTCTTCAGTAGCTAGATTGGGTAACACGTCATTGTTGCACTCTCCTTCTGCTGGTATTGATGCAAGCGGAAACATATTTGTGACCTTCTCTTTCCCATTAGAACAAGACGTTGATGCAAACAATGTAAACTTAAGAGACATTATGATGGTTCACTCTACAGATGGTGGCGCTAATTGGGCTGCTTCTCAAGACATCACTCAAATCCAAGGTTTAGAAGAAGAATTTGCTTGCGTTGCTAAAAAAGTTGACAATTTCGTTCACGTTATTTTCCAACAAGATGCAACTGCTGGTACTAACTTACAAAACAATAGCACCGCGGATAACAACCACCCTGCTGGCATCAACGACATCATGTATGCTGCGATTCCAGTTGCTAAAATTTTAGATGGTTCTATCCAAACGCTTTGGAGCTTAGGTGTTGAGCAATTTGATGCAAACCAAGAAGTATTCGTGGTTTCTCAAAACTATCCTAACCCATTCAGCAGCAATTCAGATGTAATTATCTGGTTGAACACTGAGTCTAATGTTACGATCGAAATCACCAACGTATCTGGTCAAGTTGTTAGCACACAAGACTTCGGTTCTAAAGGTGCTGGTAACCACTCATTAACCATGAACGCTGACGGTTTGGCTGCTGGTATTTACTTCTACACAGTAAAAACTGCTACCCACTCTGTAACTAAGAAAATGACTATCAACTAAGATAGCATTTATCTAATATTAAAAATCCCGTCTTGTATGTACAAGACGGGATTTTTTTTACAAATTAAGGAAGAAAATGCTTCCGTTTAAAACCGAAGCAAAACTGACCCAAAGTAAGTAAGGTATTTGTATAAGGGCTGCTATTTTGTTGCAACGCCAAAAGGAAATAATCATCCATAAAATACATGACCAGATGGCTATTATTTCTATAAATGAAATGCCAAGCCAATGAAAGGTAAAGAATAGAAAACTCCAAGAAAAATTTAGAGTCAATTGCAAAAAGAAAACCTTCAAAGCGAGACTGCGTTGCTCATTCTTTTCAGATTGTAGAATTAAAAACAAACCAAGCCCCATTAGAGCATAGAGGGTAGACCATACGGGACCGAACAAATAATTGGGTGGGTTAAACGATGGTTTGATTAGACTTGGGTACCAAGACTTCAAACCATCTATGGTAGCAAACCCAGAAACGCCACCAATGGCCAAACACAATACAATGCAAGCAATGAGTTTAAGTGCTGATTTCATATCAATTTATCTATCGTTTAAATTCAGAGTTTTACTTCTTACCCAATTGCTCGGCGATGCGTTGGCTCAGCATGTCAACTATGCGCTTGTTCATTTCACTTTTGTTATCAATAAAATACTGCAATTCCTCTTCACTTAAAAGTGCCAAAACCATTCCGATTAGTGTATTTCTGATGGTCATGTCCTTTTGAAGGCGCAGTTTAACAAACTGTTCGATCTCCATCTTAAAGTCGGGTATTTCGGCTCCGTTTAATTGAGATTTAAAGTAGGCCAAGAACAAATTGTTTTGAAATTTGAGTATGGGGCGCAGACTTGAATTTTGGAATTGTTCAAGTGGCAAGGAGCTGCGTTCAGCGTCGGTAGCAATTTCGCTGCGCAGGGTGATTATTTGTTCTGTTCTGTTCATGGTTTAGTTTATAAAGATTGAATGGCTTGAAATCAATCGTTTTGTTTGAAGCTTTTGTGGGAGCCATCGCAAGACGGCATTTTTTTAGACAAACCACAAACGCAATCGTATAGCCCCTTTCCTTTTAGGATTCGAGAGGTTGATTTTTCAATCCTTGATATGCGGGTAGCAGATTGTTTAGGATCGGAGAAAAACAAATTGTAGGCCCTTTGTCGTCCAGGCGTTAAGGCCATAAATGAGGCATTAAAAGCGGCATCGGCATCCAATTTATGTTGCAGTTCATCAACGAAAGTGAGGTCTTTGCTTTGTTTGAAATCAACTTTCAAACCTGCTTTTTCTATTTCTATGGCCTCATAAATATACGCTTTGATGTCGGCTTCTTGGCTGGCAATTTCTTTAAGGCTGGTAAAACGGATTTGTCGGCTTGCTTGGGTATTCTCAGATTGTTGGACCAAGATCTTTTTTGCATCGTTCATCAGAGCACCTTTGACAAACAAAATGGCACAATAATTTTTAAACGAATGGATTAAAACCACATTGCTGTTGTTGTAGCAGTAGCAAGGAACGCCCCATTTAAAATCTTCCTCTAGGGCACAACCGCTCACAATATTCCTAAGACATTGCATTTCGGCTTTCCAGGCACTGGCATCGGTTAAAAAGGCATCAACTTTCGGGTTCATAAAAGCAGTTCAAATTTAGGGGGAAATAAAGTAAAATAGAATAAAGAAAGATCAAAAATCTAAATATAAAGCATTTTGTATGTTATATTTTCGTTTGATAAAATGCCCCTTTATTAAACTTGTGTTAAATGTGTATTTATTTATACAAAAAAATTAAAAATAGATGCAACCATCATTTATTTTGCAGTCTATTGTTTAGATTTTATTTTACAATGCGCTATAAAACAGTTAAAAAAATGCCCTTTGCTTTGCTTGTTTTCACCATCTTTGGCATGGTAAACTTAAAGGCTCAAAACCCCAATATTATATTGGGAAGACCTACAGATACGTCTATTACTGCAAGTATTTTATTCGATCAAAATGTGTCTTTCTATATAGAATATGGAACAACAACAGCCAATTACACACGAACAAGTAAAACATTTAACAATGTTGCAAACACGCCTTTTGAAATCGACTTAAACAACCTGTTTCCTGACACAAAATACTATTACCGTTTGAGGTACAGACTGATTTTAAATCCTACTTACCTGGCCAGCCCTGAATACAGTTTTCATACCCAAAGAGCCAAAGGCCAATCGTATTCGTTTACCATTGAAGCCGACGAGCACTTGTATGACAAAAAAGGGGTGAAAAGTCTGTATCAAATTTGCTTAAACAACCAGGCCAAAGACAAGCCTGACTTTATGCTTTCTTTGGGCGATATTTTTGGCGACGACCACAATCCGTATACCATTACGTCGGCTGACTTAGATGCTTTACACAAAGATTACAGACCTTTTATTGGCAGCATAGCCCACTCGATTCCATTTTATGTTTGCCTTGGAAACCATGAGGGCGAAAATGACTACTACATGGCCAAAACGCCACCGAATAACTTGGCCATTTGGGCCACACAATGGCGCAAATTTTATTACCCAAACCCCTACCCCAATGGTTTTTACTCTGGGAATACAGACAATGAACAATGGGGCATTGGACAACCAGAAAACTATTATGCTTGGACTTGGGGAGATGCACAATTTATCGTTTTGGATGTTTACCGCGACGAATGTGATACCTCAGAAAAACCGACCAATTGGGCTTGGTCATTGGGGAAACCGCAATACGATTGGCTTAAAAGCACGCTTGAAAACAGCACATCAAAATACAAATTTGTTTTTGCCCACCACATACGCGGGCAAGGCAGAGGAGGCATTACGAACGCCAAATTATTCGAGTGGGGCGGTTATGATGGGAAAAACGGCACGACTTATAATTTTCCGAATAAAAGACCAGGATGGGCAAAACCCATACACAAACTTTTTGTAGACAATGGGGTCAATATTTTTTTCCAAGGGCATGACCACGTTTTTGCCCATGAAGTTTTAGATGGCATCACCTACCAAGCAGTTCCAATGCCGAGCGACTCCACCTATGAAATAGGCAAACTGGCCAATGCAGGTGCTTATACCTCAGACACGCTCGACGGATCAGGCCACATAAAAGTTACGGTTTCT
>CANFXY010000111.1 GCA_947451105.1 Bacteroidota bacterium | reverse complement strand
TTTTAAAAGCCAATTCTATTCCTCCCATATACCACTAACCTGTTAAATATAGTCAGGCCAGCCTGAATAAACTAGATGAACGATGCTGTTTATACCCTATAAAACAAAAAAGCCTGCTTATTTATAAGCAGGCTTCAATTATATAGGTTTCTACTTTATTACTTAACGCCTGCTTCTTTTTCGCAAACGTCTTTTAACAAACCAAGTCCTTTGATGAACATATCATCCATCACTTGTTTGTTCATCATCATGCCCATGATTGCATTCATTGGATAGGGTGCTTGAATGTCTAGTCCCCAAGTTACTTTACATTGACTGCTGTCTCCATTTACCACCAAATAGGATTTCGCTTTGCCCTTCCCTTCAAATTCGACATCAAAATTAACACGTTCTTTTCCTTCGATACCTGTAACGGTTTGTGTGCCATTGCCAACTTCTGCATGTTCGCTTACCCACATCATTTTAGAACCAACTTGTCCATCGTCTCCAGAATACCCAATTTGCATGTTTGGATCAAGCAAGCGCCATTGCGACCATTTATCATGGTTTCTTAAATCAACAACATTGCTCCAAGCGATATCTTTGGATGATTTGATGTTTTGTTTGCCTTCAAAGTGGAATTCCTTTGGCATAAATGCGCCAGCTACGCAGATCAAAACAATTACCCCAAGGATAATTAACCCGCTAATTTTTAAGATTTTCATATTTGTTTGTTTGTTAGAATGCAACAAAGCAAAAAAAAATAGTTTGCAAAAGCAAACTATTTTAAATGATTGTATCGAAAAATAAATAACCCGGGGTTACTTACGTGAAATTGCTTTCTCTGCAGCTGCTATTACATCAACTGTATCCAATTTGTATTTAGCCATCAACTCATCGGGGGTTCCGCTTTCGCCAAAACTATCGTTTACCCCAACCATTTCAACTGGCAATGGGAAATTGCGGGCCAATAATTGGCAAATGCTATCGCCCAATCCGCCATTGTACATGTGCTCTTCAGCCGTTACAACACAACGTGTTTTACGCACTGAATCCAAAACAGCCTTTTCATCCAATGGTTTAATGGTGTGGATATTGATGACCTCCGCACTAATTCCTCTTTCAGCTAGCGCTTGAGCAGCCAATACACTTTTCCATACCAAATGGCCAGTGCAGAAAATTGACACATCAGCACCCTCATATATGGTAACTGCTTTTCCTATTTCAAATATTTGATCAGGTGCCGTAAAGATTGGCACTTTCGGTCTACCGAATCTTAGGTAACAAGGACCCTCATAATTAGCAATAGCAATGGTAGCTGCTTTGGTTTGGTTGTAATCGCAAGGATTGATAACCACCATGTGCGGCAACATTTTCATCATACCCAAATCTTCTAAAATTTGATGGGTAGCACCATCTTCACCCAAAGTTACACCCGCATGAGAGGCACAAATTTTTACATTTTTACCGCTGTAAGCAACACTCTGACGAATTTGGTCATATACCCTGCCTGTACTAAAGTTTGCAAAAGTTCCAGTAAATGGAATTTTACCAGCTGTAGCCAAACCAGCAGCTGCACCAATCATGTTGGCTTCTGCAATTCCCATTTGGAAAAAACGCTCAGGAAACTCCTTTTTAAAGGCATCCATTTTCAATGAGCCAGTTAAGTCTGCACACAATGCAACAACTTGACTGTTTTGTTTTCCTGCTTCTAACAAGCCTGCGCCAAAGCCAGATCTTGTGTCGTTATTCCCTAGTATCTCTAATGCTTGCATTATATATTTATTTCTGTGGTGGTTGCGGAGGTAATTGTAAATTCTTTTTCAAAAGAATATATTGTTCTGGTTTCAGCTTTGCTGCGGCCAACAACAATATATTTTCCAGGTTGCATAATGATGGTTTGGTAATATTCATCGCTGATATCAGCTACCCAAACCATTTTGCCATTAACAACATGGTAAATTGCGCAAACTAAGTCGCGGCTTTTATTGATTTGAAGTCTACCGGGTTGTGGAATTAATATGGTGGTGGTTTTGTTTTCATCAACAACCACACTGTCCAAATGGATGCGCGGCGTGGTTAACAATTCCATTTCATATACACCGCATAGATATCTTTTCTTCGTGTTGAATGTTTGAGCGTGAATGGTACCTGCCTTTTTCTTGACTGTAACTACAGCTTTCAAATCGGTGTAATTGGTTTTCCCTGTGCACACAAATTCAATAAACCCTTGAGGCACATCTATTGCAACAATGTTATGTCTTCCAACAATTAATTCTACATTGTTTTTTTGAACCGGCGGTAAGGTATGCACTGTAATGTCATAACGGCGCAAAGGATCTAAGAACAAGGTATCGGGAACACCTCTCCCATTCATAGTATGCTCATAATTGAACAACAACTTTTTGGTTGAAGCATCATAGATACTCATCAACACATTGGTCTCTACTGGTCTTAGTTTTTTATCCAACAAATTGATTTGACAACTTGTGGCGTTCATGGCTTGAGACACAATAACACCAACTACATTCTCGAAGTCTTTTTCTGTGTTCGCATCGTAATAGGTTCCAACACAATCAAACTTAAACTTGAATTGTTCTGATGATCCTAATCCTATAATAAAAGGCTTTAGAAATATGCCTTTCTTTTGCAGCGCTGCAGATATTTGGCAAGGGTCTCCGGTACATTCTTCCATGCCATCGGTGATGATGATAACCAAATTTCTAACCCCTTTTTCAGCTGGAAAATCCTTCTCACATTCTTGCAATGAATAAGCAATTGGCGTCCAACCTTTGGGGATTAGACTGTTTACCCGCTTTTTCATGATCACCAAGTTGTTTGGTGCAAATGGAACTTCTAATCTTGAATCTTTACAGTCTTTTAAATCAACTGTCTTTTGATGTCCATAAACCCTTAAGGCCAATTCGACATTTTTGAAGGTACTTAAGCTGTCTATTAATTTCACAGCCATTCGCTTGGCAACTTGAATACGGGTCCATTTTTCAATGGGCGTGGTCATGCTACCGGATGCATCAAAAATAATTAATATTCTGGTTTTCTCAGGCGTTTGAGCGTGCGCAGTTAAACCTATAAATAGGAATACTGCAATAAGCATTGCTTTCATATGGTTTACAAACGCCATTTTCATGCCAATTGTTATATTAGTAATCGCCTTGGGTTTCCGGCAATTGTGCTAAAGCGGCAGCTAATTGTTGGTCATTCGGTGCAATACCATGCCATTCGTGGCTTCCCATCATAAAATCTACACCAGCACCCATTTCTGTGCTCATTAAGATTACAATAGGTTTGTTTTGATCGCGCATTGCTTTTGCTTTTGCATTGGTATCCAAAATGTCTTGCATGTCGTTGCCGTTCATTTCAAGAACCAACCAATTAAACGCTTCAAACTTGCTGCGCAATTCACTAAAGCCCATGATGTCTACAACCGTTCCATCGATTTGCTGTTTGTTGTAATCAACTGAAGCGATGATGTTGTTTAATCCGTGGCTACCTGCGTACATAATTGCTTCCCAATTTTGACCTTCTTGCAATTCGCCATCGCCCATGTTTACGTATACAATGTGGTCGTCTTTATCTAATTTCTTAGCCAAAGCAACACCAACACCAACTGACAAACCTTGTCCCAATGAACCACTCGCAATTCTTACGCCAGGTAAACCATCGTGGGTTGTTGGATGTCCTTGCAAACGGGTGTTAATTTTTCTAAAAGTTGCCAATTCACTTACCGGGAAATATCCGCTTCTAGCTAAAACACTATATAAAACTGGACTGATGTGGCCATTAGATAAAATGAACACGTCCTCGTTTTTTGCTTCTTGGGTAAAATTTGCTGGCTTGTGGTCCATTAATTGGAAGTAAAGTGCTGTTAAATAATCAGCACATCCAAGTGAACCGCCGGGGTGACCGCTTTGAACAGCGTGCACCATCCTTACAATATCACGTCTAACCTGAGATGCGATTTGTTGTAATTCTAGTGTAGTAGGCATGGAATATAAATTGACTGCAAAAATGACCTAAAAAAACGAGGAATAAAAAAGCTTTTTAGGTTATTTATAAACGAATAATAAACGGCTTACAAGAGTTCAAATTGATCGGCATCGTCGAGCACCGGAAATTGCAACCTGTATTCATCCAAAGAAACTTTGTTCAAATAAAATTGAAACACTTTATCGTCCGACCCAAACCCAATTTCTTCACCCAAATAGTTGATGATCCCTGAATTTCCTATATGGTCAACCCCATTTCCATCTTGTCCAATTCGGTTGCAAGCCACAACATAGGTTTGGTTTTCAATAGCCCTTGCTTTTAACAATTGTTGCCATGCGTAATTGCGCTTTTGTGGCCAATTGGCAACGTAAACCATCAAATCTACCGCGCAAGTATTACGGCTAAAAACAGGAAACCTTAAATCGTAACATATAAGCGGAAAAATTCTCCATCCTTTGTAATACAAAACAAGGCGATCTGTGCCTGCAGTATAGTGTTTACTTTCGTCACCGGGACTGAACAAATGCCTTTTGTAATACCATTGGATTTCTTGTTCAGGAATAACAAAAGCCAAGGCATTGTAATATTTCCCATCGTCATAATGCATGATACTGCCCATAATTGCCGAATCGAGTTTTGCACTCATGCGCAACAACCAAGCAATTGTCTTCTCACTAGATTCTTTCGCCAGCAATTCGGGGTTCATACTAAAACCGGTAGAAAACATTTCTGGCAAAACAATTAAATCACATTCCTTAATCCCTTCGATTTTGGATTCAAAATGTTGAAGATTTGCGTCCACATCTTCCCAATACAAATGGGTTTGAACCACCGCAATATTTAGAGCTTGCATAATATGTCTAAGGCTTTATTCAAGGTGTCATTCGTTTTGGCAAAGCAAAATCTCAAGACTTTATGATCGGTTTTCCGCATATAAAAGGCAGACACGGGAATGGATGCGACACCGATTTCTTTGCACAGGTAATTCGCCATCTCAACATCTGAAAGTTCTGATAATTTCTCATAGGTAACAGACTGAAAATAGCTTCCATTGCAATCGATCATTTTAAATTTCGATGACTTTAAACCCCTTCGAAACAAGTCTCTCTTCTCTTGGTAAAAGGCGCCCAAACCTAAATACATATCTTTGTTTTGAAGAATCTCCGCATAGGCGTGTTGTATCGGTGTGTTGGCAGCAAATGCCATGAATTGATAGGCTTTGCGTATTTGAGCCATGATATTTTCTGGCGCCAACAAGTAACCCATTTTCCATCCTGTTGTATGGTAGGTCTTGCCAAACGACGATACAATAATGCTTCGCTGAGCCAATTTTGGATAACGCGCTACAGATTGGTGTTCTATGCCATCGAAGATGATATGCTCGTATACCTCGTCACTTAATATAAGTGCATCTGTGTTTGTAATTAGTTTTTCCAATTTGCGCATGTCTTCAGAACTCAATATCGATCCACTTGGATTATGCGGAGAATTGATGATAATCATGCGGGTTCTAATGTTTATTAACTTACGTATTTGATCCCAATCAATTCTGTATTCAGGAAATTGCATTTCATAAACAATGGCCTTTCCACCAGCCAATTCAATAGATGGTATATAAGAATCATAAGCTGGCTCAATGACAATGACTTCATCATTTTCTTTAACTAAGGCGTTAATGGCGGCATAAATCCCCAAGGTTGCACCAGGAACTACTGTAATTTCAGTTTCCGGATTGTAAATAGCCGAATACAGTGCTTCTGTTTTAATGGCTATTTGCTCCCTCAACTTCATCAAACCTGGCATCGGGGCATATTGGTTGTGTCCCATTTCCATCGCTTTAGAAACTAGATTTTTCAACTCCGGTGCGCAATCAAAATCAGGAAAGCCTTGCGCCAAATTAATGGCATTGTGGGCCTGAGCCATGCTTGACATTACCGAAAATATGCTTTGTCCCGTTTGGGGAAGCTTGTTGTTTAAATTGCCTTCAAATTTCACTATGAGCAAAGATAATTATAAAATAAGTTTTAAATGCCCATGTCAATGACTTGTGGGAAAATGAAATTCGCCCAAAATCAAAATGCCAATAAGAAAAAATTTTTAAAAACTTAATTATAAGCAAATTACAATAAAAACAAACCCATAAATTAAAAAAATATTTTATAATGAATTAAAAACTTCTACTTTTGCGGCGGTGAAAACTAGGTATAAATACTCATTTGAGTAAAATTACCTAATAGTAACAATGAGGATGAACAACACAAATACACAAATATATGAATTTCAAGTACACTTTAAACGTCTTAGCGGCTGCACATTCTAGCGCCTCTAACAATTTTCAAAAAGCTTCTTCAAAAGACCAAGGATATAATGCCTTAAATCTATTGGGTAAGTTCCTTTTTAATTTTTTACGTCTTAGTCACTAAAATAGCAATCTATTTTATTTGATTTTTTCAATCCCTGGGCATTTCTAAATGCATAGACAAATTTGATCAATTCAAAATCAGAAATTCAAGAAATACACAAAATGAAAAAACTTTTAATCCTGGGATTATTGGCTTGTAACAGTCTATTCGCACAATACAACCCAACCATGCGCATCAACTTTGGCGGCAGCAGCACCATTGTAAGATTGCAAGCTGGTTATTTTGTTAACCCCAACGGAAAATCAATACAATCAAAAGAGTCAAGCAATCAAAACCAAAGCATCTTATCTAGCACGCGTTTAGGCTTCGAATCCATGTTTATCATCAACAACCGCGGAAGATTTTCTGAGTCGGTTTCAAGAAATGCACCTAGATTCATAGTCTTTCGAGTAAACCACGATGGCTTCAAATCAAGCACACTTAGCTCGGTATCTTTGGCAACGGCGTTAAAATGCAGGACTTCAATTCCATTTTTCGGTCAAGTAAAGGGCTATTGGAGCATTGGCGCTGCAGTAAGAAACAATGGCGCATTAAACCCAGAAATCATTGAAGCTAAAAACATGGTAGGCGGACGCATGGCATACAATGTATACAACAAAAAAAGCGCACTTCAAGCTGAGGTTTGTGGGTTTGCAAACAAAGCCATTGTCAACATAATGGTCTACAAAAAACTTAGTCAACACATTTTAATCAGCACTGGTTACGAATACCAACAAGCGGTTGCTGGACTCAGTGCTTTGATTGGCAGCTGCAGAATTACGGCTAGCACCCGAGTATCACAAAACAAACAACTACAACATGGCATTTCATTTACTGCCAATTTGTAAAACAAAACGATAACCCAACAATCTTCAAGAGAGCGTATAAGATCTTATTGTGTGTGTAAAATCGCAGGTTTAATCTTGCAAAATCAATCAACAACCCACCCGCTTCGGCGGGTGGACTTTTTTAAAACCTTTTCCAATTTAAAAAAGACTGAAATCATCTCCAATGGTCGACCAAAAACCACCCTGTTCTTTTAGACCATCTTTTCCAACAGCCGTATAATCAAACCAGGTATTGTCTTTTTGTTTAATGAGCACTTCAATGGCATTTACATCTGGGAACAACTTATAATCAAATTTGGTACTTTCCAGAGCGATATACCCGGTGTAATAATAGTGCATGTGTTTGACCTGGGCATAGTGTATCTTAAGCAGCATCATATATTTCCCCAGGCTGAATTTCTTATAATCAGGATGGTAAAAATTCATATTGCCCATAATCACCTTCTCGCCCTCATCAAAATATGCGGCGGCTATTAATTTTTCTTGGTCTCTTATTTGTATGGTTTTGGAATTAAAATCCACCTTTTTTTCAGAATTCAACAAAAAATGAAACACACTTTCATGGGCATCGAAATCCATGGCAAGTCTATACTTTTCGTAGAGTTCGTTAATTTCATCGGTATAAACTGCAGGTCCAATCTCAAAAGTAAAGCGTTTGTTTAATTTAAAAACTTTGTGTTTATGAATATCCTTTACCTTATCCAAACGGGTGCGCAACCAAAAGCAATCGTATGGCCTTTCTGTAATTGAATCATAGAATTCATCGGTGGTAAATACGTTCTGACGCATTCTGTAATAGCCCATTTCCAAGAGCAAATCCAAGTTATGCCCTGTTAAATCCAATGGTATGATATCCTCTTCCTCCAAATTCAGTTTTAATTTTAAAGTTCAAAGGTAAGAAGAATTGCTTATTGAAGGGAAAGTTAATGGTTAATAGTTAATAGTTATTGGTTATTTGTCCCTGTACCATAGACTTCACTCCGTTGCGTCACCCTGCACTAGAGTTTTGTTTCACAAAACACAGAGCAGGACAAAGCGGTAAGGGATGCATTATTTATTTTTTATTAAACGAAAGATAGAAGCATTTTTAATCGTCTTCCTCAATGAGAATCACCCCGTGGTGTGTTTTCTGCTTTGAGAAAACTCTACCATGGGGCTCTTGCTTTCTTTGTTATTTGTTAATACACGAAATCCCATCGTCTTTTTTAGACTCTTGTTACATGTCGCCATTTCCCGCTGTTTGCTATAGCCTGTTTATTTGTGTCTGCAACTGCCAGTGTTTTCCTTGGCTTACTGCCGCCCGCCCAGTAAAACACGCATTTGCATTGCCACAAATTTACACAGGGCTGCCGCGTCCA
>CANFXY010000110.1 GCA_947451105.1 Bacteroidota bacterium | reverse complement strand
TCCATTAATTTGCAACATGGATTTTATAGATTCAAATATTGTAAAATATGCCGAAGACCATACATCAAATGAACCTGCATATCTATACCAATTAAACCGATACACGCACAGCAATCTTTTAAAACCAAGAATGTTGAGTGGCCATTTACAAGGCCGGTTTCTTGCCTTGATGAGTCAATTAATGAAACCTGACTATGTTTTGGACATTGGAACTTACACGGGATACTCGGCCTTGTGTTTGGCCGAAGGCTTAACGAATACTGGACATCTGTATACTATTGACCGAAATGATGAAGTGATTGCAGTGGCCCAAGATTTTTTCGCTAAAGCTAATTTATCAAACAAAATAACAGCACTTCATGGCAATGCAACAGAGCTAATAGAACAATTAAACGCAAAGGTGCCGCATTGGAATATGGTTTGGATGGATGCTGAAAAAGCAGATTACATCAAATACTACAATCTATGCATAGAAAAAATGGCCCCAGGTGGTTTGATCATGGCAGATAATGTGCTGTGGAGTGGCAAGATCATCGACCAAAAAGAATTGGAAAAAGACGAAGACACAATTTTACTGAATGAATTTAACGCCATGGTCCAAAATGACCCAAGAGTAGAGAATATATTAATGCCAATACGAGATGGCATCATGATGATTCGTAAAATTTAGTCCTCTACCAAATCAAACTTCTTTTCGCGAATAATCTCCAACAAGTCGTACAACTCATTTAGATCATTGCTGCAGACCAAGGCTGTTCTGTACGCTTTAAAATTAGGAATGCCTTTGAAATAATTGGCGTAGTGTCGCTTCATTTCATTAATGGCTTGAATCTCACTCTTCCATTCCACAGATTTCTGTAAGTGTGTTTTACAAGCTTCAACGCGTTCATCAAAACTTGGTCCTGCTAAAATTTCACCCGTATTTAAGTAGTGTTTTATTTCCCTAAAAACCCATGGATGTCCAATTGCAGCTCTACCAATCATGATCCCATCAACACCAAAACGGTTCTTGTAATCCAATGCCTTTTCAGGGGTTGTGACATCTCCATTTCCAAAAATTGGAATCGTAATTCTTGGATTATTTTTAACTTTTGCAATAAGTGTCCAGTCAGCTTCTCCTTTATACAGTTGGGTTCTTGTTCTACCATGAATAGATAAAGCTTTAACACCAACATCTTGCAAGCGCTCTGCTACCTCTTCAATGTTTTTTGTTCGCTCGTCCCATCCAAGTCTGGTTTTTACAGTTACTGGAAGGTTGGTTGACCGAACCACTGCTTCAGTTAATCTTACCATCAATGGAATGTCCTTTAGCACCGCTGCACCAGCACCTTTGCACACCACTTTCTTTACAGGACAGCCGAAGTTTATGTCAACCAAATCAGGCTGTGTTGCATCTACAATTTTAGTCGCCAGGGCCATTGCCTCTTCATCCCCCCCAAAAATCTGAATCCCTATTGGCCTTTCGTGGTCAAATATGTCGAGTTTTTGACGCGATTTAACGGCATCTCGAATTAAGCCCTCTGAACTAATAAATTCAGTGTACATCAAGTCTGCACCATGTTTTTTACATAAATACCTAAAGGGGGGATCGCTAACATCCTCCATAGGCGCTAACAGTAAAGGAAAATTTCCTAATGATATATCACCAATTTTTACCAAATTTGCATTTTTTAAATAGAAACAATTTGCAAAATTACAACGAACAGAATAGAATCCAATACTTTGCCGATATTTTAATATTAATTGGCTTGTTATTCATAAGCGCCATTGTTTTTAGTTTATTGGGGGCACTTATAAGTTCCGCACTGTTTCACATTCCACTATCCGATGTTATGAATCTAATCGGAAACACATCAGACACAGCAAATGTTGGCTTTCTAAAATTCTACAATGCATTTGCAACCTTTGGAGCTTGGGTTGTTTCTGCCTTTCTATTTACACAAGTGCGTTCATATAAAGTCAACTCTTTATGGAAATTCCAATTACCTAAGGTTCGTTTTATTTGGGCACTCTTGCCAGTTCTATTTATTTCAGCTGTTGTTGTCTCAGCCTATTTATTGAATTTAAACGAGAGACTCCCAATACCTGTATCTGTTAGGTCGTTTTTTAATTCAGCAAACTCTGCTAAAATGCTTGAGAATATGTTGCAAATGAACAACAATTTAGATTTGTTCATCAACATCATCTGTATCGCTCTGTTCCCAGCTTTATTTGAAGAAATATTTTTTAGGGGCACTTTGCAACCTTTGTTTAGTGGGTTTTTCCAAAACCACCATGTTGGAATTTGGCTGTGCAGCCTAACCTTTGCTTTGGTGCATTTAAACATTGACCAAGTTATGCCAATGATGTTTCTTGCCCTAGTGCTTGGGTATCTATTTTATTACACCAAAAGCATATATACCAATATTCTTATCCATTTTCTGAACAACTCACTTGCAATTTTCGCCTATTTCTATCAGCATAATTCTGAAATCGCAAAACAAGTAGTTGAAGATAAATTTACCCCAAACATGCTTTCATTTGTATTATGCTCAGGGATTATCATCACTATTTTTGTTTTCATTATTAAACAACATAAACTAAGCAATAATGAATAATTTTTGGCAAAGAGCTATTACAGGGGTCTTTTTTGTAGGATTCATATGTGGCTTAACTTTATACAATGAATTTAGCTTTTTAATATTACTATGCACAATATGTCTATTTGGGCTTTTGGAATATTATAGAATTGTTTTCAAGGGCATATTTCATTACGCACAAGCAATATTTGTTTTAATAGGACTTGGTATTGTTTGCCTTAAATATTGGTTTGATGATTGGGTGCTTTATTTATTGCCTGTTTTATTTCCTCTTGCAGCATTTACCGTACTTTTTTCAAAAAATAGGGAGTGGAAGTCGTTGGCGTATTTATTCAGCGGCTTATTTTACATCGCATTTCCTTTGCTTTTCTTCTTTTTAAGCACCTTCCATAAAGAATCGACTCTAGAATCACCACAAATGATTTATATGCCTTTATTGGCCTTAAATTTATTTATCATGATATGGTGCAGCGATACATTTGCTTATATAAGTGGCAAATTGTTTGGTAAGCACAAAATGTTTGAAGCGGTATCACCTGGTAAAACTTGGGAAGGCGTTATTGGCGGATTGCTATTAACCTGTGGCTTTTCCGCAGTAACAGCTTATTATTTCAATATCCCGATGCATGTAAACATAGTGGTAGCTTTTTGCAGCGTGGTGTTTGGAACCTTAGGCGACTTGGTTGAGAGTATGCTTAAAAGAGAGTTTAAAATAAAAGATTCAGGCAATATCCTACCAGGCCATGGTGGCATATTGGATAGATTTGATGCTTTATTGATTTCTCTGCCTTTTACCGCACTTTGCTATTACTTGCTGTTGTAATTAAATAGTAGCAATTACCTTTAGTTCAATGCCAATTGGTGTTGGAAGACAGTTGATTTCCAATGTCGTTCTGCAAGGCGGATTTTCAGCAAAATACTCAGCCCATATCTTATTATAGATTGGGAAGTCGTCCTTCATATTAGTTAAGAATACAGTTACATCAACTATTTTATCCCAGCTGCTGCCTGAATCCTCAAGTATGAATTTTATATTTTGAAATACACTGTGGCATTGTTTTGCAATGTCATAGCTAATGATATTCTTATTCTCATCCAACTCAACGCCTGGGATAATTTTAGTGCCGCGCTCTCTTGGCCCTACTCCGCTTAAAAACAATAAATTTCCAACCCTTTTGGCATGTGGGTATAATCCTACTGGCTCCGGTGCCTTACTCGATTCTATACTGTTATTTTGATCCATTTGATTTTGTGGTTTTGGCAGGTTGACTTGGTTTTGTTTTAGTGGCACTTGATCCTACAGCTGGTGAAGACTCTACGCCACTGTTGTAAATAACAGCACCAAATTTATCTCCATCCATCAAAGTTGCTACAAAAATTAACTTTCCATCTCTGCTGAAAGTAACATCTCTAACATTTTTTCCAAGTTCATTAAAATCAGAAACAAGTTTGCCCGTTTCAGAATTAAACAATTTTGTAACCCCATTGTTACATCCACCGATGATAAACTTACCATCGCTGCTGTATTTTAAAGAAGTAACTTTCCAATCAAAGCCATTTAATATTTTGACACTTTTACCAGTTGAAATATTCCATACTTGAATGGTTTTATCATTTGATGCAGTTGCCATAAAATTACCATCTGGAGAAAGTTCCAATGCATTGATTTCATCGGTATGTCCGATAAAACTCATTACCTCATTGTTTTTCCCAGCCGTTTCAATTTTCTTAACTATCCCGCCTTTTACAGCAGCATAAAAAAACTTCTTATCTCGGCTCAATTGAAGGTCATAAATAGGTCCGCTTAACTTAATAACTTTTGACTTCAATGGATCATTAATACTTGTTGTTCTTATGGTTCCGTCTAGACTTGCAGAAATAATATATTTATAGCTTGGATCCATGAAAGAGGCTGTAACAGGTTCCAAATGCAAATTAAAAACTTTGTGTTTGGTGGGCGTATCAATATTCCAAATTCTTGATGAATAATCTTTACTGCTGCTTACTAAATACTTGTTATTTGCAGAAAAACTTAATGAAATAACAGCGCCAAGATGTCCTGTGTAAGTGCTTTTCATTACAGGGTTTCCAATTGAATCAAATGTGTATAAATGAATGTGGCCATCCCAAGCACCTGTTGCCATTAACTTTCCATCATTTGAAATTGTTACCGTCTCAATATTTGATGTGTGTTCAGTCAATTTTTGTTTAAATGTCTGACTGTTAGTGTTTTGAAAAGTCAAAACAGCAATAACACACATTATAAGTTTAGAAAACATATTTTGTTGATTTAAGTTGCTAATTACGACTTTTTTTTTAATTTGCTTTCCACAATCTTCCAAATTGATCCCTTTAGTCGACAAAGTGCTTTGTTATGATGGTAAGTACTTACATTTATCAGTTGAATTTCTCGAAATTAGTTGTTACTTCGCAGTGAATTATGACAATTTCAAAACTTCAAAAAGATGCCCTTGATTACCATAGCATGGGCAGACCTGGTAAAATTGAGGTAATATCAACGAAACCAACCCAAACAAAAAGAGATTTAAGTTTAGCTTACTCACCTGGAGTAGCTGAGCCTTGTTTAAAAATCGCTGAGAACCCTAGCGATGTATACAAATATACCGCAAAAGGAAACCTAGTGGCCGTTATTAGCAACGGTACTGCAGTACTTGGATTAGGTGACATTGGTGCCGAGGCCTCAAAACCTGTAATGGAAGGGAAAGCCGTCCTATTTAAAATATTCGCTGATATTGATGTTTTTGACATTGAGTTAAACACCAAAGATGTAGAGAGTTTCATCCAATGCGTTAAGGCAATGGAGCCAACTTTTGGAGGTATAAATTTAGAAGACATCAAAGCACCTGAATGCTTTGAAATCGAGAGAAGACTTAGGGATGAATTAAACATTCCCATCATGCACGACGACCAGCATGGTACGGCAATTATTAGTGGCGCAGCCTTGTTAAACGCCCTTGAAGTGGTTAACAAATCCATCTCCGAAATAAAGATGGTTGTTAACGGCGCTGGCGCCAGCGCTATGAGTTGCAGCAAATTGTTTATAGCCCTTGGCGTAAAAAAGGAAAATTTAATTATGCTCGACAGCAAAGGAACTTTAAACAAAGAAAGAACTGACTTGGATGAGTACAAGCAATTTTTCGTTAATGAAACCAAAACCAATACGCTGGAAGATGCCTTAAAAAATGCGGATGTATTTGTAGGATTATCCAAAGCAAACATTCTATCGCAAGACATGATTAGAAGCATGGCTAAAGATCCTATTGTGTTTGCAATGGCAAATCCTGATCCTGAAATTGCCTACGATTTAGCCATCGCTTCAAGAGAAGATATCATTATGGCAACCGGAAGAAGTGACCATCCTAACCAAGTGAACAACGTACTTGGATTTCCATTCATTTTTAGAGGCGCACTAGACGTAAGAGCCACTAAAATCAATGAGGAAATGAAATTGGCTGCTGTTAAAGCAATTGCTCAATTGGCCAAAGAACCTGTTCCTGAATCTGTGATGATGGCCTATAACGAAACGGGCTTAGAGTTCGGAAGAAACTACATTATTCCTAAACCAATTGACCCAAGACTCATTGAAGCGGTAAGCCCGGCTGTCGCTAAAGCAGCTATGGACAGTGGCGTTGCAATGAACCCTATAAAAGATTGGGATGCTTATATATTGGAATTGAGAAATAGAATGGGGCTAGACAATAAATTCATTCGCAGAATGATGACCCAAGCCCGTCAAAATCCAAAGCAAGTTGTATTCGCTGAAGCCGATAACATTAAAATACTTAAAGCTGCAGTAATTGCAAAAGAAGAAGGTATAGCAATACCAGTTCTGTTAGGAAACATCTCCAAAATTAAAGCGTTAATGGAAGAGAATGGCATCGACTTGGGTGATGTGAAAATTATAGATCCTCTTACCGAAGATGCCAAACGCGAAGAATATGGACACAAATTCTTTGAAAAAAGACAAAGAAAAGGTGTCAACATATACGAATCAGTTAAGTTGATGCGCGACAGGAATTACTTCGGTTGTATGATGGTGAATGAGGGTGAATGCGATGCCTTTATATCTGGATTAACTAAAAATTATCCAAAATCTTTAAAACCAGCCATGCAAATTATTGGCAAAGAAAAAGGTATTACTAAGATTTCCGGCATGTACATCATCATGACCAAAAAAGGTCCTTATTTCTTCTCTGATACAACTGTTAATATAAATCCTACGGCTGATGAATTGGTAGAAATTGCAAAGGTTACCCATGCCGAAGTTATAAAACTTGGCGTTAAACCGGTAATGGCAATGTTAAGTTACAGCAACTTTGGCAGCGCAAAAGGAGAAGTTCCAGAAAAAGTTTCTAGTGCAGTAAGTTATTTACATAAAAACCATCCAGAGATTATTATAGACGGCGATATTCAAGCGAACTTTGCTATGAATAACGATATGATGAAAGAAAACTTCCCTTTCAGTAAATTAATCGATAAAGATGTCAATACGTTTATTTTCCCTAATCTGGCTGCGGGCAATATTGCTTACAAATTTGCGCAAAGCTTTGGAAATGCTGAAAGTATGGGACCTGTTTTATTAGGATTTAATAAATCAGTTCACTTCCTTCAATTGGGCAGCTCGGTGCGTGAGATCGTTAACATGGTCGCGGTAGCTGTTTTGGATGCACAAGCAAAAAAATAATACGATATAAATCAATAAAAAACCCGTGAATTTCTTCACGGGTTTTTTTGTTCTATAGCTTAATGCGTTAATTTAATTCTGATGTTGGTGCAATTTTTTTAACCAGACCTTGAAGTACTTTTCCAGGTCCGATTTCAGTGAAGTTATTGGCGCCGTCTCTAACCATCGATTGAACGCATTGGGTCCATTTCACAGGCGCTGTTAGTTGCTTTAATAAATTACGTTTAATCGCAGCTGGGTCTGACTCAGGTTCAGCGCTCACATTTTGATATACCGGGCAGGTAGGGGTTTTGAAATTGGTATTTTCAATCGCAGTGGCCAATTTATCTTCGGCTGGCTTCATTAATGGCGAGTGAAATGCACCACCAACTTGCAATACCAATGCGCGTTTTGCACCTGCAGCTTTTAATTTTTCGCAGGCTTCATTTATAGCGTCAATGTCGCCGGAAATCACCAATTGGCCTGGGCAGTTATAATTTGCTGGCACAACAACCCCAGAGGTAATTGATGCACATATTTCTTCAACTTTTTGATCTTCTAATCCCAAAACAGCTGCCATAGTGCTTGGTTTTAACTCACAAGCTTCTTGCATAGCCATTGCTCTACTGTATACCAATTTTAAACCATCTTCAAAATCTAATGTACCATTGGCTACCAAGGCTGAAAATTCACCTAAACTATGGCCTGCAACCATATCCGGCTTAAAATCATCACCAAGACATTTTGCTGCAATAACAGAATGGAGAAAAATAGCAGGTTGTGTTATTCTAGTTTGTCTTAAGCCTTCGTCAGTTCCATTGAACATTTCTTCAGTAATGTCAAATCCTAGTATACTATTTGCCTGATTAAAAAGGGTCTTAGCAATTTCATATTGCTCATATAGATCCTTACCCATTCCAACAAATTGGGCACCTTGTCCCGGAAAAATATATGCTTTCTTACTCATGGTTTATTTCTTGTTCAATTTTATAACATTATTCATTAATTACCAAGCTCGATTTCAGATTTTTCTTTCTTGGTCAAACCCGATTTCACCAAGTCATAACTGTGTAAAACAAGCTCTTCTATAAAGGCATTTTGCAAGGTCAAAACATCAACACTGTTCCAATGTTTTTTATTCATATGGTAAGCACCTCGTATTTGGCTGTATTCTTCCCTGAGTTCAACTGCTCTTTCAGGGTCGCATTTCAGATTTACCTCTCCAAATTCAGAAATACTACAGAGGGCAAACATTTTACTTTTCACCTTAAAAACCAAGGTATCTGGTCCAAATGGACATTCCTCTGCAACAGCGGGTAAACTTAAACAGAATTCTCTAAATTGCTCTATATCCACAATTCAAAAATACCGTTTAAACTCAATATTTACCAAACAATGCTTCTAGCTTTTCTTCCCTAAAGTTAAAAATAGTTTC
>CANFXY010000109.1 GCA_947451105.1 Bacteroidota bacterium | reverse complement strand
ACACAACAAACGACCATATATGCAGCAAAATTTTGACCAAATGAAGAAAGGCCTAAAGTTCAATAGGCTAAACACCAAAGACAATGTGTCACCATACGACCAATTTGAGTATGAGTACCGCACATCTGTTATCAAGAATCCGAATGGAGACATCGTATTCGAAATGAAAAATGTTGAAATACCTTCGGCGTGGAGCCAGGTTGCAACTGATATTGTTGCTCAAAAATATTTCAGAAAAGCAGGTGTTCCGCAAGCTGATGGTTCTCTAGGAAGTGAAACAAGTGTAAAACAAGTTGCACACCGTTTGGCTGACTGTTGGAAACAATGGGGTGAAAAATATGGTTACTTTGCTTCAAAAGAAGATGCTCAAATTTTCTATGAAGAATTGGTGTATTCAATATTGGGGCAACAATCTGCACCAAACTCACCACAATGGTTTAACACCGGCTTACATTCAACTTATGGAATAAGCGGTAAACCTCAAGGTCACTATTATGTAGATCCTGAAACAGAGAAACTAATGCGTTCAACTTCAGCATATGAAAGACCGCAACCGCATGCTTGTTTTATATTGTCTGTTGATGATGACCTTGTGAACGAAGGTGGCATCATGGATTTATGGGTACGTGAAGCCCGTATTTTTAAATATGGTAGTGGTGTTGGAACTAATTTTTCTAAAATCCGTGGTGGTGGTGAAAAACTTTCAGGTGGTGGAACATCATCTGGCTTGATGTCATTCTTGAAAATAGGTGACAGAGCAGCAGGTGCTATTAAATCAGGTGGAACTACTAGAAGAGCAGCTAAAATGGTTTGCTTGGATATGGACCATCCAGAAATCATGAACTTTATTTCATGGAAGAAAAATGAAGAGAAAAAAGTAGCAGCTTTAATCGCTGCAGGTTACCCAAGTGATTACGAGGGTGAAGCATATGCAACTGTATCTGGTCAAAACTCAAACAACTCAGTACGTATCCCAAATAAATTTTTTGAAGCATTAAAGCAAAATGGAAATTGGGATTTAATTGGAAGAGCCAATGGTCAAGTTATGAGCTCAATCCCTGCAACTGAAGTTTGGGATGCAATTGGTGATGCAGCATGGGCTTGTGCAGATCCTGGTGTTCAATACGATGATACCATTAACGAATGGCATACTTGCCCAGAGGGTGGAAGAATCAACGCTTCAAATCCATGTTCTGAATACATGTTCTTGGATAATACAGCTTGTAACTTAGCTTCTCTAAACTTAATGAAGTTTTTTGATGCTGACAAATTAGAGTTTGATATCGTTTCATACGAGTATGCAATTCGCTTATGGACAGTTGTTTTGGAAGTTTCAGTTTTAATGGCTCAGTTTCCAAGTCAAGAAGTTGCTCAATTAAGTTATGACTACAGAACTTTAGGATTGGGTTATGCTAATTTAGGTGCTTTGTTAATGGTTTCTGGTATTCCTTATGACAGTCCAAAAGCAAACGCAATTTGTGGTGCATTGACTTCTATATTAACTGGTCAAGCATACGCTACCAGTGCTGAAATGGCAGCAGTTAAAGGTTCTTTCAGAATGTATGAAAAGAACAAAAAACACATGATGCGTGTTATCCGTAACCACCGTTATGCTGCATACAATACACCTTTGGCTTTTGAAAGCTTAAGCATTCCTGCTGTAGGTATTGATCCTCAGCATTGCCCAGAAGATTTGTTAAGATCAGCTTGCAATGCATGGGACAAAGCATTAATGTTGGGTGAGAAATTTGGATACAGAAATGCACAATCTACAGTAATTGCGCCAACTGGAACAATTGGATTGGTTATGGATTGCGATACAACTGGTATCGAACCTGACTTTGCATTGGTTAAATTTAAAAAATTAAGTGGTGGTGGATATTTCAAAATTATCAACCAAGCTGTTCCAGCTGCATTGAAAACCTTAGGATATTCACAACAAGAATCTGATGAGATTATCAATTATGCAAAAGGACATGCTACATTAAAAACAGCTCCTTTTATCAACCATGAAACTTTAGCAGCTAAAGGTTTTGCTGAAAGCGAATTGGCTATGATCGAATCTCAATTAGAGCGCGCATTTGATATTGAGTTCGTGTTTAACGTATTCACATTAGGTGAAGATACAATCAAGCGTCTTGGCTTTAATGAAGCACAATTCAATGATGTTAACTTTAACTTATTAAAAGCATTAGGATTTAAAGCTTCAGAAATTGAGGCTGCGAACGAGTATGTTACCGGTACAATGACAATCGAAGGTGCTCCATTCTTAAAAGAGGAACACTATCCAGTGTTTGATACTGCAAACAAATGTGGAAATAAAGGAACCCGTTTCTTACATGCACATTCACACATTAGGATGATGGCTGCAGCTCAACCATTTATTTCTGGTGCGATTTCTAAAACCATTAACCTTCCAAACGAAGCAACTGTTGAAGATATTAAGTCTTGCTACGAGATGAGTTGGAAATTAGGCTTAAAAGCAAATGCACTATACAGAGATGGTTGTAAATTGTCTCAACCTTTATCAAATAAATCTGACAAGAAAGTTGATGAGACTGAAACTGTTAGTGATACAGTAGAAATTGTTGAGAAAGCAGTAAGCGTTTCTGGTTCAACCCGTGTTGAAGATTTAACTCCAGAAATTGTATTGGAAGCAGCTAGATTAATTATCAATAGCAGCAACAATGCAGCTTTCAAACAACAATTATCAAATATTGCTACACGTAAAGTATTGCCAAACAAACGCAAAGGATTTACTCAAAAATCAAAAATTGATGGCAACACAGTGTTCGTTAGAACAGGCGAATATGAAGATGGAACTTTAGGAGAGATCTTCGTGGATATGCACAAAGAAGGCGCTAGTTTCCGTTCATTGATGAACTGCTTTGCAATTGCTGTATCAATCGGTTTACAATACGGTGTGCCTTTGGAAGAATACTACGATAAATTTACTTTCAGTAGATTCGAGCCAAGTGGTATGGTAGAAGGTCATGCAAACATTAAATCATCTACCTCTGTAGTTGACTTTATTTTCAGATTATTAGGATTTGAATACCTTAACCGCCAAGAGCAGTTGCACATTAAGCCAAAAATTTCAGACGAAGTTACGCCAGTAGATACCAATTTCAATTTAGCACAAAATGAAATAGCACCTACTCTAGTATCTGAGACAAGCAATACTTCAACTGCACCTAAGGCAGTTAAAAAAGCAGGTAATTTACCTCCAAGCATGGGCGATGCTCCAGCTTGTAAAAGCTGCGGTAACATAACTGTTCGCTCAGGAACATGTTACACCTGCCTGACTTGCGGAACTACCAGCGGATGTAGCTAATGCATTTTGGATGATATAACTTAAAAAGGAACATAGAAATATGTTCCTTTTTTTTGGTCAAACATTTTTGCTTGTATAGAAGTTTGAACTTCAACACATTCCTAATGACTTAATTTTGTATTCTATACATGAAAAAACACATCTTATTGGCCATTTGCATAATATTAAATATTATAAATGGATACTCCGTTTTAACCCCTCAGGTTGATTCAGTAAAAATGATTGATGGGAAGAAATTGGCGGTAGATATATACATCCCCAATGGTATGGGTAAGGGGCCGGTTATTCTGATTCAGACCCCGTACAATAGACAGGTATACCGTTTAGCTGGATTGCCTTTGGGTATAGGTGCCAATATAAATTCTAGTAATTATATTTTTGTTGTTGCAGATTGGAGGGGCTTTTATGGGTCAAAAAAAGCTGCTTATATTGGAAGTCCTGACCGCACACGCGATGGTTATTCTACTGTAGAATGGATAGCGGCTCAAACATGGAGCAATGGTAAAATAGGTACTTGGGGTGCATCAGCTTTAGGAAAAGTTCAATATCAAACAGCAAAAGGCAATCCACCACATTTAACATGTATTTGTCCTCTTGTTGCGGGGCCACAATTTGAGTACAATGAATATTTCCCCAATGGCTGTCTGAGAACTGAATATGTTCAACAATTGGATGGTTTGGGATTTGGCTTAACAGCAGGATTAATGGCGCATCCAATAAAAGACAACTATTGGAATTTTGCGGAGGATATAAATGATTATCCAGATAGTATACAAGTGCCATGTTTCATGATTGGTGGTTGGTACGACCACAATACGCAGCTTATGATGGATTTTTACAATCAATTGATAACCCGTTCTGCAGCTTCTGTGAGGGCAAAACATAAAATTTTGATGGGTCCTTGGGTTCACGGTGGTCATAGTACTGCAAAAGTTGGCAGCATTGCGCAAGGTCAATTAAGCTATGCGAATGCACAAAACAAGAACGACAGCATGGCCTTACAATATTTTGATTTTTATCTCAGAAATATCAATAACAATTGGAATTCTGTCCCAGCAATGACATTGTATCAAATGGGTGAAAATCGTTGGTTACAAGAAGCCTCATGGCCATTAAATGGGGTTAAGAGCTACCGTTTTTATCTGAATAAAAATGGGTTAATGGATCAGAATTTTCCTATTTCAAGTCTTGACAGTATAAGTTATACCTACAATCCCAATGACCCATCACCAACAATAGGCGGGTGTACTTTAAGAAGTGATTTATTGCAGGGCCCCTACGATCAATTAAATGGGGTAGAAAACAGAAGCGATGCCTTGGTATTCAGTTCAGCTGTTTTAACAAAGAATTTGATTTTAAATGGCCGCATTAAAGTCGTCTTGAAAGTTAGTTCTAGTCAATTGGATACAGATTTTGATGTTCGGGTTACAGATGTTTACCCAGATGGAAAATCTATGTTATTAAATGATGCTGTTATGCGCATGCGTTTTCGAGACGGTTTTACCCAATCACAAATATCAATGATGATACCTGGAAAAGTTTATGATTGTGTTATTGAATTGCCTACTACCTGCATCACACTCTTAAGTGGTCATAAAATTCGATTGATAATTTCATCTTCAAATTACCCAAAGTATAACCGCAATATGAACAATGGACAGCTTATGTATCCAGGAAATAGTGTTGATTCATTATTAAATCCATTGAGTTCAATAAACACGATTTATTGCAACAGTTTAAATGCTTCTTATGTTGAATTGCCTCTGATGAACTTCAGTAGTAATATCTCATTTGTTTCAGAAGATAAGACCAGTTTTGTTGTTTTTCCAAATCCCGTTAGGAACAAATTAAAACTTAGTTTTGGTGATAAATTTAATCCCAATATTACTTTATATTTGTTTGACCAATTAGGCCAAGAAGTAATGTGTTTTCAAGCTCATTCAAATGAATTTGAGATTGATTTAAATAATTTAAAAAGTGGTTTTTATTCATTGGGGTATTTTGAAAATGGAAATTGGATGGTTGAAAGTTTTGTTAAGGAATAAGACATGAGAAAAAATTATAAGAATATAGCATTAACAGTTCTCTTTGTTTTTAGTGCCATTTTCATTCAACAATGCCGTGATTGCCCAAGCAAACCAGTTCAACAGAGTAAGATTAAATCCTATTTATTCAATCAAATTTACAAAATGAATTCAAATGGTGCTTATGTTTATTATGCTCCTGATTCAATACCTATGAACACTGTTGATTCTGTGTTTTTTACTTTTAGACCAGAAACGGCATTGGTAAGTCATTTTAATTTTAAGGAAGGTTTAATGGCCTGCGATCCTGTCTTTCCTCAAACCCAAGCCTTGGGAGACAGCCTTAAAATTATTACGCTTACTCAATTTGATGATCAGCATCCAATCAATTCAGATATTAGCGATTGTTTTCAATTGTCTGAAGACTTTTACAATAGCTTTGGACAGCAATCTAAGCTGAGCTACCCAATTAATCAGTTTAAACGGTTCTCAAATAGCGACAACTTTCTAACATTAGAATTGGTTAAAAAACCACAATACAGGAGTCAAAAACTAAAATTGATTGTGTATAAAAATGAGCTTGTAAATTCATACAATTTAGAATTACCTAATTTGATGTTTTATTAGACTTATAAATTTAGATATTCGTCTGTTATAGTTTCTTCCGTTTCTTCATCCCATATTTTCGGAAGGTCCGCCTGAGGCCCTTCATTTTTAAAGAGAAATGAAAGGAAAATGCCTACTAAAGCGCCCAAAAGATGGCTCTCCCAACTAATTTCTTCCTCTAAAGGAAATACACCCCATAGCAAACCACTTTGAAAAACCAATGTTATAAATGCAAACACCAATAGTTTTTTGTTTTTACGGATTAGCCCACTGGTAAATACAAATAATACCAGGGCGTATACCAATCCACTAGCACCAATGTGAAAAGCCTCTCTAGCAAATATCCAGATCAACATACCAGTGAGTAAATGGCATATAATGGTTACTTTAAATGCAATTTCTTTATAGAAATAGAATAGACCGAATAAACAAACAAACATTGGCAAACTATTAGAGCTCAAATGTTCTAGGTCTTTATGGACGAAAACAGTTGTGAATACGCCTATTAGATAATGGAAGTCTCTTGGATAAATAGCTAAAATTTGTTTGATGTTTGGCCAATTTAAACCTATGACAAAAGAGATAATCATCAGGCCTAGATAGACATAGGGAACTATAAATTTATTTCTTAACACCTGTGATGAACAATTAATTTGCAATATAAAATAAATTTCTGAATATTGAACTGTGAAAAGCCCAATAGAACTGCGTTTGAGAAATCCCATACATATTATTCGTCCCATTAATTTGACGCTAATCGCAGCAACTATGTTTGTGGTTTTGTTTAAGTATAAAGACGAATTGGCTACAAATTATTGGTTTCATGCAATATTCTTAATTTTGCCAGCGGTTTTAACCGCAGCAGCGGGCTATGTAGTCAATGATATTTTTGATGTAGAAACGGATAAAATTAACAAACCAACAAGTTGTATTGTTGGTCATAGCCTTAGCATCAAATCTGCTTGGGTTTTATATGGTGTAATAAGTATATCGTCCATAGTTGTTTCGTTTTTTTTTAGTCAGCAATATGTCATCATCAACATTAGTATTATGGCCTTGTTGTTTTTGTATGCCGCACAATTAAAAGGCATGCCATTAATTGGTAATGTAATAGTTGCCCTGTGCAGCGCTGCAGTTGTGGCTATTTGTATTTTATTAATTGCGTTTGACACCAGGCCGGCTATTATGAATTTTACTGGTTATATAGTCTTTTCCTTCTTTATCAGTTTAATCAGAGAGCTGGTTAAAGACATGCAGGATGTTGATGGAGACTTGGCTGCTGGTTTAAGGACTTACCCAATAGTTGCCGGTATAAAAGGAACCAAAATAATGATCTACATGATTACAGGCATAGAAATAATGCTATGTGGATTGTATAGCTTTTTAAGTTGGGGCTTAGATTTATATGCAGGATCTGTATTGATGGGCATAATAACTGTAGGCCTCTTGTATTTTATCAACCATATTTCTAAAACCAAATCAAAAGAAGAGTATGGGGCATCTAGCAAATTATTAAAATACATCATGTTTGCAGGCGTAATTAACTTAATCTTTGCATAATGCTACCATATTTTAAAAAGAAGATACTATTAGCTTCTCAGAGTCCTAGGAGGCATCAATTAATTGCCGACAGTGGTTTTGAATTGGAAATAATTAAAATAGTTGTCGAAGAAGATTTTCATCCTGAACTTAAGGGCGCAGAAATACCTGAATATTTAGCTAAGAAGAAAAGCGATGCCTATTCCAAAGAATTATCAGAGGATTCTTTATTGGTTACAGCTGATACGGTAGTTTGGGTGAATGGCCACGTTTTAAATAAACCGAGTTCGCTAGTAGAGGCAAAGGAAATGCTAAAAACCTTGTCTTCAAATGTGCATACAGTTTACACTGGTGTTTGTGTGAAATCTAGAACTAAGACCCTTGTATTTTCTGAAGCCACCAATGTTTATTTTAATTCATTAAGTGATGAAATGATTGACTACTATTTGCAAAATTATTCTCCTTTGGATAAGGCTGGAGCATATGGAATACAAGAGTTTATAGGCTATGTAGGCATTCAAAAAATTGAAGGATGTTACTACAATGTGATGGGCTTTCCTGTGTCTCGATTTATCCATGAAATACAAGCAATGCAATATATAAGCTCATTTTACGTTTTAAAAAAATGAATAAAATTATACTCTTATTGATCGTTTTTTGTAACAGTTTCTATCTCAAGGCCGACTTGGTTTTGGGGATGCATGCAAAAGGAAACCAGGTGGCTTTTGCATTTAAAAAAACAATTAGGGTTGTTTCTGTCACTAGCGATTCTGTATTGTTTGAAAAGGAACTTTGCAAGGACAGCCATATAGTCAACTTGATCTATCAAAAGGCCAAGTCAATGGCTGTTAGAGATGGCAATGAAAATCCTTTCTTGTTAGATAATATAAAAGACTTTACAACTGTTAACCTAACTTATTTTAATAATGATTTATGGATAGGATTTAGATACTATGCGAAAAAACAAAAGGAATCAGTTTGGAAGTATGGGGTAATAAGATTGGGCGCTGATTATACCTTTAAGAACTTTTATTTATTAAAATTACCAGCCCAACATGCATTTAACTTTCCACCATACTTTCCTCTCGAATTTAAAGATAAGCAAACCCTCTTAATGCCTGATGTAGATTCAGGTAAAATAGTATTCAGAGAATTTAACATCAACGAAATCCAAAACGAAATTACATTAGGTAATGTGTTTAAAAAGAATGTGCAAATACGACCACAAATCCAGGTAAAATATCCTGAAGGAATAGTATTTGACCCTACCTTTTATTCAATTCAAGGAGACAAATATGAACGGTATTTTATGTTTCCTAAGCCTGTTTTATTGAAGGATAACAAAAAAGTAGTACTGGATATGTTTGGTTTGAAAAATCAATTGAAAACCTATGCAGCACCAAGGTTTTCAGATGGGTCATTTTTATTGTT
>CANFXY010000108.1 GCA_947451105.1 Bacteroidota bacterium | reverse complement strand
TTCGCCTTTGTCTTTACAAACAAAAAACTCAGAATAATGCACCTCTTCCATATCAAGATTCAAAGCCTCTAGGAGCTCCATGATGTCTGGCAAATCGGTGTTTAAGGCAGTTTGAATATTGTTGCTCACGTATAAAATTTTATTCAGCAAAGATAATTGAATTTAACACTCGGAAATTTATAACAAAAAAAACGCCAGCATGCTGGCGTTTTTTAATATCTGCAGTTTGAGTTTACTTCAACAAGTAACCCAATTTAAACTGTAAATTTCCACATAAGGGAAAGCTCTGAGCACCTATTTGAAATCCGTAACGGGTTTTATCATAATAATCATAGGCATTTTGACCGCCATTTGATTCATACTGATAGACGTAACTTGATAAATACGTGTAATAACTTTCGCTCTGACGGCTGTAAGTACCCATACCAACGCCACCGCTGATGTCAAATGAAATGCGGTTGGCGAAAACAAACTGCTTACCAAAATTCAAGGTAAACATAAAGAAGTTGGTATTGGCTTTTTTGTTTTCTTCGACTAATTTATTTGTGTACATGCCAGCCATTGGATCGTAATTCGACTCCCATACATCGTATCTATTCTGAACCATACCAAACGAAACTGTTGGTTGAAAATATGCGCCATTCATTACATGTGAGTAGCGGTCAGATCTGCTTTTCATGTCAGGCAAACGGTACATACGAATACCACCGTTGAATATTGCCCCAATTGGTGTTTTAAGACCCTCGGGCTTACCCAGGCCAATCATATTCAAACCCAATTCATAGCTCAAGCCTGGTCTGATTGATTTTTCTACATTCAAATGCAATCGATGTCCCATAGGCGACAAAAAATTGAACTTTATGTTGAAGTTGTGGTTGTCAGCATAGGCCGATTTATCATTAATTGGGTCAGCAAACGTTTGTACCAAACCAGAAGCAAAAACAATTTTAAGAATGTCTGTTTTTTCCAAAACCAAAACAATGTCATTCGGATTTACAAGTGGCTTGTATTTCACCTCGTCTATGCCGATTTCGGTAACTTTACCTAGAATAACTTCTTTGTTCTTTTTGTAAATGGTGTCGCTGGCAGTTTGTGCAAATGCAGAAATCCCAATAAATAAAGCAAAGGCTAAAAATAAATTCTTCATTGTACTTTTTGTTTGTTTGATACAAATATAAACAATTTCTGATACATCAAAAAAAAAGGGAGCAAACTGCGTTTGCTCCCTTTTAGTATTTTTACAAAAGACTGTCTTAGTAGCCCATTCCACCCATATCAGGTGCACCATGGCTGTGAGCAGCTTCTTTTTCTTTGATGTCAACCAAAGCACACTCAGTGGTTAAGATCATACCAGCTACTGAAGCGGCATTTTCTAAAGCCACACGGCTTACTTTAGTAGGATCGATAACACCTGAAGCGATTAGGTTTTCGTATTGTTCAGTGCGGGCATTGTAACCGAAGTCGTCTTTGCCTTCTTTCACTTTTTGAACAATGATAGAACCTTCACCACCTGCGTTTGCAATGATCTGACGCAATGGCTCTTCTAGTGCACGTTTAACGATAATGATACCAGTTGCTTCATCTTCGTTTTCGCTTTTCAAAGTATCTAAACTTTCAATCGCACGGATGTAAGCAATACCACCACCAGGAACGATACCTTCTTCAACCGCTGCTCTGGTTGCATGCAATGCATCATCAACACGGTCTTTTTTCTCTTTCATTTCTACTTCACTTGCAGCACCGATGTACAATACAGCTACTCCACCAGCCAATTTGGCCAATCTTTCTTGTAATTTTTCACGGTCGTAATCGCTGGTTGTATTTTCGATTTGCGCTTTGATTTGTGCAATTCTGCTTTGGATTTCTTCTTTGTTTCCAGCACCACCTACAATGGTCGTGTTGTCTTTATCGATGGTAATGCTTTCAGCTCTACCCAAATCGTCCATAGTAGCATCTTCTAATTTTCTACCTTGCTCTTCGCTGATTACAGTTCCGCCAGTTAAGATGGCAATGTCTTGCAACATTTCTTTTCTTCTGTCACCGAAACCAGGTGCTTTAACTGCAGAGATTTTTAATGAACCTCTGATTTTGTTAACCACCAAAGTAGCCAATGCTTCACCTTCAACTTCTTCGCTTATGATCAACAAAGGTTTTCCAGTTTGAACCACTTTCTCCAATATTGGCAACAAGTCTTTCATGCTGCTCACTTTTTTGTCGTAGATTAAAATGTAAGCAGACTCTAAATCAGCAATCATTTTCTCTGCGTTGGTAACGAAGTATGGAGATTGGTAACCTCTGTCGAATTGCATACCTTCTACTACTTCAACAGTAGTGTCAGTACCTTTAGCTTCTTCTACAGTGATAACACCATCTTTTCCTACTTTATGCATCGCCTCAGCAATTAATTTACCAATAGCTGAATCGTTGTTTGCAGAGATGGTAGCAACTTGTTCAATTTTGTTGTTGTCGTCGCCAATTTCTCTTGACAATGCTTTTAAAGACTCAACAGTTCTTATCACTGCTTTATCAATACCGCGTTTCAAGTCCATTGGGTTAGCACCTGCTGCTACGTTTTTAAGTCCAGTAGTAACAATGCTTTGAGCCAATACAGTTGCAGTAGTGGTACCATCACCTGCCAAGTCAGCAGTTTTGCTCGCCACTTCTTTCACCATTTGTGCACCCATGTTTTCGATTTCGTTTTCTAGTTCGATTTCTTTAGCTACAGACACACCATCTTTGGTGATCACTGGAGATCCATATTTTTTACCGATAACCACATTTCTGCCTTTCGGTCCTAATGTTACTTTAACTGCATTTGCTAATGCATCAACGCCGCGTTTTAAACCTTCGCGGGCTTCAATGTTAAAATGAATTGATTTTGCCATATTCTATTTTTGTTTTTTTAATTTGATAAGTGACTTAGATGATTGCGAAAATATCTGCTTCGCGCATAATCAAATAGTCTTTGCCTTCTACTGAAATCTCGGTGCCAGCATATTTGCCATACAATACAGTATCTCCAGGTTTGCAAGTCATTGGTTCATCTTTTTTACCTGTACCAACTGCCACAACAGTTCCTCTTTGTGGTTTTTCTTTCGCAGTATCTGGAATGATAATGCCTCCCGCTGTTTTTAGCTCTGCAACTGCAGGCTCAATTAATACTCTGTCTGCTAATGGTTTAATATTCATAACGATTTATTTAGAATTTATATCTCCAAACAATCACGAACCATGCCATACAAAAATTTCTGCCACTATGAGGTGAAAGTTTGGCAAGATTGGACACCTTGTCAGTTTTTGTGTCAAACATGTTAGCAAGGTTGTAGGCTTTTTAACATAAATTTGCACTTTCATTTACTTAGAATTCATGCAGCAGTTTGAGCCTAAAGGCATTTTAATTCCCGTAGGAGGAGCAGAGGACAAGGGTACCGACTTAGAATTGGGAATTATCTCAAGGAACAATCTGAACTTTTTCGAAATGGGCATACTGAAAAGTATTGTCAGTGTCATTGACATGGAAAATCCGCGCATTGAAGTGGTAACAACGGCTTCTCAGATTCCAGATGAAGTGGGTGTAAATTACCTTGAAGCTTTTGGAAAACTTGGTTGCAACAATGTTGGCCATATGAAAATACGCAACCGTGAGGATGCCATGCAGGAGGAATACCTTACACGTTTAAAAGCTTGCGACGCCTTGATGTTTAGCGGAGGAAACCAATTGCGCTTAACCTCAATTTTTGGAGGAACCGATTTCTTAAACATCTTACACGAACGCTACGAAAACGAGCGTTTCATTATAGCAGGAACCAGCGCAGGTGCGATGGCCATGAGCAATACCATGATTTACCATGGCAATGCCAGTGATGCCCATTTAAAAGGTGAAGTAAAAATAACCACCGGCTTGGCTTTTATAAAAGACGTCATCATCGATTCGCATTTCAACAAACGCGGCCGCTTTGCCCGCCTGGCGCAAGCCGTGGCAGCAAACCCGTCTGCAATTGGCATTGGACTGGGTGAAGACACTGGCTTAATCATACGCAATGGATTTGAAATGGAAGCCATCGGAAGTGGAGCTGTTGTGGTAATCGACGGAAGACATATCCGCCACAACAACATAGCCGATGTTGAAGAAGGCATGCCTATATCAGTAGAAAACATGATAGTGCATGTAATGGAAAAAGGCAACCAGTACAATTCAAAAACCAAGATTTTTGAAGCGGCAAACGTCAACGTGGTTGAGTAATACTAGGGGTTAGTTATTAGTTATTAGTTATTAGTTATTCGTCCCTGTACTAGAGACTTCACTCCGTTACGTAACGGTACGGCATAAATTATTGGTTATAAGTTATTAGTTAATCTAAATAAAATTAATCAACGAAATTCTAACGTATTTCCTACTGCCCCGCTCAGCCCTCTTGTTTCACCCCGTGGTGTGCATGTAACGACCTGCCCTGTGGCGTATTAGCAGCTTGTCTTAATCACAGTAGCTTTAGCGAAGGTGATAGCGAATTCTGCCATGGGGAGTGGAATGCTCTACCACGGGGCTCTTTCTGTTTTTACTAATTTCCATATTTGAAATATGATATATACCTTTGCCCCATGCTAGGAGCTTGGTTGGCGAAAATATTTGTATGGTCTATCATCTGGAAATGGATCAAACGCATCGTTTTGGGTTTTTTCATTGTCAGTATCGGTTGGGTATTGCTGTATAAATTTGTTCCTGTTCCCCTCACCTTTTTCATGCTGCAACGCTGTGTTGAACAAAAAATGGATGGAGAACCTGTGCGATTAAAAAAAGACTGGGTATCGAGGGACGAGATTTCTGATTATGTTGAATTGGCGGTTGTATGTGCTGAAGATCAAAATTATTTGAAGCACAATGGCTTCGACTTTGGTGCCATTGAAAAAGCGATGAAATACAATGAGAAGATGGAAGACCGAGGCAAATCTAAACGCCGCGGCGCAAGTACCATCAGCCAGCAGACAGCAAAAAATGTTTTCTTATGGCATGGCAGAAGTTGGATACGCAAAGGCTTTGAAGTATATTTTACATTCTTAATAGAAACCCTGTGGAGTAAAAAACGCATTATGGAAGTTTACCTCAATGTGATAGAACTTGGCAATGGCGTGTATGGCGTTGAGGCAGCTTCACAAGCCTTTTTAAACAAGTCGGCTGCCAAATTAAGCATTAACGATGCGGCTTTAATGGCGGTTGTATTGCCCAATCCTAGAAAATTTTCTATTGCCCATCCGAGTGGCTATACACTCAAAAGACGTTCTTGGTGCGCACAACAAATGCGGTATTGGGGACTCAAACTAGATTACGACAAATCGAAAGACGAATAGCTCAAGTAGTACTTACTGCCCCTGATGGCAGCGGCAGCGCCAAATGTTCATGGCCAAGTGTTTGTAGGCTTTACCAAGCGCACGGCAGCAAGCTTGAACAAGCCTATACAAACACAGGACAGGAAAAATTGGCCTACAGCGAACAGCAGGAAATGGCAGACAAAACAGCGTAAATTTGATTTTAAATTTTCGTTAAAAAATCTTACTTTTGCGCTCTCTTAACGAGCCTCAGAAGAATTTCATGAAATACAAACGCATACTACTTAAACTAAGCGGTGAAGCCCTGATGGGTGAACAGCAATTTGGAATCGACCCTAAGATTCTTGAGCAATACGCCAACGAAATTAAAGAAACAGCCTCTATGGGTGTTGAAGTTGCCGTGGTAATTGGTGGTGGCAATATTTTCAGAGGTGTACAAGGCGTTCAAGGTGGTGTGGTTGACCGAGCGCAAGGTGATTACATGGGCATGTTGGCAACCGTAATCAACGCGATGGCATTACAAGGTGCTTTGGAAAAAATCCATGTTAAAACCCGTTTGTTATCGGCCATTAAAATGGAACAAATTTGCGAGCCTTTCATTAGAAGACGCGCAGTTCGTCACCTAGAAAAAGGCCGTGTTGTGATATTTGGCGCTGGCACTGGAAACCCTTATTTCACAACCGATACAGCCGCATCTTTAAGAGCCGTTGAGATTGAAGCAGACTTAATTCTAAAAGGCACCCGCGTAGACGGCGTGTATACCGCAGATCCTGAAAAAGACAGCAATGCAACCAAATTTGATAGCATTACTTTCAGCGAAGTTTACGAGCGTGGACTAAGCATTATGGACCTTACCGCAATCACTTTGTGTCAAGAAAACAAATTGCCAATTTTGGTGTTCGACATGAACAAACAAGGCAACTTGAAGCGCTTGATGGAAGGCGAAAAGGTTGGGACGTTAGTTCACTAGGAATAACTTCATAATCTCATTTTTTAAAGACCATTGCGTTCCTGACTAGGGGCTAGGGTTTAGGGGATAGGGTATAGTAAGCATTTGTGATGCTTCATGACTTCCCGTTCTTATTGATATTGTGCATGTCGCTAAGTAGGTGCGATATTATGATTGCTTCGTTGAAGCTGAATTATTATAGCCCCTGTACCAGAGCTCCTTTCAGTCGCACGGTACGGGGTGAACAAATCAAAAAATAGCTCCGTAGGTGCTGAATTGAATTAATTAACGAAATTAAGAAGCATCATCTAATACTAGCCCCTATCCCCAAAGATTTCGGTAGCTAAACCCTAGACCCTCAATTGAAACGCAATGATTTTAAACAATGAGATAAAGAAGTATTACGAATATAAACTAACCCCTATCCCGAAAGATTTCGGGAGCTATATCCTAGACCCTATATTATAGAGTATTGAATTTAAATAATGAAGCAAAGAAGCATCATCGAACACTAACCCCCAAACCCTAGCCCCTATTCCCTTTATTCGAAGAAGACTTGCTCCTTGCGTTTTGTTCCCTTATCTTTGCCTTTAACATGACATGGTTGTATCCTTCTTTTCTGTGGGCACTCTTTGCCTTAGCTATTCCGGTCATTATCCATCTATTTAATTTTAGGCGCTACAAGAAGATATTGTTTCCCAATGTTCGTTTGCTGCAACAAATCGATCACCAAACCAAAAGCGGAAACAAATTAAAAAAATACTTGATTCTTGCTGCCCGTCTTTTGGCCATTACATTTTTAGTTTTCGCCTTTGCCCAACCCATATTAATTGATTCGAAAAAATCAGTTAAGGGTGGCAAAAAACACATCAGCATTATACTAGACAACAGCTTTAGCATGAACCTTCAAGGCAGCGAAGGCCCTTTGCTTGAAGCAGCAAAAAACCGTGCACGTGCAATCGTTAACAGCGCCAATAACGGTGATGAATTCAATATTATAACTGCAGATATGGATGCATCGATGTTGCATTTTACAGGCAAGCAAGCCTGCATGGAGAACATCGACAAAGTGAAAATAAGCAACAATGCTTACCCATTGCAAAATTTATTGGAACTTCAAAACAGCCAACTGTACAAATTTAATGGTGATAAATTGGCATACTGCATCTCCGATTTTCAGGCAAAAAACAGCAAACTTCCCAGCAACCCTTTGGACACTTCCATTAAGCAAACATGGATTAAAATCCCTTCTGAAATCAACAACAACTTAAGCATAGACAGCGCCTATTTGCTGTCGCCAATATTGCAAGCAAAACAAGCCATAACATTAATGGCAACGGTAAGCAACTTTACGGAAAAAGACATTGAAAACAACACAATAGAGCTGTGGATAGATGGCAAGCCTAAAGGCATTGCAACACTTAACATCAAAGCTTTTCAATCTGAAACGGTCTCTATTCTTTTCACGGTGGAAACTGGCGGACAGCACCAATGTGAATTGCGCCTGCCTGGTGACAACATTCCGCTTGACGATGTCTTGTATTTCTCTTTGCGCCTGAACCAAGATTACCACGTCAACAACATCAGCTCTGATAATTCGCCATACTTAGACGCCGTCTTTGGCGACAATCCTGGCTTTGTATACAAAAACGAGAATGCAGGCAGCATTAATTACAGTGCTTTTAAACAAAAAGATCTAATTGTACTGCAGGGCATCAATGGCATTGGCAGTGGCTTGGTTTCCGAACTGACACAGTTTATCCAAAACGGAGGAACAGCCTTGGTCTTTCCAAATAAAAGCTTGCCTTATGGAGGTTTGCAGGACTTGGCCAATGCATTCAGATTTAACGTATCTGAAAGCCCCATTGATGTTCAATTGCGCGTTAATTCAATTGACCTTGAACATCCAATTTTCAAAAACATATTTGAGAAAAACAATAAGCAACTCGATTTGCCAAGCGTTTCTAAATACCACCAAATTCAAAGCAGTTCTTCGAATGATTTTATGAAACTGGCCAATGGTTCTGCTTTTATGAAAGACATTGGATTTGGCAAAGGCCATTTGTTGCTCTGTGCAGTGGCCCTTGACCCAAGCTATAGCAATTTCCAAAACCATGCATTGTTTGTGCCCATTTGCTTGCGTGCATCGATGATGAATTTGTATAAAAACCCCTTGTATTACAGTTGCGCCGATTTGAACGACATCTACACTGGATTGCCTTTTGAACAAGAGTCTGGCGTGCGCTTATTGGGCAAAAAAACCAGCCTCATTCCTGAAGTTATTAACAGAGACGGGGCATTGTATCTAAACACAAATGGAGAGATTACAGTTCCCGGCCATTACCAATTACGCGCAAAAAATGCAGACAGTTCGGCGGCTGATTTATCTTTCAACAACGTGCGAACTGAAAGTGATACCCGCAGTTTGAGCAACGAAGCCTTCGACAAAATTTGCGAAAATTTTAAAATCAATCATTTTGAAGGAAGTGCAGAAAAACTAGGTGCGGAAATCAACAAACTTGAAAAAGGCATTCCTCTGTGGAAATGGTGCATACTTTTTTCTTTGATATGTTTGTTGTTTGAAATACTTTTGATCAGATTTTTCAGGAACAATGTCAAGCTATCTGCTTAAGAACATACAAATTAACGACCCGCGTTCTCCTTATCATTTACAAGTAGGCGACTT
>CANFXY010000107.1 GCA_947451105.1 Bacteroidota bacterium | reverse complement strand
GTGAATACAAGCAGGCTGAGTAACATGACGGAGAAACAGATAGATTTACAGTACAACATTTACAAAAATTTGATTAATTTTACCCACAAATTTAAACGATTTTATGCCATATTACCACAAGGCAGGAAAATTTCCTGAAAAAAGACATACTCAATTCCGCAAACCCAACGGGGAGCTCTATGCAGAGGAACTTGTAAGCACTGAAGGATTCTCAAGTATATACTCTTTGGTGTACCATTGTCACCCCCCTACTTTGGTTAAACATATTGGCGAACCGATTGATGTTGCGCCGAAAGCTGCCATTGCAAACAATATGCAGAACCGCAGTTTCATCACGTTTAAAACAGAAGCAAAAGACGATTTTTTAGAAAGCCGCGTAATACAATTGTACAACAGCGATTTATACATGGCCGTTGCCGCACCTAGAAAATCAATGAGCACTTACTTCTATAAAAATGCAGATGCTGATGAAGTGATTTTTGTGCACGAAGGCAGTGGCTACTTGCAAACCTTATACGGCAAAATTCATTTTGAATACGGCGATTACCTGGTAATTCCTAGAGGCGTTATTTACCAAATGCATTTCAATGACAGCAACAACCGCTTGATGATCATTGAATCTTTCAGTCCCATCAAACCACCAAAACGTTATTTAAACAGCATGGGGCAGTTCTTAGAGCATTCACCTTATTGTGAGCGCGACATCAAATTGCCAACCGATTTGGAGACCAACGATGAAATGGGTGATTTCACAGTAATGATTAAAAAAGGCGACCAATTGTTTCCTTACACCTACGCCAGCCATCCTTTTGATGCGGTGGGTTGGGACGGTTACCATTTCCCATACGGATTCAGCATACACAACTACGAGCCTATTACTGGCCGCATCCACATGCCACCGCCGATACACCAAACCTTTGAAGGCCATAACTTTGTTATTTGTTCATTTGTTCCGCGTTTGTACGACTACCATCCATTGTCAATTCCTGCGCCATACCACCACAGCAACGTGGACTCTGATGAGGTCTTGTATTACGTTGATGGCGATTTCATGAGCCGTAAACATGTTGAAAAAGGCATGATCACCTTGCATCCGAAAGGCATTCCACACGGTCCACACCCTGGAATGGCCGAAAAGAGCATCGGTGCAAAAGAGACTTTAGAATTGGCTGTGATGATAGACCCATTCTTCCCGCTTAAAATCACTGAAGCGGCTATGTCTGTTGAAGATCCAAGTTACTACAGAAGCTGGGTAGACTAATCCGTTTACATGACCTTAATCATTTTTGAGAATGATTAAACCCAAAGATTTAATTAAACATTAACTTCGCAAAGTGAATAGATTTATTGTTATCTCTCTAATGCTGATTGGTCTGAACGCATGTAAAAAAAAGACCGAGAGCATCAAACCTCAATTTGAAGACATCACCGAATCGGTATACGCTTCAGGGGTGGTTAAAAGCGACAACCAATACCAGGTATTTTCTACCGTTAATGGTTTGCTCAACGAGGTTTACGTTTCTGAAGGGGATGTGGTAAACAAAAACACAGTCTTGTTTTCCATCTTTAATCAAGTAAGTGCGCTAAACCTTGAAAATGCCAATTTGAATGCCGAATTTTCCGACCTTGGCAACAACCAAAGCAAGATTCAAGATTTAAAAATCAGCATTGAATTGGCCCATAAAAAAATGCAAGAGGATTCTATCCTTTTTGTGCGTCAATCGAATTTATGGAAACAAGAAGTTGGGTCTAAATTGGAATTGGAGCAGAGAGAATTGGCTTACCGCAATTCAGCGACTGCCTATAAATCGGCCAAACTTAAATTAAAGGACTTGGAACGCCAGTTGAGTTTTAGTTCCAAACAATCTAAAACCAATTTGGCCATCAGCAAACAACTAGAAAGCGATTATTCAATTGCAAGCAAATACGATGGCAAGGTATACAGCATATTTAAAGAAAAGGGCGAATTGGTGACCACTCAAACCCCTTTGGCCATCATAGGTGATGCGAAAAACTTCACCCTTGAATTGCAAGTTGACGAATACGATATCGCCAGTTTAAAAACCGGTATGCAGGTTTTCATCACCCTTGACAGCTACCGCGATTCTGTGTTCGAAGCGGTGCTGAGTAAAATTTACCCCATCATGAACGAACGCAGCAAGACCTTTACCGTTGAAGCGCGCTTTGTTCGTCAACCACCTCGACTATTTCCCAACCTAAGTGTTGAAGCCAATATAGTTTTGCAGAAAAAACAAAAAGTCTTGTGCATACCGCGTAAGTTTTTAATCAACGAGAAGTACGTATTAAATGCGGATGGCAAGCAAATAGAAGTGGTAACAGGCTTAAAAGACTATGCCAAGGTGGAAATCATTTCTGGGATTACAGCAACGGACGAATTGACCTTGCCAAAAGAATGAACATAAAACTCATTGCTGATATTGCAAAGTCATTGCTCATCGCCAGGTGGAAGCAAACACTGGTTGCGGCTGTTGGTGTTACCTTTAGCATCACCATGTTTATTACCCTGCTGAGTTTTATGTCTGGCCTAAATGAAATGCTGGACAACTTGATCTTAAACCGCAGCCCCCACATCAAACTATTCAATGAAATAAAGGCCAGCAAGGTTCAACCCATAGAATTGACCAAAGAATACAAAGGCTCCCATCATTTTATCCGTTCCATCAAACCAGGTGCGGTTAGACTTGAATTGCACAATGTGCGTTCGATCATAAACACCCTAAAAAACGATCCGGCCGTATTGGGCTTGGCCCCTAAAATAACCACCCAGGTGTTTTATAATGTTGGGGCGATTGACTTAACGGGTGTTATCAATGGCATCGATGTAGAAGCAGAAAACAAATTGTTCAAGTTCAACGACTATGTAACCGAGGGCAATTATATGGACTTAAAGAACATTCCCAACAGCATCATACTGGGGAAAGCGGCGGCAGACAAGATGCTGGCTAAAATTGGCGATGTGGTGCAGGTAACCAGTCCCAACGGCGAACGAACCCCATTAAAAGTGGTGGGCTTGTTTCAGTCAGGCTTGGTAGACATCGACAAAGTACAAAGCTATGCTTCGCTTTCAACTGCTCAAAAATTATTGGGCAAACCAAACACCTACATCACCGACATCAACATCAAACTAAAAGACATTAACCAAGCACCAGCATTGGCCAAATCGTATGGTGTATTGTTCAATGTGGATGCAGAGGACATACAAACCACCAATTCGCAGTTTGAAACCGGCAGCAGCGTTAGGACCACCATTTCGTATGCCGTTGGCATTACACTATTGATTGTAGCAGGCTTTGGCATCTACAATATTTTGAACATGATGATTTACGAAAAAATGGATTCCATTGCCATATTAAAGGCTACAGGATTTTCAGGGTCAGATGTCAAACGTGTATTTGTAGGCATTGCATTAAGCATTGGGATATTTGGAGGACTGGCGGGACTCTTGTTCGGGTTCTTAATGTCTGCGGGAATAGACCAAATACCGTTTAACACCGCATCCTTGCCTACTATTAAGACCTACCCCATCAATTACAATCCGAAGTTCTATCTCATTGGCGGCGTATTTTCAATTATCACCACCTATTTGGCAGGCTTATTCCCTGCGCGCAAGGCAAGTAAAATAGACCCTGTTGTTATTATAAGAGGAAAATAAGATGGACAAAATTATTTTAAGCGCCAAGGGGATTAATAAGAGTTTTCACGATCCGGTGACCATACCGATTTTGAAGGACATAAACTTTGACATCACCAAAGGCGATTTTGTTTCCATTATAGGAAAATCAGGTTGTGGCAAATCGACCTTATTGTATATCCTTTCAACCATGGACACCGATTACGAAGGCACGCTGACCATAGACAATGCCGCTATGCGCGGACTTAAAGAAGCCGATTTGGCCAAGGTACGAAACGAGAAAATTGGGTTTGTATTTCAATTCCACTATTTGCTCAACGAATTCAGTGTTTTGCGCAATGTGATGCTGCCTGGATTAAAGCTAGGCAAGTATTCTGAACAAGAAGTGGAGCATAGAGCCATAGAAAAATTAAAAATATTGGGGATAAATGACGAGGCATTAAAGAAACCCAATCAATTATCAGGCGGTCAGAAACAACGGGTAGCCATTGCCAGAGCGATGATCAATGACCCCTTGATTATTATGGGCGATGAGCCTACTGGTAATTTGGACAAAAAGAACAGCGTGATCGTTTTTGACATCTTTAAAGAGCTGGCGCACAGCTATCAGCAAACCTTGTTGATTGTAACGCACGACCAAGAATTTGCAGCCAGCACCGACCGTATTATAGAGATGGAAGATGGCAGAATCATTAGTGATCATTCCAAAGCAAGGGTCTAATTAATAGGCTAAAAGGGTTAAAATCCTCGAAGACAAGCGGTTTCTTTACAATTTATTGAAGTAAAAACAAGACCAAAATTTTCAAAACGCATAGTTTTTGAAACAATTTTCTTATTTTTGCACCCTTAATTTTTGAATAACACATAATTATTATGAATCAAATTGTATATTTAGTACCGCTACTGGGTCTGATCGGATTATTGGTCATGGCCATCAAGTCTGCTTGGGTAAACAAACAAGAGACCGGCGATGAAAACATGAACCGCTTAGCTTCGTACATCGCTGCAGGCGCAATGGCTTTCTTGAAAGCCGAATGGAAAGTATTAGGAATCTTCACTGCTATTGCCGCTATTTTATTGGCTTGGAGTGGAACTTTGGTTGAAGAGTCAAGCCCAGTTATTGCAATCGCATTTATCATTGGTGCTGTATTCTCTGCAACTGCAGGATATATAGGAATGAAGGCTGCAACAAAAGCAAACGTTCGCACAACACAAGCTGCGCGCACAAGCTTAAAGCAAGCCCTTAAAGTTTCCTTCAATGGTGGAACTGTAATGGGTCTAGGTGTAGCTGGTTTGGCCGTATTCGGATTGGGTGGATTGTTCATCGTATTCTTGAAAATGTTCAATGTAATCGATGTAGACAGCACACAAATGAAAACCGCTATCGAGGTATTAACTGGATTCTCTTTGGGAGCTGAATCAATTGCCTTGTTTGCCCGTGTTGGTGGTGGTATTTATACCAAAGCTGCTGACGTTGGCGCTGACTTAGTAGGTAAAGTTGAAGCAGGTATCCCTGAAGACGATGTTCGCAACCCTGCAACCATTGCAGACAACGTTGGTGACAACGTAGGTGACGTTGCTGGCATGGGTGCTGATTTATTCGGTTCTTATGTTGCAACCATTCTTGCGACCATGGTATTGGGACAAGAAATTGTAGCTTCTTCTGCAGATGGATACAATGGATTCTCTCCAGTATTATTGCCAATGGTGATATGTGGATTGGGTATCTTATTCTCTATCGTGGGAACTTGGTTTGTTAGAATTAAAGACGACAAGTCGAATGTTCAAATGGCCTTAAACATGGGCAACTGGGCTTCAATGGTCTTAACTGTAATCGCTTCATACTTCGTTGTAATGTATATGCTTCCTGATGGTGTTATCACCCTTCGTGGTGTTGAGTTCACCAAAATGGGTGTATTCGGAGCGATCTTGGTAGGTACCGCTGTTGGCGCAATCATGAGTATCGTAACTGAGTACTACACCGCAATGGGTAAAGCGCCAGTATTGTCTATCATTCAACAGTCTTCAACTGGTCACGCTACCAACATCATCGGTGGTTTGGCTGTAGGTATGAAATCAACTGTTATTCCTATTTTAACTTTAGCTGCAGGTATTATGGGTTCATATTACTTCGCAGGTTTATATGGTGTGGCTATCGCTGCTGCTGGTATGATGGCAACAACTGCTATGCAATTGGCTATCGATGCATTTGGTCCTATCGCTGACAACGCTGGTGGTATCGCTGAAATGAGTCAATTACCACCTGAAGTTCGTGAGCGCACAGACAACTTAGATGCTGTTGGTAACACAACTGCTGCAACTGGTAAAGGTTTCGCAATCGCTTCAGCTGCATTAACTTCTTTGGCTTTATTTGCTGCCTTCGTAGGTATCGCAGGTATTGACGCTATCGATATTTACAAAGCGCCCGTATTGGCTGGTTTGTTCGTTGGTGGTATGATTCCATTTATTTTCTCTGCATTGTGTATCCAAGCGGTTGGTAAAGCTGCAATGGACATGGTTCAAGAAGTTCGCCGTCAATTCCGCGAAATTCCTGGTATCATGGAATACAAAGCACAACCTGAATATGAAAAATGTGTTGCGATTTCTACCAAAGCATCTATCCGTGAGATGATGTTGCCAGGTGCTATCGCATTGATCACGCCAATCATCGTAGGTTTTGTTTTCGGCCCTGAAGTATTGGGTGGTTTGTTAGCAGGTGTTACTGTATCAGGTGTATTGATGGGTATTTTCCAATCAAATGCAGGTGGTGCTTGGGACAACGCTAAAAAATCATTTGAAAAAGGTGTAATGATCAACGGTGAAATGTTCTACAAAAAATCTGAGCCACACAAAGCATCAGTAACTGGTGACACTGTAGGTGATCCATTTAAAGATACTTCTGGTCCTTCAATGAACATCTTAATTAAATTAATGAGTATCGTTTCTTTGGTAATCGCTCCTCACATCGCTATTGGCGGTCACGGAATGGAAGCTGAAGGCGATTGCTGCAAAAAAGATAAAATGGAAATGGCTTGCGCTGATCACCACGCTGACATGGGCAAATGCGATATGAGCAAATGCGCTACAATGACTAAAGCTCAGTGTGATTCTATGTGTACAGCTATGGGTTGCGATTCTATGGAAAGAGCACATTGCGTGAGCATGTACAACGACAAAGGTGAATTCGTTGGACCTTGCATGGAAAGCTGCGGTAAAAAATGTACATCTAAAGAAGAGTGCATGAAAAACTGTGGTGCTAGCTGTGCTTCAAAACACATGGAAGCTGGTAAAGCTTGCTGCGCTGACAAAGACCCTAAAGCTTGTGCTGCTGACCCAGCTAAATGCGAAAAGAAAGAAAAAGGTGGCGCTTGTTGCAAAGACCACAAATAATTTCCTAAACCATATTTTAAAAAATCCCGTCCTTTTGGATGGGATTTTTTTTTGAAATTAAATGACGGCAATCAGTACTTTATAGTAACCGTAGTCACCATTCCAATTTTTTAAGGCCTTTATTTTTGCATTATCCATTTGGATTACACAAGTAAATGAAAAATAAAGCATTAATATTCTCAATCTTTATTTCTATTCAAGCAATGGCTCTGCGTTTACCGCCGAACTTTAACCAAGTAGGCGGAAATTTGAACCTTGGATATAGCCAATTAAACACCTCCCCGATTCAATCATTCGTCCCAAAAAAATTAAGAACCTTTAACAACAAACAGTTGCTAATAGGCGGAAGTGGGTATGTGCACTCAAACAAATGGTTAATCGGTGTAAGTGGAACTTTAGCAATAGGTGATAAAATACAAACCGACAGTTTTAACTATTCCATGTCGGGTGCCATTGGAACCTTGGATCTTGCCTATTTATTGATTCAAAAAAGAAACCTTAAAATCTACCCCATGCTTGGTGTAGGAAACAGTGCTTATGGTATCGGAATCAGCAGAACAAAGAATTTAAGCAAAGACCAAGTCACCAGCAATCAAGCAAGAGATATTCGCATTAATAATGGCGGTTTGGTGCTCGATTTGTCAATCAACCTATTGGCAAGCACAATGGTAAAATACAATAAAAACAAAAACAGCGGTCTTTCGACAGGACTAAAACTAGGATATATATACGGCATCAAAAACTCAAGCTGGCATTACACAGGTGGCATTGTAACAGATGGACCTTCTTATGGCATGCGTATGTTGTATATCAAATTAAGTATTGGCGGCTTTTGCAATTAAATACTATGGAAGATTCATTCTGGAGCAACTCAACTGAAACCCACCACAAGGGCAACCTTTTTTGGACAGGCATTTGCAAGCAACACAGAATTGAAGGCATGCAAGAAGCCGAGGAAATTATTGATGCATTGGGATTTATAACAGACTTCAAACAGTTTTCCGATTTGGCCATTAGTTTGGTCATTGATGTTGAAGCTTGTAAAGTAAACAAACTTTACCACGCACTTTCTGAGAAATTCATAATGGATCCATTTGAGGGAATTCAAGTAAAAGACGACGATGCAAGCTCAACACAAATCTTCTTTAACATCAGCTTTACCGAAGGGCATGGTGAATTAAAGATAGAAGTTCCAAGCGTGCCAGGTTAGCACTAGGCTTGAATAAGATTATCTAATATTATAGCCGTGCTGATGGCTGCATTTAACGATTCCGCACCGCCGTAACTTGGGATGCTTAATTTGTGCTTTGCCTTTGCAATAATAGAGGCATGTACACCATGGCCTTCATTTCCTATAACCAAAACACCTTCTTTAGGCAAATTGCCTTTATGGATGTTTTGACCTTCTAACACAGCCACCATAATTGGTAATTTGGTTTGCTCCGCCACTTGAATTATGTCTTGATAATGGACTTTAACCCTAAGAAAACTGCCCATGGTAGAATTGATGCATTTGGGATTGTAAACATCGGTGCACCCTCTGCTGCAAACAATATGCTCAATGCCATACCAATCGGCTATACGTATAATTGTACCCAAATTTCCAGGATCTTGAATTTCGTCGAGTGCCAATATTAATTTTACGTTTGAAGGAATAGAGGATTCATCTGGCATTTTTACCACTGCAATGGCTTTTTGAGGCGCCATATGGGCTGACATTTGTTTTAGTTCCTTGTCATTAACTTCTTCAAAAGAAACATTCTTTAAAAGCTGAGCATATTGGGTCAAAAACTCCGAAACTGCATATAGTTTAAGCACCGTGAAAGGGCTTTTCAACAATTCGGTAATACTTTTTTCACCTTCAACTACAAATTGGTTATATTTTTGTCTTTGTTTTTTATCTTGAAGACTTTTAACCAATTGAATGTTCGCTTTGCTAATCATGGCTTTATTGCTCTGTTTACAGTGG
>CANFXY010000106.1 GCA_947451105.1 Bacteroidota bacterium | reverse complement strand
TGGTCTTTCGGGAGTTTAAGATGATCAGGATAGGGCAGACCCAAATAAATGCGAATCCTAAGAGAATTAATAATAGAATTTCGTTGATGTGCATGTTTTATTTAAAATACTCGATTTTGCGTTCAATTATATAATAGATTCTATTGTTTCTACTTTCTGTTTTTTTAATCCAATTGCCAGCGGAATCGTAGGTGAATTCGAAGACAAATATATCGCTTGTTTTAGTTTCTGTACCGTATTTGTTGCTTTGAATGAGGTTGCCAAAATTGTCATATACATATCTGAATGTATACCTAAGTTTTCCTTTGTATCTCACATAGTTTTTAATGAGGTTTCCGTTTTTGTTGAATTTATAAGATACACTTCCATAAACATGTTTTCCCGAATCAAACCATTTAGACTTTTTTAAATTGCCTCTGAAGTCATAACGTTTTTTGCCGCGGAATCTTAATTGGCTTTCTTTGTTATAGTTTCTCCAGCTAATAACTTGTCCTTTTCTATTGAATTTATACGTTTTGTTTTCCCGTATACTATTGTCAGTATTGTATTCTAAATGTTCTATTAGGTTGCCTTTTTTGTCGTAAATGTTTTTCCATCTTGTTAAATAGCTGTGCTTTTCAAGCACAAGCACTTTTAAAGCCTCAGTTTGTTGGCCTTGTTTGTTGAAATTATAGAAGATGTAATGCAAATCTAAACTACTATCTGAATTGTATATTTTCCAAGCAATCAATTGATTTGAATCATTGTAAAAATAGTTGTTCCTTTGGTATATAATGCTATCTCTTTTGTTGTTTTCTCCCGCAATGAGATATCCTTTTTCATTGTATAATTTGGTGGTTTGTTTGATGCTTGGTTTGTCAGAAGTCACTGTGTCAAAATTTTGCACCGTTTCTTCTATGCGCTTAACCTTGCCTTTTAATTCATCCAGCAACCAATCGTTGCGCATTATTGGTCTCTTGTAACTGCATAGAAACAGAATGAGAAAAAGAGAAAAAATGGCTTTATATATGTTGTTCATTAATTGACTATGACATTTTCTATGAAAGCAAATTTAATTATGAAAGACAATTACTCTTCTTTCCTATACCCTTCGTAATAGTATGATTGCTCTATGCCTTTGAAGATGATTTCTCTGTTGTTTACATCCTCAGTTAAGTGATTAGACAACAAGGTTCTCAATTCTAAATCGTTGATTGGGCTTCTCTCCATTGCTTGCAGGTACAAGTTTTTGTCGACATGCTGCCAGTTCACCACTTTTTGTATGCGGTTTTTTAATAGCATGTCTAGCCAAATACGCATACTTCTGCCGTTGCCTTCCATAAAGGGATGGGCGATATTCATCTCAATGTACTTGCGTATTATTTCATCAAAAGTAGTTTCTGGCATTTTGTCAATGACCGTTAAGATTTCATTCAAATAAAGTGCAGTTGCAAATCTAAATCCACCTTTTGAAATATTGTGGGTTCTGATTTTTCCAGCAAATTCAAACAAACCATCAAACAAGTAGACATGTATGCTTTGTAAGCCTTGAATGCTGCCAACTTCTATAGCGTCAATGTCTCCACTTTCAAAAAGTCGAAATGCATTTTCAATGCTTTGTTGGTCAATGTTCTTCATTTGTCTTGGTAATTAAAACCCTTAATTGGAATGGTATTTATCTCCTTATTTATACCTGCAAGTAAGCCGATTTTGACAAGAAATCCAAATTTAATCAGCGAAGTTGAATAGGGTTTCTTAGAAGCATCTTTGAATACTTAATACTTGTGTGCATTTAAAAACGAAAATAAATAATTTCCTTATCTTTGTATTGAGAGATTTTAAATGAAACAACGAATCTATATTGACACATCGATTGTTGGGGGCTACTTTGACCAAGAGTTTAAAGAAGCAACCATAAAGCTATTTGATCGTCTTGATAATTTTGAGATTGTTTTTGTTGTGTCAGACTTACTTGATCTTGAATTAATAAATGCACCGCAAAAAGTTAGAGAACATTTGTTGAAATATTCTTCTGAAAAATTCGAAAGAGTTGAATTGACAGAAGAAGCAATCAAACTTGCAGATACCTATATTCATGAGAAAGTTGTTGGTAAAACAAGTGTTGAAGATTGTCGTCACATAGCTTTAGCCACAATACATAAAGTAGATGTTTTGGCAAGTTGGAATTTTAAACATATTGTAAATCTTGAAAGAATTAAAGGTTACAACTCCGTTAATTTACGGTTGGGGTATTCAATGATAGAAATTCGTAGTCCAAAGGATTTGGTGAATTACGACATTTAAACCATCAATTTAAACCAACATATTAAAAAGAAATCGATGAATAAAGATAAAAAAAATACCGAAAAACAATTCGATGCAGTTAAAATGATGCGAGATATACGTGACAATATTAGCATAGAAACACAAAATATGTCTTTTGAAGAATTGAAGGCTTATATAAAAGAAAGACTTTCCGAAAATAGCACAAAATTAGTAGGTCAATAGTAATTCGAATTAATTCGATACATCAATAACAATTGATTGTTTTTAATTCGAATTATACTATTTCACGACTTTCTTTCAAGCAATCGATGAGCAACATGTATAATTCATTGCTGTCAATATCAAGAGCAGGATTGCTAATGCTAATAGGCGTTCCGAAGAATTTATAGTTGAATTGCATCGTCTTTTTTAACCAAAAACTATCGGCTTTTTCAATATAGTCTTCAGGATTGTAAAGGCTTACCATTATGAGTCTTTGCTTTTGAATTTCTTGAATATAAATAGCTTCAATGTCCTGCCATAATATTGGTCCAATGGTGTCTCCTCCGCCGTTGTCTGTGATTCCAATACAGTTGATGATTAGTCCCGGTTTATTGCTCTTATACCTCCTGTATAAGATGATAGCGCCTAAACCAAAAAACGGAATGCAAACCAACCCTGCTATATAAACTTTAAAAGGAATTTCGTCTGCGAAAAATATGGTAAAAAGTCCGAATGCTATAAAACAAAGGGCAAGTCCCAGAAGTAATAATGCTTTCCTTTTGTGCACAGGTATTTCGATTTCTTGATCGAGGTGCATGCTCTGCAAATGGTATTAATGACTATAATACCGTCTCGTCAGCAGGTTCCCATAGCTCCAACTTGTTGCCATCGGCATCGAGGATGTGAACAAACTTGCCGTATTCGTATGTCGCAATTTCATCCAATACCGTAACCCCATCGGCTTTTAGTTTTTCGACCATGGCCTCTATGTTTTGCACACGGTAATTGATCATGAATTCTTTTTTCGATGGGGCAAAATAGTCGCTGCCTTGTTTGAAAGGACTCCATTGCAAAACATTAACTTCCTCTGGTTTTTCGATGTTGCGCGATTCAAAACTGCAGCCGTAATCGTTGGTGTCTAAACCCAAATGTTTGGCATACCAAGCACTGGTTTCTTTTGGGTTTTCCGTAAAAAAGAAGATGCCACCGATACCGGTAACTTTGGGGGTTTGCTCGCTGTTGGACATAGGAAAGGGTTGATGTTTTTTAATTGTCTGAGGCAAAGGTAGGAAAAATCGGGTGATAATATTGTCAAGGACAACAACAACAACAGGCCCGATAGCTATCGGGCTGAGTTGAGTTGGCATTCAAAATATTTTAGTATATCGTTTATTAATATAAATTCAGGAAAATGGTATGGAGGCTAGGGTATCCACCTTCGTTTCACTACGGTGAACAAAGTAGGGTTTAGGGTATAGTTTGATTTTTTTATCAATTATATTTAGTTAAGAGGATTACATAAGTAAACATTAAAATATTTTAGAACGAGTAAATGCCCATTCTATCGAAATTAAAAAAACACTATCCCCTAAACGCTATACCCTAGACCCTTTTTTACCTAATTTCGCCCGAATTATACCACTCAAATAACCCCATGAAAAATACCGCATTAATTACCGGCGCATCAAATGGAATCGGTCTCGAATTGGCTAGAGTTCACGCTTCTAAAGGAGGCGATTTGATTTTAGTTGCCCGCAGCAAAGATAAACTCGATGCCTTGAAGTCTGAATTGGAATCCCAATACAAAGTAGAAGTATTGTGCATCGAAAAAGACTTGTCATTGCCCAATGCAGCCCTTGATATTTACAACGAAACCAAAAACATTCAAGTAGATTATTTAATGAACAATGCAGGTTTCGGCGACCACGGTTTTTTCACCGACACCAACTGGGACAAGGAACACCAAATGATAAACTTGAATATCACTGCGCTTACACAATTTACCAAATTGTATTTACAAGACATGGTAAAAAGAGGCAATGGTAAAATAATGAATGTGGCATCAACTGCTTCATTCCAACCTGGTCCAACCATGGCTGTATATTGCGCAACCAAAGCGTATGTTTTGAGTTTTTCTGAAGCGGTTAACAATGAAGTAAGCGACAAAGGTGTAACGATCACTGCCCTTTGCCCAGGTGCTACCCAAAGTGGATTTGATGTGGCAGCATCAATGGAAAACAGCAATTTATTCAAAAACAAAAATCTACCAACATCAAAAGATGTGGCCATTTATGGTTATGCGAGCATGATGAAAGGCAAAGCAGTGGCTATTCATAAATTATCGAATTACATCATGGCCAACTCAGGAAGATTTGTGCCAAGAAGCTGGGTGGTGAAGATCGCGAGAATGATAATGGGAGGATGATATATCAACAACAGCAAGGGTGGGGTGATTATTAAAAGGGCAAGATTACATTTCAAATAGTTGTAAACAGCTACCAGGTTATTTTTTTTATGGCGTTGTTGGCAAGGATTCCAACAACATGTATTTACTTTGTAAAATAGCGACAAACTCTGCATAATCTCAGAAATCTCCCCAACCGCGAAGCAGCACCGAAGGTAATCCACGTTCAGATTGCGGAGATGAATGACCGAAGTGGTAACGCAACGCGCCCCGATGACCGACGTGAAGCTCTTGTGGCGCTTCGGCCACAAAGCCGCAGCGTAGCGAAGACAAAGGGCATGGATAGGCGCCCAAGAATTAAAATATTAAATACCCCACCTTCAACCCAAAGCCCAAACTCGGCGACTCATTGTTTTTCTTAAAGCTTACACCGTTTACAAACGTGGTTTGCGTGACGCGCTCGGGTGTTTTGGTCTCCATAAATATCATACCAACCGATAGACTCCATTCGAAAAATAAGGGGCCATAGAGTCGGTATTGCTTTAGGACTTCAATATTGGCGCCATAGCGCTGTTTGTTGTAGCGCATTTTTTCGTATACGCTAAAGTAGCCAAGGCCGGGATAATATTTTTCGGTTTTTAAGTAGTCGTTAAGCGCTGTGTATTGGTAAAAGATGCCAAACGAAACGGCCTTCAGTCCATCGCCATAGCTCGGTAAGTAGTGGTTGATGCGCAATCCTGTGTAAATGCCTTTTGCTTTTACATTCTCGTCGTTTGAATAGTAATTATAACCCAAGTCGGCCGATAAGTAATTGTAGTTTTTGCTCTTTTTTCCGCCTATTAAGATTTCATTGTGGAATTTTATGCAGGGTAAACTGAAAACCGATTGGTCAAATAGGTTGACTTTTATCTTGTATTTCGGAGGACCAACTTCAGTTGTAATAGGCAATGTTTTCGCACTGTCTTGCGCCTGAACAGATATGCAGATAAACAGAACGAAAAGAAATCCTAGCCTCATTTTTGAGTTGCTATTTTCGATAATAATTTAAGGTTTAAAGGATCTGTGCAATCGTATTGGTATACACCGCTTGTAGAAGTAATGGTTAAAACATTTGCACTTGCAATAACATCGTAAGCCAACAATGTTTTAATGCTATTAACTTCAACAATGTTCATGTTGTCCGTAATGTCCATTACCTTAAAGCCGGCCAATTGGTCGCATACATATAAGTATTTACCTGCAACGGCCATGCCTTTTGGATTGCCCATTCTGTATATCTTTAAAAGGGTAGGGTTGCTGATGTCGCTGATGTCAATAACTTCCAATTGGTCTAATCCCCTGTTGCAAGCGTTGCCTGAACTTAAGGTCACATAGGCAATATTGCCTTGAACCACCACTGGGTCGCAGCTCACCACGTGGGTATAGGTGCTTATATAGTTTGGAACACTTGGTTTGCTTAATCCGTAAATCAACATGCCGTTTTGTGTGCCAAAAAATAAATATTGGCTGTTGCAGAAAATGGTTTCTACACCTGTGTTTTGCAAGTCAATGCTGTTTAGTAAAACCGTCTTACTGGTGTTTGAAACATCGTAGATTTTTAAAATACTGCCTTCAACTTTGTACATAAAATTGCCTTGAATGGCAAATTTGGCCATAGAGCCACCTTGGCCGGTGTTGCTGCTGTCGCCGCTGGTGATAGAGCTGCTGTCTTTGTCGCAAGCATAAAAAAATGTGCTGAACAAAATAACGGCAAAAAGAATTTTAAATAAATTTTTCATATAAATTATTGATAACATTTGGGTTTAATAAGGGTGTCTCGAATCCAGTCTACCACAGTGCCTCGACTTGGGTCGATGCATTCAAAATAGGTTTTGCCGCGGCGGCTTTGTCCTGCCCAGCCGGTGAAACTTCTTCGTCCTGGTAAAGAAGGTGTATTTACCGCACCGCGTATATGTTGTACCACTTTCACATTGGGTAAATGGGCTATGTTTATGGCCACTATGCCAAAATAAGTGTCTGCATACAATATGCTGTCTTTTACTGCTACGTCGTAGTTGTATGGAATGTTGATAAAACAAAAGGGAACTGGAGCACTAGGATCTGTGTTGTCAAAAACATGAACGCCTTCGCCAGGTTCTCCAACAAATAAATATTTTTGGTACAAATAAATTTTGCCTGATGTTTTTACTGGTCTAGGATTGGTGGAATAGATGAGGGTGTTAATGTCAACGGTTGAGTCGAAATAAACGGGTCTATATCCAATAACCTTATCAGGTACAGTTTTAAAATCGTCTCGGTTTATACAAGAAATCCCAAAAACCAGAAGGACAAAAGCGATATAAATGCTCGTTTTATTCAAAATTTCCTCAAAAATAGCCGTTTTTCTTGAAGAAAGTGAAAAAAAAGATGTTATCTTTTTATTTCCTCGCTTAATTTTGCAAACTAGAAAAACATGTTAACTTTACAAGCAATCCGCAACAACACGCAAGAAATTATCGATCGTTTGGCTAAAAGAGGCCACGACCGCAGTGGAGATATTCAAGAAGTGCTTCGTCTAGACGAGCAAAAACGCGCTTCCCAAACTTCGCTAGAACAAAAACTTGCGGCAAGCAACAATATCGCAAAAGAAATTGGCGATTTGTTTAAAGCCGGTAAAAAAGAGAAGGCCGATGCCCGTAAAGAAGAATCGGTTGCTTTAAAAGAGCAGATTAAAGGTTTGGAAACTGAGCTTGCTGAATTGGAAGAACAACTCAAACAAAAAATGTATGAGATTCCAAATGCACCGAGCGAACAAGTAAAATACGGTAAAACACCTGAAGAAAACGAAACCGTTTTTGAATGGGGTACCGAACCTGTTATTCCTGCGGATGCCAAACCGCATTGGGATTTAACCACACAATACAAATTGGTAGACTTTGAATTGGGCAATAAAATCACAGGTGCAGGTTTTCCGGTATACACTGGTAAAGGTGCCCGTTTGCAACGCGCTTTAATCAATTTCTTTTTAGATGAAGCTTTGAAAGCGGGATATTATGAGGTGCAACCACCAATTTTTGTTAACGAAGCCAGTGGCTATGGTACCGGTCAATTGCCCGACAAAGAAGGTCAAATGTACCATTCAACCATAGATAATTTATACGCTATTCCAACCGCTGAGGTGCCAATCACCAACATATACCGCGATGTGATTTTGCGTGAAGATGAATTGCCAATTAAAAATGTTGGATATACCCCATGCTTCAGAAGGGAAGCGGGCAGCTATGGTTCTCATGTTCGTGGCTTAAACCGTTTGCACCAATTTGACAAAGTAGAAATTGTACAAATATCTAAACCCGAAAACAGCTACGAAGCTTTAGAAGGAATGTTGGAGCATGTAAAAGGTTTGATGCAAAAATTGGGTTTAAAATTCAGAATCTTGCGTCTATGTGGCGGTGATATGGGATTTGCTTCTGCATTAACTTACGACTTTGAAGCTTGGAGTGGTGCTCAGCAAAAATGGTTGGAAGTAAGTTCAACCTCTAATTTTGAAACCTTCCAAGCCAACCGTTTGAAATGCCGTTACAAAACCAAGGATGGCAAAAACGAATTGGTGCATACTTTAAATGGATCTGCTTTGGCTTTGCCTAGAATCGTTGCTTGTTTGTTGGAAAACAACCAAGACGAAACAGGCATTAAAATGCCAGAATGCTTGCATCCTTATTTAGGATTCGACAGAATATAATTTATGCGCAAGCTGTTGTTCATTGCAGTGTTTGGATTCTTGGGTAAACCAGCCTTTGCTCAATTTACCCAATGTGTAGACACTGGGAGAATCAATCCGATGTATATGTGCAACGACCAATATTACAATCCGGTTTGTGGTTGCAACAACGTTACTTACCGCAATGTTTGTGCAGCCTACAATGTTTATGGTGTAAACAATGTGCGCAGTGGTGTTTGCGATGGAATTGATATGGATTATTACCCCAATCCTGTTGGTCCATTCAGTGTGTTTACAATCAATTTATCCTTCCCTGAATTTCTTTATGGCAATGCCGATGTGAAGGTTGTGAATATGTATGGCAAAACGGTTGAGCAACGCATACTCAATAATTTCAACCGCACAAGTATTGAATTAGATCCAAGCACATGGATGACGGGTGTTTATTTAATTGTGGTGCGCAGCAGTTTAAACACATCTGTGGTGCGCAAGTTTGCCAAATACTAATTTTTAAATTTAAGACATAAAAAAAATCGACCCGTTAAGGTCGATTTTTTTGTATAAGTTTATTTAGAATTAATTCTGAATGCTGTCAAGCGTAATGGTGAAGATAAGCGCTGTGAAAGGCTCGATAGACATTTCTCCAGTGTATGGATTTCTCATGCCTTCTGAACCATAGCCTAAGTTCCAAGGAATAATAACTTCAGCAGTTGATCCTACTTCCATCATTCTTAAAGCTTCTAAGAAACCTTG
>CANFXY010000105.1 GCA_947451105.1 Bacteroidota bacterium | reverse complement strand
TTGATAAGTGGGATATTGAAAAACGGAGTCTCCACTTCCTGAACCAGGTGTGAATTTACCACCTAAATTAAATATGATAGGACCGATAACGGTTGTGTCATTTTTTTTGGTGATTAATGCAATTTGGTCCTTAAATTGGGTTCCTCCAGATTGGCAACGCATTGTCAGTGTCGATTGATTTGCTGCGTTTAAATCATAAAATATGAATTCACTGTTTTCAATATCAGGATTTGCTCTGCCATTTGTATAATTGCTTGAAGTATATTCAATATTAATATTGGTGTCACCTTCTTCAGTAAATATAAATTTAGAATTGTTGTTTACTTCGAAATAAGCTTTTGTATTAGGATCTAAGTCATGTTGCTGTTGGTCTTGTGGTTTACAAGAAACAAAAAAACTTATTCCAATAATATTCAAAATAAAATAGTTGATTGCTTTCATTTAATAGTGCAAATTTGAGGAATAAATTTGAATGATTAAAATTACAGGTAATCCCAGGGTATATGAAAGCAAGAATTAAATCGTTAGCAAAAGAAATTAAATCAGAGATAATTGGCGTCAGGCATAGCATCCACAGCAATCCAGAGTTGTCTTTTCAAGAAGAAAACACAGCGACATTGGTGGAAAACTATTTGCAAAATCTGGGACTTGAAACGCACAGAATTTCCGGAACTGGTGTTTGGGCCATGATTCATGGTGAATTAGGAGAGGGGAAAACAATTGCTTTAAGAGCAGATTTAGATGCTTTACCTATCCAAGAATTAAGCGATAAATCCTATGCTTCAAAAAATCCTGGTGTCATGCACGCATGTGGTCATGATGTGCACACAAGTTCTTTACTTGGTGCGGCAAAAATCTTATGCAGTCTAAAATCAGAATTTAAAGGCGCTATCAAATTGGTGTTTCAACCCGGCGAAGAAAAACTACCCGGTGGCGCTAGTTTGTTAATCAAAGAAGGCATACTAAATAATCCCAAAGTGGATGCAATCATCGGTCAACATGTAATGCCTTTCATCAATACTGGCAATGTTGGTTTCAGAAAAGGTTTATACATGGCGAGCACAGATGAAATTTACATCACAATAAACGGGAAGGGTGGCCATGGCGCTATGCCTCATCTTTGTGTAGACCCAGTTGCCACTGCAGCCCAAGTAATTGTCTCTTTGCAGCAGATAGTTAGCAGAAAAGCTAAACCCATACTGCCAACCGTGTTAAGTTTTGGAAAAATTAATTCAAATGGTGGCGCTACAAATGTGATCCCAAATTCAGTGTCAATTGAAGGCACTTTAAGGACCTTGGATGAACAATGGAGGTCAGAGGTTAAGGATCTTATTAAAACGCTTGTTAACAGCACTGCAGCGTCTTTTGGGGCAACTGCAGACGTAAGAATAGTAGATGGTTATCCTTATTTGAAAAATGATGAGAACTTAACAGGCAAATTATGGGGTTTCGCCAACGAATACATGGGCGATGAGCATGTTGAAGAATTGGATATTTGGATGGCCGCTGAAGATTTTGCTTACTACAGCCAAGAAGTGCCTGCTTGTTTTTACCGACTAGGTACAAGAAATGAGCAAAAAGGAATTACCTCAGCCGTTCACACAAATACATTTGATGTTGATGAAGATGCCATAGAAGATGGCTGTGGCTTAATGGCATTTCTTGCTTATTCTGCTTTGCAAAATTAATTTGCAAAGACCATATGGGTTTATTAATTAGGGTTTTGTCATGCAATGGTCATGTTAATTACATTAAAACGTCATTTTGTGGTTTACATGGATTACATTTCTTTAACTTGTACGAACTTTGATTCTATAAAATACAATGCTTATGAATATTTATACTAAAACACGTATTTCATTGCTCTCTTTATGGGTTTTTGTTGGAAATGTATTTGCCGACTCAACACCTCCTGTAATTACTTTAAATAATGGTAGATATCAGCAAGTGCAGATAGCCAGTGTTTTTGTTTTAAATGAACCTAAATCTGTTTCTGATAATCAAACAGATGCAGTTGAAATTGTAGTTCGAAAAACTTGGGGCAATAATGGCACGGTAAACGCATTAGTAAGAGCCACCTATACATTGTTCGTTGAAGCAGAAGACACCAGTGGAAATATTGCCTATGATACAGTTTATTTTAATGTCGATGATTTAATTCCTCCAACAATTAATTTAAATACACCTGACCGTATTTGTATTGAATTTGGTTTGCCATATTACCGTGTCCAACCTACGGTAACAGATAATTATTATTCTAGCAAAGATATTATCTTGGAGCTTAAAGCTACAAGTGTAAATACCAATATGATTGGTTTACATTCCGATTATTACCAAGCTACCGACGCCTCAGACAATTCTGCGTATAAAACTCGTTTGGTTGAAGTCAAAGTCGGATGCAATACTTCAAATATTAATAACACTTTTTTGCCATTGAATGTGTTGGTTTTTCCCAATCCAAGTAGCATGGTTCTAAATATAAAAAGCAATTATTTACTGAATGATGCGGTGATCTCTATTATCGATGTAAATGGAAAATTGATTTATGAAATTCCTTTTTCTGAATCCATTGATGTTTCAAACATTCCAAACGGTATTTATTGCTTGAAAATTTCGTCTAATTCGATAAGTCATCAAACCTTCTTTAACATTAACCACAATTAAAATATTATAGCGATTCGAAAAATGTCTTCCATTATGAAGGCATTTTTTTTGCTTAATATTCTTTAATTTGTCCTAAATTTAATCATTTAGTATTAAACTGTATATAATTATTGTTTTTCTATTTCATCCTGATTTGGCTTTAAACTATAACTTTGCAATTAATGAAATCTATTGCAATAATAACCGGTGGAAAGTCACCTGAACACGATGTAGCCATCGTTTCTTCAAGAAATATCTATAAAGCACTTGACCACACCAAGTTTCATATAAGTGTTATTGGGATTTCTAGAAAAGGTGAATGGTTTCACTTACCTGAAGAAACATTGTTTGAAGAAGGAATTGAAATCGGTGCATCTGAACAACATTTTCCACTTTGCTTATTGCCTTTTGATGATCAACCAATAAGACATAAAGACAATATTGACATTGCTTTGTCTGTTGATGTGTTTTTTCCCATTGCCCATGGTGTTTATGGTGAGGATGGTTTGTTACAAGGTGTTCTTGAATATTTAAACCGTCCTTATGTTGGTCCAGGTGTCCTAGGCTCATCCATTGGAATGGATAAAGATGTAACCAAGCTCTTGTTGCAGCAAAATGGGATACTTGTTACGCCTTGGAAAACTTATTTTAAAGGTGACGAGATTAATTATTCAGAACTAGAAAAACTAGGTTATCCGTTGTTCGTTAAACCTGCCAATATGGGCAGTGGTGTTGGCGTTGAAAAGGCTAATAATATTGATGAATTAAAAAAGGCAATCAATATCGCTTTCGACTATGACATTAAGATTTTAATTGAAAAAGGTATTTCAGGTAGAGAGGTTGAAACCGCTGTATTGGGTAACTTAAAACCTGAAGCAAGTGGAGTAGGGGAAATCGTAGTAAATAGCGGCTTCTATACCTACGAAAACAAATATGTAAACAACGAAACCAAAGTTATTATTCCTGCAGAAAACATGTCTGATGCATCCGTTCAGTTAATTCGCAAAACTGCGTTGAAAGCCTATAGATGTTTGCAATTAGAGGGTTTGAGTCGTGTCGACTTCTTTTATGTTAATGACAATGAGTTTTATCTTAACGAGGTTAATACTCTACCTGGTTTTACAAATATTAGCATGTATCCTAAATTATGGGAAGCTTCTGGATTGTCGTATTCGGACTTGCTTAGCAAACTAATTGCGATAGCTGAGGAAAGATTCAACCTTAGAAATGATTTAAGAAGAGAGCGCTAGGAATACCTACCAAGTGTGGTCAACGATGATCTTCCAATTGTTGTCAACTTTTTTAAACAACAAAGAGAAAAATCCGCCAACATTGTTGGTGCCTGTAATTTTCCACTGTCCTGTTACATTTGCAACTTTGTCTTTACCTGATATTTCGGTGAACACTAAAGAATCAAAGCTCAATTGGCCCATTTTTTCAATGCTGTTGTAATGCTTCAAGTAATTAGATTCAACCGATTTGTAACCGTAACGAACGCCGTTTTTGCCAATGAATCTGAGTGATTCAGAGTCCCAATAGCCTTTCATAAACGTTCTGATGTCTCCTTTATTCCAAGCAATTATTTGACTGTCCAAAACAGCTTTGATGGATGTATAATCTGTGCTTGATAAATTTTGTTTTGGTTTGTCTTTGCAGGCAAACGAGAAGATAAGTAATATACATAAGGAAACTAACCTCATACAGCCACGGCTATGATTTCTTTACAAACTGCGCTTGCAGTTTCAATAGCACCTTGCACAGTACCACTGTTTTTATTGGTATTGCAAGCTTCTCCAGCAAAGAAGATTTTTGAGCTAATTGATTTGGCCAATTCTTTTCTAGTTTCTGCTTCACCACCTACTTTGTGGTATGAAAAAGCACCTCTTATGAAAGGATCTTTGCTCCAGTTCTTTACATGGCAAGAAACCAATGAATCCGAAGCCGATGTGCCAATATACATTGCCCATTCGTTTTGAATTAAATTCAAAATTTCTGATTCACGCATTGAGTTTAACTCGTTTTCAGCAAAGGCACCCATTACAGTTGCTGTAAGAATGTATTCGCTGTTTGCAGGATCTTCACTGACAACTTCGTATTTGCCTATTTTTCCTTTGGTGTAAATTGATTTAGAATCTTCATGCCAGAATTTTCTGTTGGTTTTGATGGCTATCTTAATGGCTCCATCCATACCAATTTTATTCATGGCCGCAATTTTTGATTCTGGTAAAGCAGGTGAAAATTGTATTGAATTTACTTCGCTTGGTTGTAATTTTAGAATTGATACAGGAACCGTTAATACAACAAAATCATATTCTCTCAAAACTTGATTTTGATCTCTAACCTTTACCTTATTTCCAGTGTAATCAACTGAACTAATTGCAGTGTTGTTTAGTACAAAAGGCAATACTTTTCCGTATTCTTTGTATAATATATCCTGACTATTGGTGCCAGCGATATGGTACATGTTGGCATCAATCTTACTTAAACTCTCACTTGAATTTAATGCAATCGACGCTCTTTCAATGCTGGTTCCAATCTTTTCTTCCGTTCTGTTTTCGAATATGAATTTTACGCGCTCAGGAATGTTTTTAGATTCAATGTATTGAGCAACCGATACATCCGTGCTTCCGCTGTATGCACCAATGTCTTGGGTAGAATTAACCAACTTTAAATAATCTGAATCTTTATTCAATTCATTTAAAGTCAATGCACTGCCACTTAAATAGAATGATGAAGGCGTTTTTGAATTGGTCTCAAATGTTTGAGCCGTCCTCAACATGTTGTACCATTTGTTTTGATCACCATAGGCCGCGTTAGCACCCATCTCAATATTGTTTGAACCCAATACAGATTCACTTAAACTGATTCTACCACCAATTCGATCACTCGCTTCAAGAATTTCAATCTCGAATTGTTTTTGGTCAAATAAAATTTTTGCTGTTTCTAAACCTGAAATCCCTGCACCAATAATTCCAACTCTGAGTTTCTTTCTTGGGGCAATAATTTCACTCTTGCTGCATGAGCTTAAGAGTATGCTGGCAAAGGACATTGCAGGCAAAGCCATGGCAGCGGTTTTAATAAAATCTCTTCTTGTTTGCATTTGTGTATAACGCGGTGATAGTTTTGTATCTTTGCAAAGATAAGGTAAAAAATACTAGACTTGAAAGTCATAAGTAAAAATACTTAAAAATATTATGCAAAAATTTGATAATCTGATAGTTGGAGGTGGATTAGCAGGGGTTTGGATGGCTTTTAGATTCATGCAGCAAAACAAAACATTTGTTTTATTGGATTTAAAGGATGAAAATAACAGTTCTCGTGTTGCAGCTGGAATTTATAATCCCTTGTTGGCTAAAAGACAAAAGGTTTCTTACAATGCTGAAAATTTATACCCAAATCTCTTTTCCCATTACCATGAATTAGAACTTCTTTTAAATCAAAAGTTTTGTCACAAGCACCAAGTGGCTTATATCATCGAAAATTTACGCGAATTAAATGATTGGGCTGCACTTTCCGAATCAGAATGGTTCAATGACTTTGTGATGGTTAAAAATGAAAGAATCTCTGACAATGTGATTTCTGATTTCGGCTACATTGATATCCTAGATTCTGGTTGGGTGGATATACCCCTATTCCTAGATACTTTTGTCGCTAATATTTCAGCACCTAACTTGTTTCTAAATCAAAAATTTGATGACAATTGCCTGGTTGTTAACAGCGACAATTTTCAGTATAATGATTACTCATTTGATCATGTTGTTTTTTGTCAAGGTACAGCAATTGAGCATAATAAATTTACTTTAAATATACGATTAAAGCCTGCAAAAGGAGAGATATTAAGCATTGAATCTGAGGAAAAAATCAGCCAAATGATACCACAAAATGGCGTTTTTTTATTGCCCATTTCAGACAAAAAATACAGAGTGGGCTCAAACTTCACCTGGAATAGTTTGGACAATATACCCACCGAATCGGCCAAATTAGAAATCATTCAAAAACTTTGTAAATGGTATAAAGCGCCTTTTGAAATCACGAAACATGTCGCAGGCGTTAGGCCATCTTCATTAGATAGACGGCCAATCCTTGGGCGTCTTGATTGTCATCCCAAGGCCTACATCTTAAATGGTTTTGGCTCTAAGGGTGTTTCACATGCACCTTACTACAGTAAAATGCTTTCAATGTTTATGTACGATAATGGAAATATAGACAGTGAAGTTGATGTAAAGCGTTTTATATAGCAAGTAAAATACAGCATTTTTCACTGGCTATTTCTTCAGCAATTTTTTTAGAATGGTTTCTTCCCGTTACCAATTCTTCACCATCCAGCAATATTGAAACTTCATAGATTTTGCGCTTGTTTTCGATGTCTACACTTTTTAAATTGTAATCAATAACACGCTTTTCTTTTTGCGCCCATTTAACCAGTTTTGCTTTATAACTAAGTTCTTGCACCAACAAGGCATCAAAATCAATATGTTGTTCGAGTATCTTGTTTAAAATAAAGGTTTTTGTGAATTCAAATCCCTTGTCTAGGTAAATAGCGCCAATCAAGGACTCGAAGGCATTACCAGAGATTGAATCAAGGAAAACAGGGTTGTTTTTTAACTTAGAATCATAATGCAAAATCTGGTGTATGCCCATTTTTTTTGCAATGTGGTTTAATTTGGTACGTCCAACAATCTTGGAACGCATTTCGGTTAAGAAACCTTCGTTTTGATAAGGGAATTTCAAATACAATTTTTCAGCCACTATCATGCCAAGAACGGCATCGCCTAAAAACTCAAGTCGCTCATTGTTGCCTGTTCTTGAGTCCTTGGCCAAATAATGCCTAAACGAGTTGTGGGTGATGGCTACTTTATAAAGGCTTATTTTACTAGGGTAAAACCCAAGTATATTGTATAGCTTTTGGTAAAGTTTTTTGTCTTTAGAAAAATTAGCTTTAAAAAAATCTAGAATCAAATTACATTCTGATTTTAAGATTAGATCTTTTTGAAGATGACAGATGCGTTGTGGCCACCAAAACCAAACGTGTTGCTGATTGCAACATTAATGTCTCTCTTTTGAGCAACATTAAATGTTAAATTCAATTTTGAATCAATATTTTCATCGTCCGTAAAATGATTGATTGTAGGTGGTACAAGGCTATGTTGCATAGCCATAATAGATGCTACTGCTTCAACTGCACCGGCTCCACCCAATAGGTGACCAGTCATTGATTTTGTAGAACTAATATTCATTTTGTAGGCATGCTCTCCAAAAACGGATTGAATTGCTTTTAGCTCTGCAATGTCACCCAATGGGGTAGAAGTACCGTGAACATTGATATAATCAATATCAGTGATGCTTAAATTGGCTTCTTCTAAAGCCCAGTTCATACATCTAATAACACCCAATCCCTCAGGATGTGGCGCCGTCATGTGGTAAGCATCTGCACTCATACCTGTTCCGGCAACTTCACAATAAATGCGCGCGCCTCTTGCTATTGCATGCTCGTATTCTTCTAATACTAAAGCAGCAGAACCTTCTCCTAATACAAAGCCATCTCTATCTTTATCGAAAGGACGCGATGCAGTTTTAGGGGAATCATTTCTTTCACTTAATGCTTTCATGCTCGTAAAACCACCAACTGCTGGTTCATTCACACTAGCTTCTGATCCGCCTGTAATAATTACAGGACTTTTGCCTAATCTGATCATATTAAATGCATCGATTAAGGCGTTGTTACTTGATGCACAAGCTGATACTGTTGTATAGTTTGGTCCACCAAATCCATATTTTATACTCACCAAGCCACCAGCAATATCTGATATCATCTTGGTTATGAAGAAAGGAGAGAATCTCGGCGTGCCATCACCTTTTGCAAAGTCAGCACTTTCATTGAAAAAGGATGTTAATCCCCCAATTCCAGAACCCCAAATAACGCCTACTCTTGATTTGTCAATCTTATCAAGATCTAAACCAGAGTCTTTAATAGCTTCTTCCGTTGTTACATTAGCAAACTGAGCAAAACGATCCATTTTTCTAGCCTCTTTGCGGTCCATGAAATTTTCAGGATTGAAGTTTTTAACTTCACAAGCAAAGTTTGCTCTAAATTTGGTCGTGTCAAAAAGCGTAATCGCGTCGGCTCCACTTACACCATTGGCCAAACCATTCCAATACGATTGGAGGTCGTTGCCCAATGGAGTAAGGGCTCCCATTCCTGTAACTACTACACGTTTTAATTGCATGTATATGTTATAGGGTAAAAATTACTTAGAGTTGTTTTCGATGTATGAAATCGCATCGCCAACAGTACCGATTTTTTCGGCTTGCTCATCAGGAATTGCAATGTTGAATTCTTTTTCAAATTCCATGATCAATTCAACTGTATCTAATGAATCTGCACCTAGGTCGTTTGTGAAACTCGCCTCTGGCGTTACTTCGCTTTCTTCAACTCCTAATTTGTCAACGATGATTGACTTTACTTTTTCTGCTACTTCTGACATGATGTATTTTTTTTTGGTTGGTGCAAATAACTATATTTTTGAAATAAAATCACAATTTTTTTTCAGAAATTTATTG
>CANFXY010000104.1 GCA_947451105.1 Bacteroidota bacterium | reverse complement strand
TCAATGGTCATGTTTTTGATGCCCTTTGGTGCAGAAATTTCAGCTATTTCATACCCGTCAGGCAGTTGCAAGAAGGTTTTTACACTCGGGTGAATTAGTCTTTCCGCAACAATAATTCCAACTTCCTCTTCAGGAGATAAGGTCTCGGTGATACCCAATTTTTCTAAAATAAGTTTTTGATGCGGTGAACCAGCACGAGCGATGATGCGTTTAATTTTCAGTTCCATTAAATTAACGACAGTTAAAATCAAAGCTTCGAAATTTTCACCTATTGCCACAACAACAGCATCCATTTCTTCAATTTTAAAACTTTTCAAAGCATTAATTTCTGTTGCATCCATGGTTATAGCCATTGCAACGTCTTCTTTTAAAAGTTCCACCTTGTCTTCATTATCGTCAATGGCAACCACCTCAGCCCCTCTTCTAGAGAGCTGTCTGGCTATTTTTGCGCCAAAACGACCTAATCCTATAACGGCAAATTTTGCTTTTATCATTAATGCAAAATTAAAAAGGTTTGTTGGACTTTTTAGAAATAGTTAATAAATGTTTGGGTATTCTTTAGAAAACTGTATTCAAAAAAGGAATTCAGCAAAAGTAAACAAGCGATTTTGACCGCTTTCTTTTTTAATTTTCTTTTATTATCTTTGGTTTAAACGAACACTATGAAATTCAAATCTTTTTATTTGACTATGGGGTTACTATGGGCATTTGTAAACCATATACATGGCCAACCCTATGGCTATTCAGCTTTTTCCTCATGCAAGAGCCAAGGCAGTGCTAATTTTGCAGCGTTAAATAACCCTTCAGAATTAATTAACAACAAGACCCTACTATCCTATTCAATTAGCAACCCTTATGGTCTAAAAGATTTATATGCCGCTGGTTTTAGCCTGCAAACTTCCAATTCAAACATAGGAACTGGTATTTCATGGCAAAACGAGGGAAATCAAGTTTATCAAATCAATAGAATTGGATTGTGCACTGCAATAAATCCCATTAAAGACCTAAGCTTTGGGATCAACGGTTATTTTGAACGCATTAATTTTTTCAAGTATAACAAAATCAATCAATCCAATATTGATCTTTCATTGAGTGTAAAAGCACACGCCAAAATAAAAACCTGTTTTATTGTAAAAAGCACAATCAATTATGCAGCCTTTAATGACAACAAACACGAACAAAACCAGGCAGTTATTTGGAGTTTGGGGTATAATATTGAAAAAAGAATAAAGCTGTTGTTTGAATTTGAAAAAACTAGATTTCAGCCCTTGCAATTAAAAACTGCTATTGCAATGCAAAGAGACTCCCTGATTAATGTAAATATATGTGCTGCCAATGGCGGAAAACAATTGGGTTTAGGCATTGGCCTAAAAAAAAGAAAAACTGAAATAGGTTTTGCTTTTACAATGCACATTTTACTTGGATTTAGCACTTGTTTAAGCCTAGCATATGAAATTAAGTCTTAGCCTCCTGCTGTTTATTTTTTGCGGTCACATTCAGGCCCAGTATGCAGACAATTCAGAAATAGAAAAAATCATAGAATCAGGCAATGTAAGCACAGAACAAGAAATTGATTACACAGAGCTTCAAAACAAAGAGACATACAATAAAAAATTCAACATAAACAAAATAAGCGTTCTTGACTTTCACTCCAGCACTCTTTTAAGTTTTGGTCACCTTGAACAAATCATTGAACATCAAAAACTATATGGGCCCATTAAGTCTAAATACGAACTGCAGACCATTGAGGGACTGGACTCAAATAGCATTGAACTTTTACTTGAAACTTTTGACATTAATGATTTTTCTTTGCACACCCTAATCTCTCAAAAACACCAGAAACAGTTCCGACTAAAACACAACTACAGATTAGAAAAATCACTGGGGTTTACCTTAAGTGATTCAAACCGATTTATGGGAAACCGTTCTAAAATTGCCTTTCTGTATCAATCTGAATCAATTAATTTGGACTACGGAATACACATCGAAAAAGATGCAGGTGAAACAGCCAAAATGTTGTTTCAGTCGGCATATATAATGATCAAGCCTAAGAACAAAATACAAAATATTTTATTGGGCGACCAACAAATAAATTTTGCTCAAGGCCTATGCATAGGTACAGGAATTGCAAGCGGAAAATCAACACTGGTTATGCAGGTGATGAAAAACAACATTGGTTGCAAACCCTATAAATCATTTAATGAAACAGGGTTTTTAAGAGGTGCGTCGATGAAAGCCATTCTAAGCCCTAAATTTGAAACGGTTTTATTTACCGGAATAAGGCAATTGGACAGCAAACCAAAGAGTGATAGCAATGTGATTAGCTTTGGAAGTATATTAAACACTGGTTATTACCGAAATGAAGAGGAGCAAAAAAGCAGACATCAACTGTATCAATATTTAAATGGATGTCATACAGTTTTCAAGACACAAAATCTTGAAATCGGCACAACTATAATTTACCATCAAATCAAGACCAATCCTTTCAAAACGGACAAAAGCTTAAATGTAACATCAGAATTTGATAAAGAAACTAGACTTAAATTTGGTTTGGACTGGAAGTTTCATTTAAAAAACAATTTGGTATTTGGGGAGGTTTCACGAACACCTAATTTAGGAACATCCATGCTTGCGGGCTTGCTAAGTGCAATAGGAAAAAAAACAGACTTGAGTATACTCTACCGATATTACACTTTCACTGAAGGCCTCAATCTGAGCAATGGATTTGGAAGTTCAAGCAGCAACAGCAACGAAAAAGGATTTTATATGGGATTTTGTACCCTACTACCAAGTAAGATTACCCTTAGCTTTTATAATGACCTATGCCAATTTGACCAAGCAAAGTTTCGAGTTGATGCAAAAAGCTACCAAAGCGAACAAATGATAGAATTGGCGTATAAAACCAAGCAGGCCTTTTCAATATATGCAAGAATAAAACAAACCGAACAAGAACAAAATGCAAATTCCGAAGAGCGCATACACAGTATCGAAAAACATCATAAAACAGTTATTAGACTCCACAGTGAAATCAAATTTGAAAAAATTAAAATTAGAAACCGTGTAGAATTCATAAAGTATGGGATTGAAAACCAAAGTGCTCGTTTGGGAAATTTAATATACCAAGACCTCCAATTCAGTTTGGGCAAAAAAACCAATTTAACGTTTCGTTACAGCAGTTTTAGTTCAGATGATTACAACAGCAGAACATTTGCCTACGAAAACGATGTGCCCGGTACGTTTAACATTCCAGCATATATTGGCAAAGGCACAAGAAGCTATATATTAATTAAGCACCAAATACAAAAAGATCTACAAATTTGGATTAGATTTGCACGCAGCTCATTTGCAGGTGTGGAAAGCAATGGAACTGGATTAAATTATATTGACAAACCACATGCAAGCGACCTTACTTTTCAATTACAATGGAAATTATAAACAAGACCAAATTAAGCGTTAACATCAATAAATTAGCAACCATAAGAAATGCTAGAGGTGGCAACAATCCTGATATTATCAAATTTGCTGAAAAAATCGAATCTTACGGCGCAGAGGGAATAACAATACATCCGCGACCAGATCAGAGGCATATCCGATTCGACGACGTATACGCCCTTAAAAACACCGTTAAAACGGAGTACAACATTGAAGGCTATCCAAGTGAAGATTTTATCAAAATGGTTTTGGACGTAAAACCGCATCAAGTAACATTGGTTCCCGATCCTCCAGATGTGCTAACCAGCAATGCCGGTTGGGACACCATCAAACATTTAGACTTTTTAACACAAACAATTGCCAAATTCAAATCCGCAGGGATTCGATGCAGTATATTTTTAAATCCAGATCCATCCCTTATTGAGTCGGCCTCTAAAACTGGCACAGACAGAATTGAACTTTACACAGAATCGTATGCCGTTAACTTTAACAGCGATAAAGAAGCCGCGGTTAAACCATATATTGAAACCGCTATGAAAGCTTTAGAATACAAGCTAGGCATCAATGCTGGGCACGATTTAGATTTGTTCAACTTGAAATATTTTTCAGAAAACGTTCCTGGACTTTTGGAAGTTAGCATCGGTCATGCCCTTATTTGCGATGCCTTAGAATACGGCATGTCAAATGCAGTAAAGATGTATTTGAATCAATTAAAGTAATTTGAATTTTTGGTGCAAATCAAGCACCTGTTCAATCAAGGAATGGGTTTGATCGTTGTAAATAATTGAATCCGCCATTTTTATTTTTTCATCTTCAGGCATCTGAGATTCAATCCTAGCTTTAATGTCATTTTCAGAGACCTTGTCTCTTTCTTGTATTCTTTTAATCCTTGTCTCCAAAGGCGCATGCACAAGTACAATCTGGTCGACAGAGTTTTTACTTTCTGTCTCGAGCATAATTGCCGCTTCTTTAATAATGTAGGGACTTTGCTTATGCAATTGACAAAAATCCACCCAATCATTTAATACAAAAGGATGGATAATTGAATTTAACAATTCAAGCTTCTTTTTATCCGAAAACACAATAGAAGCAATGAAGGCGCGGTTGTACGCGCCTTCTATAAAAGAGTTTTGCCCAAAGGCATTTGAAATTTTATTTTGTAATTCCGAATTGGTATTAACAAGATCCTTGGCTCTAGAATCGGCGTAATAAACAGGTATTCCTAGTTTTTCAAATATAGAACAAACTGTCGTTTTACCGCTTCCAATGCCACCAGTTATACCAACCCTAAGCATAAGTTATGCTTTTGCAACTGCGTTCAAAGGCGCACTCAAATCAGATGAAATTGATGATTTTTCAATTTTCAATCTTGTGCCTTCTGAATCAATTACCAAGGTTGAACCTTCATCAAGAGAAACTACTTTACCATGAATTCCGCCAGTGGTAACGATTAAATCACCTTTTTTCATTTCGTCAATGAATTTCTTTTGAGCCTTCATTTTCTTTTGTTGAGGTCTGATCATAAAAAAATACATCACCACCAACATCAAGCCCATCATGATCATGAAACTGCTTGAACCTCCTTGACCAGGAGCTTGTAAAATTATAATTGAATTGTCCATGTTTGTCTAAATTTATTTTAATGTACGCACATTAGCCTTAAATTTAAGTTCAATTGAACCTTCTTTTATATTGGCCAATACCGTCACGATTTTATTGTTTTCACCACCTTTTCCAGCACTATCAAATACCACTTTAATTACACCTGAAGCACCTGGTTTGATTGGCGTTTTTGGCCAATTAGGTACCGTGCATCCACAAGATGCTCTGCAATCATTGATTAACAAATCTACCTTACCTGTATTTGTAAATTCATAGGTTGTTTCAACTTTTTGGTTTTCTAAAATATCTCCGAAATTGTGTTCGGTATTTTTGAAAGACATAATAGCAAATTCCGATGGCGTTGCAGTTGGATTGCTTGCCGTTGCAGGGTTGTTGATTTGCTCGTTAGAAATTTCAGAGTTGTTCTCAGTTGTAGAACCTGAGTTATCTTTATTACCTGAATTGCTGTTGCAAGAGGCTAAAAATAAAAAGGCTAAAACACAAAAGCTAATTTGTTTCATATAATTAAATATTGATTGATGAGGCAAAAATAATCGAATTATTCGTTTTTCAATCCCCTACCCGTTTTATTTAATTTACCACTTTGGGTTAAGGTGATTCTAATTTTATCTAAAACGCCATTTAAGAACAAATGACTCTTAGGCGTTGAATATGATTTGGCAATATCCAAATACTCGTTGATACTTACTTTTGGCGGAATGGTTTCAAAATACAAGAACTCAGACAAAGCCATTCTAAGCATGATAATATCATTAACGGTTAAACGTTCTGCATCCCAATTGGATGTATTTTGGTGAATAATTTCATCCAATGACTCCTTGTTAACAATACAATTTTGAAATAAGGAAACACCAAATTGAATATCTTCTCTTTGCTTGTCGTTGATGATTTCAATTTTTAATTTGTTTTTGGAATAAAATGTGTCAATGGTGTTGACAACAGATTTTAAAATATCGGCTGAATCATCCTCCCAAAACAAATATTCATCCTCCATAGATTGTTCAAACAATTCCAATTCATTGAATAAAAACTCATAGAAATTGATTAAAAACTCTTTTTGAACTTCTGGACTTGGTTCATCAAAAACACAAAAATCGATAAAGAAATCATATTGAACAACATCTATAAAGATTCTGTTGAACATGTCTCCGTGACTTCTCCAATCGTATGGTAATTTGCCACATACTTCTTGAAAATTGGTGCTTTCAGATAATGAATTAAAGAAATCAACCCGCTTTAAAACTTCTGAATTTCGGATATGCGTTTTGTTTGGAAAGTATTTTTCTAATTCTAATTCCTTTTCACTTTCCATGAAAGTGTTGAAATCGATAAGAAATTGTAAACTAAAATAGTAAAATTTGTAAAAATCTGAAAACTGATTTTCTAATGCTTTTTGAAACACAGGAACAGACTTAGCGTCTTGTTGCTGAAAAGCATATAACTGTTGAAGAACTTTAATGCGGATATTCCTGCGCGATAACATTTATGAACGTATTTGGGGCCGCAAAGATAAGAATAAAACTGAGAGAGAAAAATATAAAATTAAATAAATCTTAACTTACTCTACTCCAAAAATGGTCCTCTTGATGCGACAATAAATACTCAAGCAAGAAGTTGTGTTCAGGTTTCTCGAGACTTGGATCGTTTTTAATAATGTAAGCTGCTGCCCTTTTCGCTAAATCTATAATCTCAGTATCTTTAACCAAATCCAAAAGTTTAAATTCTGGCAAGCCACTTTGTCTTGTGCCCATCATATCGCCTGGTCCTCTAAGTTCCAAATCGACCTCAGAGATATCAAATCCATTGTTGGTTGCACACATAGTCTGCACCCTTCTTTTGGCTGGATAATTAAGGTCTTCCTTTGTCATTAAGATACAATAACTTTGTTCTGCCCCTCTTCCAACACGGCCTCTCAATTGGTGGAGCTGCGACAAACCAAATCGATTTGAATCCTCTATCACCATTACCGAAGCGTTGGGCACATTAACACCAACCTCGATAACTGTGGTAGATATCATTATTTGGGTTATACCATCTTTAAATCTTTGCATTTCAAGGGCCTTAACCTCTGGCTTTAGCTTTCCATGCATCAAACTAATTTGGTATTGTGGTATTGGAAAAAAACTACAAACCAAATCATACCCATTCATTAAATCATTCAAATTGAGTTTTCCTGACTCTTCAATAAGCGGGTAAACAATATAGGCTTGCCTGCCTTTTGAAATTTCAAGTTTTAAAAACTCCATGACCTCAGAACGGTAGCGCTCTTCCCTTTGAACGGTTTTGATTGGCTTACGGTTCTTGGGCAATTCGTCGATCACTGAAACCTCTAACTCCCCATGTATCGTCATCGCTAAGGTTCTTGGTATTGGCGTTGCGGTCATTACCAACACGTGGGGTTTTGTTTTGTATTTATTCCAAAGCTCTGCCCTTTGAGCCACACCAAAACGGTGTTGTTCGTCAATAACGGCTAAACCAAGTTTTTGAAACTCAACATCATTTTCAATTAATGCATGTGTGCCAATAAGAATGTGTATTTCGCCAGATTTCAGTTCTTCTAGAATCGTGTTGCGTTTCTTTTTGCTGGTTGAGCCAGTAAGCAATTCTACTTTTATAGGCAATCCTTGAACTTGGTCTTTTAATGTAATGTAATGTTGGGTTGCTAAAATTTCAGTGGGTGCCATCATACATGCTTGCGCGTGGTTGTCAAGACACATCAGCATGCAAAACAGAGCAACGATGGTTTTACCGCTTCCAACATCTCCCTGCAACAAACGGTTCATTTGATGACCGCTTCTCATATCTGTTCGAATTTCTTTAATAACTCTTTTTTGCGCATCGGTCAATTCAAAAGACAAATGATTGTGGTAAAATTCTTTTAGAAGTACACCTGATTCTGTCATTTTAAACCCGTTCATTTCCTGCCATCTTTTGCTTTTGATTTTTTCAGAACGCATAGCAAGGGTAAACATCTCCTCAAATTTAATTCTCCTAGCAGATGCGAATGCCGCTTGCTCTGAACTCGGCAAGTGCATATGGTAGAGCGCCGATTTTTTGGCGATTAAATTCAATGGCTTTAAAACAGAATCCGGTATATGATCTTCGCATTCAAATTCAGGGCTTTGAATAATTTGCTTTACCAGGCTGAGAATATACTTCGAATCCATGAAACGCGATTTTAACTTTTCAGTTAAAGGATAAACAGGCTCCATTTGATTGCCTTTTTCATCGTCTTTGGCATCGTACAATTTTATTTCAGGATGGGCAATGCTCAATTTCCCCATGAAAGCATTTACTTTGCCATAAACCGTGTAGAAACCATCTTCTTTAAGCACCTTCAAGATGTATTGGTAGTTTTTAAACCACAGCAATTCTACGCCTCCTGTTTTATCAACCAAATTGACCAGCAGACGTTTTCCCTTGTCTGATCCTACAACGCGAATATTGGATAATTTGCCTCGAAGTTGAACGGTACCGGATTCTTCATTTAATTCGGAGATAGATGTAATTTTTGATTTATCGATGTAGCGAAAAGGGAAAAAACGAAGTAAATCGCCATACCTAAACACATTGATCTCAGCTTGCAAAACTTCAGCTTTTTGCGGACCAACTCCTTTGAGGAATTCTATTGGTGTACTAAGAAAATCGCGTTTCAATTTCGGTTAAAAAATGTTTTGCAATATCTAACTTTAAAATTAGATTTGCGTAAATTTTATTAATAAACAAAAAGAATGAAAAAATTATTTATCCTTACTGTTTTGGCGGCTTTCTTTGCTGCTTGTAACAATTCTCCTGAAGTATCTGAGTCTGCAACTAAAGTAGCCGACTTAGGCAAATGGGTAGATTCAGTGAAAAACTTGGTGTCTTCATCAAGCACTTTTGATTCTGCAACATGGGCTGGATATTCTGAAGGTTTTAACACTGCAATTGAAGGTATTAATGAAGCTGAATTAGACGAAGCCACAAGAACCACCTTTGGAACCATTCAAAGCACCTGGGAAGGCATCGGAGAATCATACCGTTCAGGAATGGAAAACAGTAAAACTGCAGCCCTACAAGCAGCGGCTATGGATTCAACTGCCAATGATAGCATGCCTGTTGCTGAGCAGCCATTGAAATCTAACAAATAATTTAAAATATATTTATAGAAAGAGGTTGAGCAAAACTCAACCTCTTTTTTTGTACACGTAATCCAAAATAAAATGCGTTTTTATCTATTTATAGGAATCGTCCTCTCGGCCTGTAATTCCAATTCAGGTCAAAGCGATTCAACAACTAAGCAAAACGAAGAAATCAGAAAAATGATCACGGAAGATTCATTTGACATCGACACAAATATAGCCATTGGCGCAAGTGTGCTTTCTGATTCATATAAAACAGCTCTGATACAAATAGCTTTAAAGCCCT
>CANFXY010000103.1 GCA_947451105.1 Bacteroidota bacterium | reverse complement strand
TTACCAATGTGTACGTTGCCTCCAACATCTTCAACCAAAGTGATATGACCATAATTGTCAATTGTAAGGTTGTCAAACATTTTTTGACCTTCTGTACCATCCAATACGGCTGTGATTGTTCCACCCAATTCTGGATTTGCAGGATCTGTAAAACGCAATCTCCACAATCTGCTTGGTGCAGTTACTGAGTTGGTAGTAGCAAAATAGAAGTCTTTTGGATTACTTGGATCCCAAGCACCATCTTCTGGTCTTAAGAAATTGGTTACGTTTGCTGTGTTACTTGCTGTATTTAATGCAGCACCTGTCATGTTTTGAACTTGACCTAAATCAACCAATGTAAATGCAGTATTAGCAGCTGGGATACTAGCACTAACCTCTAAGGTTAAACCAGTTACTGCAACACCATACAATTTACCATTGCTTAAACCTGCTTTTTCAATTTCATTTCCAGTATTGGTTTTTGTTCCAATATAGAAATAAACTTGACCTGGAGTTGCATCGTCTGTTCCTGCTACAACTGTTTTGTTGCTTGCAAGTGGACTTGCTACTGAATTTTCCCAAGAGAATTTACCTAAATATGGCAATTCATAAGTAGAACCAGCGTTTGCACCAGTTGAAATGTGAGCAAATGCTCTTCCTTCACTTCCTGATTCTTCACCATTCATGAATATACGCTCTTGTGTTCCTAAACCTGTAGTTGCATTGTAGAATGCTGATACAGCAGGAAGATCTGCAGAACAAAAACGGCCAAATGCTGCTAATGGTGATGGATTGGCTGCGTTATATTTTGTATAACCTGTTCCGTTCCATAAGTAAACATCTTTAGTTAAATCAGAACCACTTACCATTGATAAGTTTGATTTGTTGATTACCCATTTTGAAACAAATGCACCGGCAGAACCATGCGCACGTGCTACACCTGCAGTATTTCCAAATTCATGGTTCATTAATACTGTGAAAGTTCCATTGCCATTGTCGTATGCGCCCAAACCATCTGGTGTTCCACACATGCGGTATGAACCAACATAGTCACCTGAGGTTAACAATGATGTGAATGATACACCTGGAGTTAGTGGGTTTAGGTAAGGGCTAGTTGAAGTACTTGCTCCTGTAATACCTGGAACTAAAACTGTCTTAGGCGCTTTATACGCTATTAGTTTGTTTATTCCTTTTAAACTATAAACTATAACATGGCCTGTGTTGGTTGTAGCAGTTGCTATACCGTTTTGAGGGACTGAAACTTGCCCATAGTCATTGTCGTTACAAATTGCGATTGTACTGTCATTGATAATGGCTAGACCTTCAGCTTTCTCTAAAGCAGATGGCCAACCCTTTGCCAATAAATCCATGAATAACTTTTTCTTCACTGGCTTAATGCTATTCGTCGCTAAACCGGCAGAATCCACTAAAGCTTCTAAAGTTACGCCGCCATATAATCCTGAATTAACTGAAGTAGCACCATTGATGTTAATGGTGTATACTCTTTTAACATCTGTTGTTCCTCTTAATGCTGCTTCTAAAACCATAAAGGTTGAATCGTTTATAGCAGCCATGTCACCAATTTTCCAATCGCGTAAACGAATTTGGTTAGAACCTGAAGCACCAATGATACCATCGTTTAAATAAACGATCATTCTTTGTGCGTTGCTTGAAGGATCAATTTCTAAAATTCTGTGCACTCTAGTGCCCTCACCAATTGTGGTATTTGGATATAAAATTGGACTTTGAATAATGGCGTAAATTTTACCATTTGGAGCCAAAGCTATACCTTCAAAACCTCTGTTGTTTTTGCGGTATTTAAAACAAGAGTCAATTAATACATCCTCTGGTTGAGCACCCACTAAATTAGCATAAGGCGTATATCTTTTGATAACAACACCAGTTGGATTTAATTTCCAAATTGTTGGACCACCTTCTTCACATATCCAAAAGTTTCCGTCTTTATCAACTACTAAACCTTCAGCGTCGATACCCCAAACATCTTTTGGAGCAGTTTTTTTGCTGAAATTTGCGCAATTTAAAACGGTATCGGTTGATACAAGTTCTGCTGCTGTGCTACCAAAACCAGTTGGATTCAACAATCCAGTAGCACCAGTTCCGTTTGGACGTTTCATGGTGATGGTTTGTAAAATTTGAACTGAGTCACCAGAAACACGTACTCTATGTATTTTAGGTACATAGTTCGCGAATCCGTAAATCTTATCGTAAGTAGGACGGCAAGTAGATGGATTGGCTGATGCCGCATCTACGTTTACCCCCCTGTCTGAAATTACCCAAAACTCTTTACCATTGGTATTAGGAATTGGATACATACCAGAAAAACCACTTTCACGGAAATTAATTCCTTGGAAAGTGCCAATAGTTGCAGAAAACTTATTAGAGTAGTCCTGCAATAGACTAATTTGTGCTTCGGACGCCTTACTCGTAATTAAACAGAGCAAGAGTCCAATAATTTTTGTTAATTTTCTTTTCATTGATGCATTGTTTTTGATCCTTGCGAAATAGCATTTATATGGTAAAATGAAAATGTAAATGGTATTATTTTAAGTTAAAAAATAAAGGGCATGCTTAAGAATTTCATAACCTCTAAATCGGGTTTTAAAATGAAACAAATACAATTATTAAATAATCAAAACCGTTTCTATTAAGATACTAAACAATAAGTCATTGTCGCAAAACTTTTTTGCTCTTTATAAGAACAAATCACAATGCGACGTAACAAAAAAGAAATATTAAAACCTTTATCGAAGCAATAAATTTACATTCGATTCAGTTTTTGTAAAGATAAATTTTAAGAGGATAAAGCTAGATTCCCAAATCCAGATCACCGCCACCTCCGGAACCAAATTCTTCCACATCACCCTCCTCTTGGTATTGGTTGCAATTAAATTCAGTACTTATTTCCTGGGCAGGCCGGTCAATTGGCAATAAGTTAATATCCAATTTAGGATCTTCTTTTGCCTTTTTAATGAAGTAAGCAAATATTGGCAAAGCTGCGTGTGCACCCTGTCCCAAATTGGTGGATCTAAAACGAACCTTGCGGCTGTCACATCCAACCCATGTTGCACAAACAAGATCTTTGGTTACACCCATAAACCAACCATCGCTATTGCTTTGTGTGGTTCCAGTTTTTCCGCCTACCCAACCTTCTACTCCATATTTGGTTTTTAAACGTTGGCCCGTCCCTCCTTGCACAACACCTTGAAGCAGTTGACACATCACATAGGCTTTTTCTTCTGTCATAATTTGCTTGATGTCTGTGGTACCAAACTCAGCTAATACGTTACCATTCTTATCTTCGATGCGGGTTAAATAACTTGGTTCAATCCAATATCCTTTATTGGCAAACGTTGAGAATGCACCTGCCATATCGTACGGAGAAATATCTGTAACACCTAGACATATAGAAGGCACAGGATCTAGCTTTGCTGAATCAATGCCCATTTTTCTAACAAAGTCAATCACATTGGATGGGGCATTTGCCCCCATGGTGTACATCAATTGAGCAACGATACAGTTTGTAGAATTGGCCAAACCTCTGTACATATTCATTGTTCCACCAGAACTACCGTCACTGTTGTGCACAGTCCAGTTAGGATACGGTGGTGGCACATTGGGGAACTGAATACAAGGTGACAATTTGTTGTCTATAGCCAAGGCATATACAAATGGTTTAAATGTAGAACCCACCTGTCTGCCCGCACTTTTATTGACATGGTCGTATTGGAAATAATGGTGGTTGATACCGCCTACCCATGCTTTCACTTGACCAGTACTAGGTTGAATAGCTATGAATCCGGTATGCAAGAATTTCTTCATGTATCTAACAGAATCTAAAGGACTCATGCTGGTATCTCTATCCCCATTCCAAGAAAAAACAGTCATCTTGGTTTTGGTTCTACATACTTTCATGATTTTAGATGTATCACCATCGTACATCTGTTTCAATGCATAATATCTTGGTGTTTTCTTTAATTCAGCAATTGGATAATTTGATAAAACTTTCCAATTCTCATCCCTCCAAGGCTCTCTATTTCCCCATGATTTATCAAATTCGCCTTGCAAATCTTTTAAATGCTTAAACGCAGCATCTTCGGCATATTGCTGTAATTTTGAGTTGATGGTGGTGTAAATTTTCAACCCATCTTTATATAGGTTGTAGTTTTCTCCATTGGGTTTTTTATGCTCTTTGCACCATTTGTTTAAATCGCGTTTTAACCACTCTCTAAAATAAACCGCAAGACCTTCGTTATGGTCCTCGTATTGATAGTCTAATTCTATTGGCAAAGCTTTCAAACGTTCGAAGTCTTCATTGCTTAGTTTTTTATTCCTCAACATTTGACCCAAAACTGTATTTCTTCTTGCGGTTGAATTGTTGGGATTTCTTTTTGGGTTATAAATGGTAATGGCTTTAAGCACTCCAACTAAAACCGCACATTCTTCAGTTTTTAAATCGATGGGCTGTTTGTTAAAGAATTCTTTGGCAGCTGATTTTATGCCATATGAATTTCCCGAAAATTGAACTGTATTTAAATACATGGTTGCAATTTCTTCTTTGGTATAACGTCTTTCAAGACGAACTGCTATAACCCACTCTTTTAATTTCTGTGTTAAACGAATGACGATGTTTGGTCGTTTCCCATCGTCGTAATGGAATAAGTTTTTAGCCAACTGTTGGGTGATTGTACTTGCACCTCCTGAAGAACCTAAACGAACAACCGCACCTACAAGTCTTTTTACATCAATACCAGAATGTTCATAGAAACGTTCATCCTCTGTTGAGATAAGCGCATCAAACATACCCTTTGGAATATCATTATAACCTAAGTAAGACCGTTTTTGAATAAAATACTGCCCGAGCATAACCCCATCTTCACTATACAATTCGCTGGCCAATGCACTTTTTGGATTTTCCAACTCTTCAATATCTGGCATAGAACCCAATATTCCGAAGTTAACCAAAATAAAGAATACAGGAACAAACAAAAGGGTGTATAGAAATATTTTCCAAAACTTTTGATTGCTATTGCTGACTGTATTTTTGCTCATATTATTTATCTAAAAAGTGTAGTTTGTTTTGAAGAATGATTCGTATTCACTGATTAATTTTTCGGTGATTAAAATGGTGAAATTTTCCTTGCTAATAAGGTATTGTAAACTGCTGTCGGCAATCTTTAAGTCACTAAAGAAGTTTGGATTTGCTCTCATCTGCGTTAAATAATTTTTAGCGAGATCTAAGCCCTTAAAATTATTGACAATTAAGATTTGATATTGCTCACCCAACAATGAAGTGGTTACCTTTAATCCTTCGTTGGCAAAGTATGATTTATTGTAGTTTAGAAAAGCAATTTTTAGTGGCGTCATATCAGTGCTTTTCGGCACCAACAACATGTAAAACTGATCAGCACTTGGATTGTAAACGTATTTATCGCTGCTTTTTTGAACCACCGTTTCACCACTTTTAATTTTTAACAACTCTATGGTTTGAGCGGCCTGTTTGGCAATTGGAGAATTTGGATAGTTGTCGGCTATGGCCTGCAATTTTACTTGGAAAGGTTTGAATTGACCTTGTTCACCCAATATCAATGCTTCGATGTAATCAAAATTTACCTGCAATGGATTGCCAGGAAATTTCAAATCATTCTCTGCCTTATACTTCATAGCCTCATCGTATTTTTTTGCTTTAAATGCGGAATACGCTTTGTTGTATAATATTTCAACCACATCTTCGGCGGGCGCAGCTTCTACTATGCTGTCGTTTTGGTCATAGTTTAACAGAACATTTAAGAAGTTTGATTTGGGGTCCTGCTTACGTATAAGCTCGATAAAATAATTGGCCCTTTCTAAATTCTTTTGGTCTTGGGCTATGCGGGCCAATAGATACCAAGCATTGATTTGAAATTTATTATCAGGGTATTTGGCATTCAGCTCCTCGAGCATTTTCTTCGCCTTGTCATATTCCTTCAAATCTTGATAATACACATTGGCCCCTAAAAAATAGGATTCTGCCAAATCATCCTTCATTTGTTGCTTTTCCAATTTTGTAAAAGGCAAGTTCTCGTAATACTTTTTGCGCTCATTTGGTGCCTTTTCCATTGCAGCTTTTTTTAATTCACTGCCCATATCGTTGCTTTTCTGCTCGTTGTCTATTTTCTTCCACAACTCAGACTTATTGCTGCTCACCGCCCAAAAATCCATAAGTTCACGGTTGCCCCAAATTCGGTTGAAATCTTGCAAACCTTTGGTTCGAGAAGACATGTTATAAAATGGAAAATTGGTGCTATTTACAACACCATTAGAATTGTCCATATTATTCAATTGATTCTTTTTACTCTCTTGCAAAAACTTCTCTTGCTCTATTCTGTCTTTTTCTTGCTTGATTAACTTATCTATGGTCTTCTCGCGCAACTTATCATTGTCAGCTAAGCGCAACAAACTGTCTTTCTCTTTGATGTTAACCAAGTGCTTAATCAGTTCGTTTAAAACCAGATTCTTATTTTGAATTTTTTTGTAATCAGGATGTGTTGGATCTATAGTTCTTGCAGCACTATCGTAATAGACTTGTGCATTTTCGTAATCTTGCTTTTTAAAATAGATATCGGCAAGCGCTAGGTAGGCATTGCTTTTTATTCCTAAATCAGTGCCATTGGATCGCAAGCAATTGGTGTATTCTAAGGCTGCACCAGTTTCGTTTTTATCGGCTAACTCAAGGTTACCAAGTTCAAAATAAATTTGATCAAAATATTCGATGTTCTTGTCATCTCTTAGCATGTCACGCAAAACCAATTTTGCATTCTTTACCTCACCCCTATTTTTGATGTTAATGGCTTTTGCCATATTTAACTTGGCATTGAAGGCAAATTGATAAGGTGGATTGAGTTTTATTACTTTTTTGTATCGAACACTTGCTTGGATATTGTTTTTGTTCAGAGCGTACAATTGCGCCAAAACAAAATTGCAACGCACTTTCTGAAGTTTTTGTTTTACTTTCGGAATTGCAGCTTCTAGTAATTTAATGGCGTTGGGGTACTTTTTTTGTTTAATGTTTACCGCTGCACCTGCAATATCCAATTGGGTTTTCAACTCCATTGGAAAATCCTTCTTCGCCAACAATTTGGTGTACAAGGCTTCGGCATCGTCGTACTTGCCCATTAAAATGTAAGTGGTCACCAAGTTAATTTCAGCTTGTGCTGCAGGCACGCTTGATTTAAAAGATCCGGCTACATATTCATACACTTCAAGCGCTGCATAAAAGTCACCTTTAAACAACTGAGCATCCCCCATAAGAAGGTAGGCATCGTCTACCCATTTTCCTTTACCGTGTTTTTCGATGATGTGGGAACATTTTTTAATGACCTCGTCCATCTTTGACGCATTCCCTTTTAGAGACGCTTGGTCGAGCATTGGGTATAAGGACAAAACATCCTTGTAATTGTCTTTATACGCAAGAATGGTTTCTTCTCTGGCAGTTGAAACCAAAAGATTTGCGTTGTAATAGTAATTGTAATGCGAAACAGAACTATGCCATTGTTTGGAGAACCATGACTGAGCATTTGCTTGAACCGCAAGAAAAAGACAGAGAAGATATATATATTTTAATTTGAACAATTTTTATTCTTTAACAAAACCTATTAACTTTGAAAACGCAAATTTATTATTTGCCGAGCATTTTTTTACATGGATAAGAAACAAAACAGGAGAAAATTATTAAAAAAACTTAGTAACCGCTATAGACTTCTGATTATTAATGAAACGAATTTACAGGAAAAGACTTCATTAAGCCTTACACCTTTCAACGTTTTACTTATTAGTTCTGCCGGTTTGCTATTGTTTTCACTCATCAGTTGGGGTATTTTTACCCTTTTCCCTGGTGTGAAAGATTATGCCCCTGGTTACAGTCAAACTTTTGACGGTAAAATGAAAAATGAAGTCTTAAAAAAGATCAGCAAGTTGGAAAACGAGTTGGGCATGGCACAAAAAAGAGAGTTGGCCATGAAACAAATTATCAGTGGAGAAGAGGTCACCGCCTACGATATTCCCTATAAGGTTGACAAAAGCCGTGATGTTGAATTAACCATAAATGAAACGAAGGCTGAAGGTGAACGCGTAAAAAACGCAAACGACAAAATAGAACAAGCTAAGGCAAAAGAGTCTGGTGAAAACCGACCAATTTCAAATGTAGGCATATCAGATGCAAGTTCAGAACAAGATTTATTGGGCAATGAATTCTTATTCTTTACCCCTTTGAAGGGCAATATAGGCGGTGGCTTTAATGCGCGTCATCCCTATGTAGAGATCATTCCTGCTATAGACGAAACAGTAAAAGCAACGATGGATGGGACGGTTGTTTTTAGTTCATGGACCCCAGAGTATGGCTTTACAATTTCTGTCTTGCACCAAAACAATTGGATGTCGGTTTACAAATTTAATGCTGCTGTCTACAAAGAACCAGGTTCATTTGTCCGTTCGGGCGAAACCATTGGTATCACTGGATATACAGACAAAGCCAATCCTAAAAAACAACTTCGTTTTGAACTTTGGCACAACGGAATTGCAGTTGACCCTTTAAATTACATAGTTTTTTAATAATATTGCACCCATGTTGAATAAAAATACCAAAAACGACTCTTCACAAAATTCAGCGCTAAACATGATTGGCCTTGGAACCCTCATTAAAGGTGATTTAAGTTCTGAAGGAGATTTGAGAATAGATGGTAAAATTGAAGGCAACGTTCTCTCCAAATCAAAAATTGCTATGGGTGCCTCGGCTGGCATTATAGGCAATGTAAATGCTAGAAGTGCAGATATTTCTGGTAGAATTGACGGGGATTTAATTGTGAGTGAAACATTGTTTTTACGCTCATCAGCAAAAATCAATGGAAATATTACTACCTCTAAATTGGTGGTTGAAAGCGGCGCTGAATTCAATGGAACTTGCCATATGAGCAGCTCAACTCAAAGCAAAGCTTGAACAAAAAGAAACCATTAGCCGATTACGCAAAATATTCAGCCCTTGGATTGCAAATGGCTGCCTTCATCGTTATTTGCACCTTTGCGGGTAAATACATCGATACATTTAAATGGCTAAAAATACCTTTATTTACCATCATTGGTCTTGTTTTCGGTGTTTTTGGTTCCATGTACTACATGATTAAAAAATTATAATGAATTCAAAACCCTTAATAAAAACCTACAGCATTTTCTTTTTAATTCAATGTGTGGTATTGTTTGCAATTCCACAATTAAGCAAAAGCGCCCTTGATAAAATTTTACTAGCAAGTATAAGTCTTGCCATGCTGATGCTTTTCATTATGGGTACCAATAAGATTTTAAACGGATTATCAGTTTCTCAAAGTCGTTTTAACGCCGTGTTTTTTGGCAGCATGGGACTGAGAATGATAAGCACACTTATTTTAATTGGCATATACCTAGTAGTCAGTCCTTTAATTAACAAGTTCGGTATAATTTTTCTTATTTGTGCTTATTTTGTCTACATGAGTTTTGAAATTAAATTTATCCTACCTAAATTGCGCACCGATTCAGAAAAATCTAAAAATACTGATGATGCCCGAAAATAAAGGACTTTCAACTATCAAGAAATTACAAAATT
>CANFXY010000102.1 GCA_947451105.1 Bacteroidota bacterium | reverse complement strand
TGTCAATTTTGCATTCAAACTCTCCGATAAACCGTGCCATTTAGGTTCTGTAAATAATTTTGTAAAATAAAATCAAAAAATCCACTTTTCTCCACTTTTCTCCACTTTGTTGATAATTATTTTTTAAGTGACGTATAATTATTTGTTAATCAGGTATTTAAACTGGTTTTTAGAGCCCCCCATTTTTGACCCGTTTTATTTCACTTGGGCTAAAAAAGCTGCTTTTAAGACTGTATTTTTGTGAAATGAAAAAAATTCTGTATATTCTTCTATTAATTTCTGTTATTGAAAAATTACCTGCACAAGGGTGCAGCGATGCCGGAATTTGCACGCTAGGTTCTTCCCTAAAAAAGGAACAATCATTTGATAAATTTTCATTCGCCATCAACCAAACTTTGGGCAGCGCCGAACAAAATGTGAAGATCTATAATTCGCAAATTGAAATCAGCAAATCGCTGTTTAAAAAAGCCCAAGTTCAAGTAAAATTGCCCTATATATTTACGCAAGGAAATTTGGCAAAAACCCAAGGATTAGGCGACATTACTGCGAGTTTTTCTTACCAATACTACCAAAAAAATGATTGGTCAATCAACTACACCTTAGGTTTTAAATTGGGTGTCAATGCAGCCGATAAAGCTTTCGAAATTCAATTGCCCGCCAGCAATACCATGTTAATGGCTTTGCCAATGGTTTACCAAACCAGCTTGGGCACCCACGATATTTTATTGGGTGCTGATGCACGTTATAAAAAGGTTTGGCGATTTGCACTCGGATTCCAAATGCCCATAGCTCAATTCAACAAAAACAATTTCGAAGCAAGCATAGCCAAATATACCCCCAACGCATCTGCTTATTTTACCTCCAACAAATTGATGCGAAGGCCAGATCTTTTGTTGCGTATAGACCGCAGTGTGGCTATAGGCAAACGCTTCCAAGCCAACGCAGGACTTATAGCCGTTTACCATCTGTTACACGACAGGGTTTACAACGTCAACAACACCGCATCATACGCGGTGCATGGATCAAAAGGACTAACGCTCAACTATGCGCTTAGTGGAACGTATGCCATCACTCCACACTTTGAATTGAGTTGCCGATTTGCCCAACCAATCATCGTGCGCAAAACCCGGCCGGAGGGACTGACACGCCATTATGTTATTGGGCTTGAGCTAAAATACAGATTGCCCACTTTTGAAATGTATAAATGCCCTTCGTGACAAAAATATGACTTGATACTTTGAATAATAATTGATTAAATTTGTTGGCCTTTCGCCAAAGCCATGAAACCAATTTATGATTACTACGGACTAATCATCAGTTTTAAACAAGAAGCCAGCTTACCAATTCTATTGCAAGCTCAAAGAGGCAATTGCTGCAGTACGTTTAGCATAGGCTTCTCAGAAGGTTTAATAGATGCGCCCAAGCATTTAATGGGTGAAAACGAATTGGATACCGAAGATTTCACGGCCTTTACTGCACTCATTGACAACAACAGCAGCGAAATCATCAAACTTTGGCTGGACATTTTTCTTTATGGAAAAGACCACGAAGTGGAGGTAATTAAGACAAAATTAGCGTAAAAAACCTCGTTTCCCTGAAGTGTGAACCATGTTGTTGGTATACTCCTTTCAGTCGTGAGATCGCTTCACTTCGTTGCGCTTAGTTCCCAGCCAACAACGCCTTCAGTGCGATGACTTGGCAGGTGTTTACGATTTCTTTGAAACCTAAATTTGATTTTCATCGTTCGCGTTAAAGCGTGTGTTTAGTCTGCCATTCCCAACATACACTATAGCCAGCTGCGTGTGAAAATGCAAATTCTAAGGAGATTTTACATGGGCTTACTGCCGTGCGCTATTTACAAAAAATTAGACTGCATCTTAAGTGCAGGGTATTATTTTTTGTTGTCCCGTAGCGTGCCGCATTGCAATGTGGCTCTGCTACTGGGAGTATCCACTTCCCAAAATTACATTCATAAACGCATCTGGGCTGCCGTTTCTGTTTGGGGCAGTTTCACAATAAAAAGAAGTGTATGATCCGCACTACCAAACTAAATAAATCAAATCGATTTTAAGACGATCGTAAACAACTATATGAACATCTTTTTTATGGCGTTGTTGGTGATGATACCAACAACATGTATATCGAAGCGGTGTCACGAGTTTTCTTCATGAGCTTGCGAGGACTGAAAGGAGCACTCCAACAACATGGTTACTGTTTTATTCAACAAAAAAAGCCTCCCTTTCGAGAAGCTTTTTTGAATAAAATCTATCATTTAACAACAACAGCAACAGGGCTGAGGAAGGCAGTCAAAAATATTGAATGTTACCGATACTAATAACCAATAACTATTAACCAATAACTATTAACTATTTCAAGATATCTCTCGCAATAACGACACGTTGTATTTCACTGGTGCCTTCGTAGATTTGGGTAATCTTCGCATCGCGCATTAAACGCTCAACGTGGTACTCTTTTACGTATCCATATCCACCGTGAACTTGAACCGCTTCAGTAGTTGTTTTCATTGCTACTTCACTAGCAAACAACTTAGCCATACTTCCAGCTCTGTTGTAATCCATGTGTTGGTCTTTTAACCAAGCAGCTTTCAAACACAACATTCTTGCAGCCTCGATTTCTGTAGCCATGTCAGCCAATTTAAATTGAATGGCTTGGTGGTTCATAATTTCAGTGCCAAATGCTTTTCTTTCTTTAGAATATTTAACTGCCAATTCGTAAGCACCACTTGCAATACCCAAAGCTTGAGCAGCAATACCAATACGTCCTCCTGTTAAGGTTTTCATGGCAAATTTAAATCCGAATCCATCTTCACCTATTCTGTTTTCTTTCGGAACTTTTACATCCGTAAACATCAATGAATGTGTATCACTTCCGCGAATACCCATTTTATCTTCTTTTTTTCCAACTACAAAACCTTCCATGCCGCGCTCAACTATAAATGCATTGATGCCTTTATGTCCAGCCTCAACATTGGTTTGTGCTATTACCAAGTAGGTAGAAGCTGACTTACCGTTGGTAATCCAGTTCTTTGTTCCATTCAATAAATAGTAATCACCCATATCAACAGCAGTAGTTCTTTGTGAAGTTGCATCGCTACCAGCTTCTGGCTCACTTAAACAAAATGCACCATGCACTTCGCCTTTTGCCAATGGAACCAAGTACTTCATTTTTTGCTCTTCAGTACCAAAGGTTTCTAAGCCCCAGCAAACCAATGAATTGTTAACAGACACTACAACAGAAGCAGATGCATCTACTTTGCTTAGTTCTTCCATTGCCAATACATAACTTACCGTATCCATGCCGCTTCCACCGTATTTAGGATCTACCATCATACCCAAAAAGCCCAATTCGCCTAACTTTTTAATTTGTTCAGCAGGAAATTCTTGGTTGTTGTCGCGTTCAATTACACCCGGTAATAACTCGGTTTGTGCAAAGTCCCTAGCAGCTTGTTGTACTGCTAATTGTTCTTCTGTTAGTTCAAAATTCATGACGGGCGCAAAAATACATTCTTTCTATTTACTATAAAAATTGTAAGATGCTGATTTTAATAAAAAAATACAATTTAGTATCATTTGACCTAAGGTTTCCACCCAAAGATGTATTTTTGCGGCGATGTTAATCATTCAAAACCCAAACAACGACCCCTATTTTAACCTGGCCGCCGAAGAATATTTACTCAAAGAATTTAATGAAAATATTTTTACCCTTTGGCGCAACGAAAATGCCATCATTGTTGGTAAACACCAAAATACTTTGGCGGAAATTAACACCGATTACGTTCAAGCCAATGGTGTTAAAGTGGTTCGTCGCCTCTCAGGTGGTGGCGCTGTATTCCACGATTTGGGCAATCTTAATTTTACCTTTATCACCAATGCCAATTCGGCCGATGATATAAAAATTGATTTTAAACAGTATTGCATTCCTATTATTGAAGTACTTAAAACCTTGGGCGTGAACGCTGAGTTCTCTGGGCGCAACGACCTACTTATTGATGGTATGAAATTCAGTGGAAATGCCGAACACATTTACCACCAAAAGAAAAGAATTCTGCACCACGGAACCTTATTGTTTACCAGCCAAATTGCCGACCTTTCTGCTGCGCTTAAAGTAAACCCTTTAAAGTTTCAAGACAAGGCCGTTAAATCGGTGCGCAGCCGCGTTACCAATATTAGCAGCCACTTAACATCTGAATTAAGTGTCGATGCGTTTTACAAACTTATAATCGACCACATGGCCGCTCAGTATTCTGATGTTCAGTTTTACACCTATACTGAAAAAGACATCGCTGCCATCGAACAATTGGCCAACGACAAATACCGCACCTGGGCTTGGAATTTTGGTTATTCTCCAAAATACACCTTTCAAAAAATGTTAAAATCTGAGGGTGGCAACATCGAGGTGTATTTATACGTAGAAAAAGGCATTATCGAAGAAGCCCGCTTCCACGGCGATTTCTTTAACATCAACGACAAAGAAGAAATTGAACAAGCACTTAAAGGTTGCAAACATTTTAAAGCCGATATCGAAGCGGTTGTTTCAAAATTTGATATCCCAAAATACTTTAACAACACCAGTGCCGACGAACTATTGGCCGGCATGTTCTAAACTATTTTTTTCTTAACCTACCCTGCGAACGCGGATGGTACATGGCTATGGTTTCTTTCAAGAAACTCTTGTCCAAATGCGTGTAAATTTCAGTGGTGGTTATGCTCTCGTGACCCAACATTTGTTGCACTGCACGCAAGTCGGCTCCACCTTCTACCAAGCAGGTGGCAAACGAGTGTCTGAATGTATGCGGACTAATGCTTTTGCGTATGCCTGCCCTTTGCGCCAATACTTTGGTCAATTTAAAAATAGACACCCTGCTTAGTGAAGATCCCAAATGGTTTAAGAATAAAGTATCGCTGTTTTTCTTTTGCATTTTCATGTGCACACGTACTTCTTCTAAATATATACGTATGGCCTTCAAAGCCGCGTCACCAATAGGCACCAGGCGTTCTTTATTGCCCTTGCCTGTTACTTTAATAAACTCGTCGTTGAAATAAACTTCAGATATATTCAAACCCACCAATTCGCTTACCCTTAAACCACAACTAAACAAGGTTTCTAATATTGCTTTGTCTCTATGCCCCATGGGTTTGCTCATATCAATGCAAGAAATCATCTCGTTAATTTCCTCCAAACTCAAGACCTCAGGTAATTTGCGGGCCAACTTAGGCAATTCCAAAAATTGTGTAGGGTCTTTTTGTAAAAGCTCCTCCATCAATAAATATTTATAAAACGCACGCAAACCGCTGATCATCCGCGCTTGACTGATAGCCGCAACACCAGCATGGCTTAGGGAAGAAACAAAACTCAACAAGTGTTCATACTCCACCTGCAAAGGGGATATGCCAATGTTTTCGTTTTTTAAAAAATTTTCAAAGTATTTTACATCGTGCAAATAAGCGGAAATGCTGTTTTTAGAGAGAGATTTCTCTAACAACAAATACTGCTTAAAGCCTTTACCGGCGCTATGCCAGTCCATAGAAAATTATAAATCTAATTGTCTAACGTTGATCACCTCTTCAGTGGTGGCATCACTCACAACACAAACAACATGACATTTGGCGATGTTGTAATCGGCAGGTATTTCAAAATCCAATAGCTTTTCAAACGTTCTACCTGCAACCAAAGTTGCATTTAAAGGATTGCCAACTGCATTTCCAAAGGCATAACGCAACACATGGTTGTGCACATAATTGTCATCATATGTTGTCAAAGTGGTTTGCTTGCTCACAATGCCAGACTCCGTAATAAACAAGCTGTATTTGTGGTTGTCGCCAACCGCCTTATTGTATTCCAATTTCATTTTAACCGTTAAGTTCCTTCCATTCAATGTTTTTTCTAATGAAATATTAACGGGTGTTGTCAAGCGAAGACGTTGGTTAACTAAGTTAGGCCAATTTGCAAACGCATTAAAACGAACGGTTTGCGCGCCATATTTGGCTCTATCAATATACCCATTAGGCAAGGCATTTGGAATACCCAATTGGTTTATTACTTGTCCGCTGTATACAGAATTGACATTGGTAAAACCGGGCCAAGGTGCAGTAAACGTTACATTGTAGTCGCCTGAATAAAGCGCAATTACCACCACACTGTCTTCGGATTTTTGAGTAACAATATCTAAAGCCTTTTGTGCTGCATTTGGACAGTTGTTACAACGCACACCTGTGATGTCTTCAATTAATACCGCTTTGTGTTGGGCCGCAGGAATAACACTGGCAACGTAAGTGGTATCTTTGCTCACCGTTGGTTTTGTAAAATCAATATACGGTGGAATTTCTTCACATGAACTAAAGGCTAAGGCCAAAAAAATGCCAATAAAAACAAGACGTTTCATTACACAAAAATAATAAATTTGTTTAGAATTAGCGAAACAATATTAATTTTGAATCGAAAGATGCCGAAAAACCCAATCCTTCTGTCGTTTAAATTTGCCTTTCAAGGCCTTGCCTTCGCTTGGAAAGAACGCAATTTTAAATTGCACATTGCGTCAAGCATTGTTGTGCTCGCGATGGGCTTTTATTGCCAAGTAAGCAAAATCGAGTGGATGCTTTTATTGCTTTGCATAGCAGCGGTCTTAAGTCTAGAGTTGATCAACACGTCACTCGAAAAGGTAGTCGACCTGGTATCACCGAACAAACACCCATTGGCTGGCATGGCCAAAGACCTCAGTGCCTCAGCCGTTTTGGTGTTCTCAGTAGCCAGCGCAATCCTTGGTATTATCATTTTCTATCCTTACTTTTTTAATTAAGTTCAAGGCTGTATTTTTGCCCCTCTGTATTCAGGCCCATGTGGTGAAATTGGTAGACATGCCATCTTGAGGGGGTGGTGACCGTAAGGTTGTGCAAGTTCGAATCTTGTCGTGGGCACTTTTGGATAGGGTATAGTTATTGGTTATTAGTTATTAAAAACAAGAAACCATGTTGTTGGAATCCCTGCCAACAACGCCACAAAAAAATGCTCCTATAGTTGTTTACCTCTCTATAGATTTGTTAACTCCATTCATAATTAAGACAGGTTAATTTCAAAAAATCAAAGTAAGCTGTTTTATCTACATAAGACTTTGCGGAACTGTAAAAATAATCTCTCCCATTCTTGCATTTCAAATAACCTTTGCGTACTGGATTTAAATGAATGTATCCAATTTTCTGAATCATTGACTCTTCATTTTGAATATGAGTCCAAAAAGGATTACGCTCCCAAAATTGAAATTGACGATCACCTTGGGTAGATTTTAAATTTGGCAGATATATTGAATTCGTTTTTTTTAAGTGATTTAAACATAGCTTTGCTGTATAACCCAAAAAACTGTTTTGAAATGAAGATTTGTCTAAGGAAATTAAATCTAGAATTAAATGAATGTGATTCGGCATAATAACGAATGCATAAATTCTACATTTATCGTTCTTAGATAGATAATTCAAGCAATCTAAAATATAATTCTTATTTGTTTTACTTTGTAATAGTGGCATCCAATTTAGATTGGTTGCAGTAAAAAACAATGTTTCGTTAAATTGCGCTTTCATATCTTAAAGATACGAAATGTATTGTAAAAGAAAAGAGATATTATAATTTCGTAAACAACTACTCGATTATCGCACTGTTTGCGTTGTTGGCGAGGACTCCAACAACATGGTTTCAAACCCTATCCCAAAAGCATTCGGGAGCTAATCCTTAAGCCGTAATACAAAACCGGATGATGTGAATTAAGGAGATAACGAAGCGTCTTCAAGTACTTAACCCTAGCCCCTACTCTGCTCACTGTCCGCGTGTCGCCGTCCGCGTGCCGCTGAAGCTATAGCGGAGGCACAAGCTTTAGCGGAGGCACAAGTGAAACGAAGGTGAGTCCCCTAGCCCCTCTGTCCTCTTAAAATTTCCTCCAAAATCTCCCTATTGTTGCTCAACCTTGGCACTTTATTTTGTCCACCCAATTTGCCTTTGTTCTTCAACCAATTGTAAAAGGTATTGTTGGGCATGGATTGAATGCGTGGCATTTTTAAAGCAATGTCTTTGTGGCGCTTAGCCTCGTAATCACTGTTTACTTCTTTTAACTTACTGTCTAAAGCAGCGGCAAAGTCGCTGATGCTGATGGGTTCGGTCTCAAATTCAATTAACCACTCGTGGCCAGCATGGTCTTCTTTGTCCAAATAAATTGGTGCAGCTGTGTACTCTCTCACTTTGCTGTCGGTTACCTGACAAGCATGCGCTATGGCCTTTTCTGCATTTTCTATGACAACCTCTTCACCAAAAGCATTGATGAATAACTTGGTGCGCCCTGTAATGTGAAACTTATACGGATTGGTGCTTGAAAAACAAATGGTATCGCCCAGTTGGTAGCGCCACAAACCACTGCTGTTGCTTATTATTACAGCATAATTAACGCCTGCCTCTACCTCGCCCAATAAATAGGTATCGGGATGCTCGAGGTCCAAATCGCTGGCTTTAATAAACTCAAAGAAAATGCCGTAGTCGGGCATCAACTGCAAGGCTGTATCGTTCAAGTCGCTTTGAATACCGAAGAATCCTTCACTGGCATTATAGGTTTCCAAATACTTCATATTCGAATTGGAAATCATGTTCTTAAACAATTCTCTATAGGGGGTAAAACTAACCCCACCATGTATATACAATTGCAAATTCGGCCAAACATCTGAAATGTTATTGGTGCCTTTCATGGCCATTAGTTTTTCCATCAAAACAATGGTCCACGTAGGAACACCAGAAATACTGGTCACATTTTCTTGCACAACTTGGGTGGCCATTTTTTCAAGTTTCAATTCCCAATCATCCATCAAGGCGATTGATTTGTCTGGCGTTTTTAACAAGTTGGCCCAAGTAGGCATATTGTTCATCAACACGGCGCTTAAATCGCCGTAAAAAGAATTTTCATTAAATGAATTGATTTTGTGAGAACCACCAATCAACAAACTTTTTCCATCAAACACCTCCGTATCTGGGGCATTTAAACAGTAATAAGTTAACACGTCTTTACCGCCTTGAAAATGGCATTCTTCAAGGGTTTCGTAACTCACAGGGATAAATTTACTTTTATCGTTGGTGGTTCCACTGCTTTTGGCAAACCAAACAATTTCACCTGGCCATAAGACATTGGCAGCACCTTCCATTACACGTTCTATATATGGTTTCAGTGTTTCGTAATCTTGGATGGGAAACCTGTTTTTAAAATCTTGGTAATTATCTATCGATTTAAAGTCATAAGTCTTTCCCCACTCGGTGTCTTTGGCATCATTTACCAAACGCTTCAAAACATCCAATTGCACCTCAGCGGCATTTTTAATAGCCGTTTCTAAAAACGCTACGCGCTTCCTAAAATACCACCCCATCATTGTGCTCAAAACCGCCATAGCTTATGTATTTAAACGTTTAGAATTCTGAGCAAAAATATAAAAATTAATTCAACTTTTTCGTCCCACTTTATGATTAGTTTTCAATAATATCAAGCAGGGAATTCAGTTTTAGGAATTCACACTATCCATAATTATAAGCATGGCCAAAGTAGGTTTTTAAGCGCCTGAAAACGAAAGGATTAAAAATAATTTGTTTTATTCAATTCCTTTTGATACCTTTGCAGCCCTGAATTTAAAGGGGTTTAGTCGCTTTAAATAATGCGGATGTGGCGTAATTGGTAGCCGTGCCAGACTTAGGATCTGGTGCCGAAAGGCGTGGGGGTTCGAGTCCCTTCATCCGCACTTATTTAGG
>CANFXY010000101.1 GCA_947451105.1 Bacteroidota bacterium | reverse complement strand
ATATCTACACCACCACCGCTTGCCAAAACTTCTTCAATGCCATATGCTTGCAGTAATGGAGCATAGCCACGCAGCCTTCTCAATTTATCTTCTGTTGTGCTAGCGCCAAAATTTCTTGGAGTAAACCCTCCTGCATCACTTTCAATGGCAGCTAAGTGAATTTCTTTGTTCTCTTTGGCTTTATTGGCATACGCTGTTCCGCCCCTTGCACCATTTTCTTCGTTCATAAATAACACACAACGAATACTTCTCTTGGGTTTTATTCCCAATGCCTTAAAGGTATGCAATACCTCCATGCTTTGCACACATCCAGAACCGTCATCGTGTGCGCCATCTCCATTGTCCCAAGAATCTAAATGCCCTCCAACCAAAATAATTTCTTCGGGCTTTTCGCTGCCATTTATTTGTGCTATTACATTGTACGATAATACATCGGGTAATGTTTCGCAATTCATTTTTAAATAAAACTTTAAGTTAAGGTCCAATTTTAAGGCGGCACTTAACAATTCTGCATCGTACGTGCTAATAGCGCATGCAGGAATTTGTTTCAAATCATTCTGAATACGCATCATGCCAGTGTGTGGGTTCTTGTCAACATTGCTTCCCATAGACCTAACAATTACGCCCAATGCGCCAAATTTACTTGCCTCCACAGCGCCCATCGCACGTTGGTCAACCGCATCACTATATGCATCAAATGTTTTGATAAAAAGTGGGTTCATTGGTCTGTTATAAAAAACAATTTTACCTCTTACTTTTTCACCTAATTCTCTTACTTCTTGCAAACTATTTACCTCAATTACATTGGCAAATAATCCTTGCTTTTCTGTTCCACAAGAGCCTCCTAAAGCACAAACAGACACCACCACTTTTCCATTTTTGTCTTTAAACCAAGCATCTTCTTTTGCCCCTCTTACCCAATGTGGTACCATTACTGGTTGCAACCAAACACTGTCAAAACCATCCTTCTTTAATGCATCGTATGTAAACTTAACTGCAAGCGCAGCTTCATTAGACCCGCTAAGCCTTCCACCTATTTGGTTGCTCAAATAATCCAATCTTGAATAACATAAACCTTTACTCAAAACTTGGTTAAATATTCGCCTAATTTGAAGTGAATCGTTTTGGGCAGACAATACAAAATTGCCCAACAACAAAAGCATAAAAACTACTGCTCTTTTTTTCATATCCTTATATTTTATTGGTTCGAACCAACTAATTAGTAAAAGTTTTTGCGATCGCCTTTGTTCCAAAGTTTAATCATCACAAATCCAAATAACATACCACCCAAATGCGCAAAATGCGCCACATTATCAGATGGGTCGTTTGAAATTCCTTGGTACAATTCTAAAAAGCCATAAATCAAAACAAAGTACTTTGCCTTAATGGGAAAAGGAAAAAACAACATCACCAATTGGGTGTTTGGAAACAACATGCCAAATCCCAATAACAGGCCAAAAACCGCACCACTGGCGCCTACAACGGGAACGTTTATTTTCCTAATCAATAAGTAATCTACTATTTGTTTGGCTCCTGTTACAAAATCAGGATTACTTGGATCCTTTTTCCACTCACTTAAAAAATCTACAATATGAATGTCATTGGCAAAAAACGAATCCTTTTGAATAATTCCAAAAAAGGTATCGTAATCTGGCTGGGTATTAAAGGTTGCAATAACCTCCTTAATTTGATGCACCTCATAAGCATTTATCCCCAAATACAAGGCTGCGGCGCCAAACGCTGTAATAAAATAATAAATAAAAAAACGTTTAGGTCCCCAATGATTTTCTAATACACTGCCAAACATCCACAAGCTAAACATGTTAAAAAACAAATGCATAAATGTTCCATGCATAAACACATGGGTAAGCAATTGATAAGGTCTAAACAAGGACGATTCTGGATAATACAAACCAAAATGATCATTCATGTCATACCAACCCCTGCTTTGCAAAACAATATAGGCCAAGAAACAAAGCCCATTAATGATCAAAAGATTTTTAACAACAGGAGGAAAAGTAGAAAATTGATTAGGCCTATATTGCTGATACATGCGGTTTTTTTTGCAAATTAATTATTAAGATCGAATTGCTTGTAGAAAGCAGAGAAAAAAGACAAATTCCTAAAACATTTTAGCCAAATCTTGTAAGGTAAGCTTACTTACACATGGGCGGCCATCTGGCGAAAATTGCGGATCAGAACAAGCAAATAATTCATCAACTAATTTGTTCATTTCCTCCACCTTTAATTTTGTGCCTGCTTTTATCGCAGCCTTTTTGGCCAAAGTTTTTGCAACGTTTTTATGCTTGTTTAGTTCGCCCTGCTTATTGCGTCTGTAAGTGTCTATTATTTCTAGTAAAAGTTCTTGCTCGTTTTCTAAATGTAGCTCAGCAGGTAAACCGTTTATTACAAAGGCATTCTTTCCAAAAACATTAACAGTAAAACCTAAAGCTCCCATTTCTGGTAATATTTCTTCCAAAATTTGTTCGTCGCCGGCTGGCAAATTAACCACCTTTGGAAACAATAATTGCTGACTAACAATTGGACTGTTTTCTAATGCTCCCAGGTATTTTTCGTATAAAATACGCTCATGTGCCGCCTGCTGACTCAACAACATCAAGCCGCTTTTGATGGGTGTAACTATGTATTGGTTGTTCAATTGAAAAAACACACGACTATCGTTCACATCTTCTCCTGCAGGAATTAATACCTCTTGGGCTGGCTTGCTAATGGAAGAAGTATTGGTTTGAAATAGTTTTTCCCATTGCTGAGAATTTTGATTTCTTTGGTGCTGATAGGTTTCTTTTAATCCTCCCCAATCTGGCATACTCACTGTTGCATTTCCTCCCATAAAAGGCTTAACCTCACTCAAAGTAGGCGGGTTTAATTGTAAATGAATAAACCTGTTGTCGTCAAAATCTCCGCCATCGGGGTTTTGAATAAAAGAACCCAAAGCCTTTCTCACAACGGCTCTCAAAATTTGATAAACATTGCGCTCGTCCTCAAATTTAACTTCCGTTTTTGTTGGATGAACATTGATATCAATTTGTGCGGGATCTATCTCAATTTGTATCACATAAAAAGGAAACTGCTCTTTGCTAATGGTGCCCTCAAAAGCATTGTTTACAGCATGATTCAGGTAGTTGTCTTTAAAAAATCTTCTGTTTACAAAAAAATATTGCTCTCCTCTTATTCGCTTTGCAAAATTAGGTTTTCCAATAAACCCCTTCACATGAATGATGCTTGTTTGCTCATCAATCTCTATCAAATCATCTTCATTCCTATCCGAAAATACACTTAATATTCTTTGCTTTTGATCAGCTGCTGGATATTCTAATTGCAATTCATCATTGTGAAATAATTGAAAATGAATGCCAGGATTTGAAAAAGCAGCTCGGTTATATTCCTCAACAATATGCTTCCACTCTACTGGATTTGATTTTAAAAAGTTTCTTCTTGCCGGAATATTGTAAAATAAATTTTTAACCGAAATGCTTGTGCCCACCTGCGCTGCAATGGGTTCCTGCTTTTTAATTTCCGAGCCTTCTAACAAAATATAGGTACCCAATTCATCCTCTTCTCTTTGGGTTTTCATTTCTACCTGTGCCACAGAAGCTATACTTGCCAATGCCTCGCCTCTAAAACCCATGGTGTTAATTTTAAAAATATCTTCAGTTTGGGCAATCTTTGAAGTGGCATGTCGCTCCCAACACATTCTAGCATCTATACTCCCCATTCCACAACCATTGTCAATCAAGTGAATCAAAGATTTTCCTGCATCCTTCACATACAGCATAATATCTTTTGCTCCAGCATCAATGGCGTTATCTAGCAGTTCTTTAACAACAGAAGCTGGCCTTTGAATAACCTCCCCTGCCGCAATTTGACTCGCCACATGGTCGGGCAATAGTTTTATTAAATCAGTCATACCTCATACAAATCACCCCAATTTTTCGCGTATTTTTCATACTGTGGAGAACTTTCAACCAAAACTTGGTGAATAAGTTATCGGATCAAACAATGTTTTTATGGCTTCAATTATGCTTTTTTGTAAGTACAATGAATAAAGCTGCAAAATCAATCCTGTTTTTCCTATTTTTTTTAGTTTGCATAAACGCCTCTAAAGCGCAAAATCATGCCATCAATTGGAAAAAAAATTATCCTTGGGTTGATTCTGTACTTACAACGCTATCATTAGACGAAAAAATTGCCCAATTAATGACGGTAGCTGTTTGGACCCAGCGCGACAGCAATTACATGCAAGAAATTGAAGGCCTCGTAAAAGATTGCAGAATTGGCGGACTCATGTTTATGAAAGGTACTCCCACCAAAGAAGCAATGCTTACCAACCGTTTTCAAGCGCTCAGCAAAGTACCTCTACTCATCAGTATAGACGGCGAATGGGGCCTAAGCATGCGCCTAGATAGCACACCCGTTTTCCCTCGTCAAATGGTTTTGGGCGCAGCAGATGACATAGAATTAACCCAACAAATGGGCGCAGAAATTGCAAAGCATTGTAAGAGAATTGGCATCCAAGTAAACTTCGCACCAGACATAGACATCAATAATAACCCCGCCAATCCCGTTATTAACGACAGAAGCTTCGGCGAAAATAAATTCATTGTAGCCAAACATGGAATTGCCTATACAAAAGGAATGCAAGAACAACATGTCTTAGCTACGGCCAAACACTTTCCTGGTCATGGCGATACAGAATCTGATTCGCATGCAGCATTGCCTATCATTCCGTTCAACAGAAAAAGATTAGATTCTTTGGAATTATATCCTTTCAGAGAGCTTGTCAAAAACCATGTTGGTAGCGTAATGGTTGGACATCTATTTGTTCCAGCTATTGACACAACAACAAACACCGCAACTTCAATTTCTCCATTAGCTATCAAAAAATTACTCAAAGACGAATTAAATTTTGATGGCTTAGTTGTTACAGATGGACTTAACATGAAAGGTGTTGCCAATTATGCGGCTCCAGGGGAGGTTTCGGCAAAAGCACTTGCAGCAGGTAGCGACTTATTGCTCTTTGTGGAAGATGTGCAACAAAGTATTTTTTGGATCAAAGAGTACATGAAAAATGGACTCATTTCCGAAGAGGACGTAAATAACGCTTGCCGCAAAATTTTAATAACCAAAAATTGGGCTGGACTAAACCATTACCAACCGGTACAGCTCAAAGATTTGTATAGTGATATAAATTGTTGCGCTACAGATTTGCTTATCAAAAAAATTGTAAAACAAGGAATTGTAGTTGCAAAAAATCAAGACCATTTAATACCACTTGAAAACCCGCAAGACTACAAAATTGCAAGCATTGCAGTTGGAAGCAATCAATTTTCAAACTTCCAACAAATGCTAAACAACTACCTTAAAGCAGATTATTTCGCTATTGATAAAAACGACAGTCAGGCCGCTTTCAACAATATGTTTTCGGTTTTGCAGCGCTACAATTTAGTGATCATTAGCCTCCAAAATACAAGCAGGTATGTAAGCAAAAAATTAGGTTTGACCCAAGCCGAAATTAATTTTGTAAACAGGTTGTTGGCTAGTGGTAAAACCATTTTAGTAGACCACGGAAACCCCTATATCTTGCAGCATTTTACTACCGCAAGAAATGTAATTGTTGCTTTTGAAGACCTGCCTTTATACAACCAAATGGCCGCTCAAGCTCTCATGGGGGCCTATGCAACAAGTGGTAAAATGCCTGTTTCTGTAGGTAGTACTTTCCCATTGGCATCAGGCATAGAAACAACAAGCCTTCCTCGTTTTGAATACGTTTTACCCGAAGAAATAAATATTGAACACACCCCTCTTAATTACATTGATAGCATAGTTGCAGAAGGTTTAAACGCTCGCGCATTCCCAGGTTGCCAAGTATTTGTTTCCTTAAACAGCAAAGTAATTTATAACAAATCTTTTGGTAAATTAAGTTACGACAGTGCGGCAGCTGCAGTTCAAAATTACAATATTTACGACCTGGCATCCTTAACCAAAATGTTGTCAACTACCTTGGCAATAATGAAGCTTTACGATAACAAAGCAATTGGCCTCAACGATAGAATTGGCCTTTATCTTCCATTCTTAAGAGGAACAGACAAAGACAAAATTTGTATTAAAGATGTGCTTTTACACCAAGCTGGATTTCCTGCCTTTATTCCTTTTTACAAAAAACTCCTGAACAATTCACTACCTGATACAACTTGGTTCAGTAAAATTGAAACCAAAAGACATGGCAAACAAATTGCCGACAGCCTTTGGATCGACAAAAATTACGAACAAGAAATGTTTGCTACTATCGCAAACACAGAGTTAAAGGTCCCTGGTGAATACCTATACAGCGACCTTGGTTTTATCCTATTAAGAAAGCTGGTTGAAAATGTAAGTAACCAAAGTTTCGAGAGTTTCATGCAAGAAAACTTCTACACCCCCCTTGCGCTCGGCTCAATGGGTTTCAATCCTCTTGCAAAAGGAATTGCGAAAGAAAAAATAGCCCCAACAGAGAACGATACCCTATTCAGAAAACAAATGATTCAAGGCTATGTTCATGATCCTGCAGCAGCCATGCTAGGAGGAGTTAGTGGCCATGCAGGCCTATTTTCAAATGCAAATGATGTTGCTGTTATCATGCAAATGCTGCTCAACAAAGGAACATACGGAAACATTAGGGTACTTAAATCTTCAACAATTGAATTATTTACCCAAAAACAAAACAAAAAATCAAGAAGAGGACTTGGGTTTGATAAGCCAGAAACAATGCCTCTTCGCCCATCTCCAACAGGGAAAATGTGCTCTCCTCTAACCTTTGGGCACACTGGTTTTACCGGCACTTGCGCCTGGGCCGATCCCAAAACAGGACTAATATTTGTATTCCTTTCCAATAGGGTTAACCCTAGCGCAGAAAACAATAAATTAGCCAACATGAATATTCGCACCAGAATTCAAGATTTACTTTATGAAGTAATTAGAAAGAAATAATCTAAGTGGCTCAAAAAGAAATTATTGCATTATTTGCAATTTTTGTGGATTTCTAGTTAACAACATTTGGAAATGTCAAATATTGGCTTATCTTTGACATTCATATTATTTTATTCATGAACATCTACATTGGAAATTTAAACTGGAGCACAACCGAAGATGAGTTGCGCGGCTTGTTTTCACAGTATGGCGAAGTATCAAGCATTAACATCGTTAATGACAAATTTACCGGCCGTAGCAAAGGATTTGGTTTTGTTGAAATGCCGGATAATGCTGGCGCACAAAATGCAATCAACTCTCTAAACGGTCAGTCTTTTAAAGACAGAAACATCACCGTTAACGAAGCTCGTCCACGCGAAGAAAGACCTAACCGCGAGAGAAGGTCTTTTAACAACGACAGAGGAGACAACAGAAGATCTTATTAATATTTCTTATTAAGAACTGAACAAAAAAGCCGTCCCGATATTTCGGAACGGCTTTTTTTTGCAATCTATCCAGCAAAACCATTTATCGAATAACGTTAATCCTTACGTTTTATTTTCTTCTTCTGAGCAGCGCTCATTTTGCTTATCTTTTTGTAATAACCAATCTTATTGCCTTCCACCCAAATAGTTAGCTTTTGACCATATTTAACAGCGTTTTTACGCAGTTTATTCCACGATTTAATATCATTTGCCGGAACGTCAAACCAATCTGCGATATCGCCTAAATTATCTCCTCGCTTTACGGTATAAATAACTTTCTTCTTAGTAAATTTCTTTTGCTCGTTTCCTGGCTTAATGCGCGCTACACTATCTACAACCTCTTCCTGCATTTTCTGAATAGGATCGGCCTGTAATTCACTTAAATTAATGGGTCTATAAACGGAATCTTTTAGCAACTCAAATTTCTTCGATTTGCTTTTAGGTACGCGCACATAATACCCTTCCACATTAAATGGAATAATATCTTTTCTAAAAGCAGGATTTAATAATCGCATTTCCTCCACACTTACACCAGTAACAGATGCAATTTGCTGAAATGAAAGCCACTTATTAACCAATAAACTATCCGTTTCTGTTTCAAACTTTGGTTCGGCACTGCTTATTCCATGCTCTCTGTAGTAATTTAATATGTATGCAGTAGCAATAACACGTGGATACAACTCCTTGCATATTGTTGGCATATGCGGATAAATATCCCAAAAATAAAGACTGTTGTTGCTAACGTGTATGCACTTGTTTAAGGTAACTGGTGAACAACCATAACTTGCAATTGCCAATGGCCAACTTTTATAAATACTAAACAAATCTTTGAAGTGTTGTGCGGCCACTGCGCTTGATTTTACAGGATCCCTGCGCTCATCAATATAAGTATTAACTTTCAACTTATACATTCGTGTTATAGGGTAAGCCATCATCCAAATGCCGCTTGCTCCGCTTGCATTCACAGCTGTTGGGTCGAGCATAGATGCTGTGGCTGCAAGGTATTTTAACTCTGTAGGCAAGCCTTTTGCTCGCAAACTTTTCTCCAACATTGGAAAAAAATATTTGCTTCTTCCTATTAATTCTCTAACCTTCTCTGGGTTGTTTAAATATTCCTCAATAAAGGGCTTCACTGCCGGATTATACGTCAGTTCTAAGGTGCTCTTTAAAGCAGCTAAACGCGTTTGATATAACTCATCAGATCCAGCTTTTGCTTCTGCTAATCCCCACAATAAAAAAAGGGCACAAATTATTCTTTTCATCTTCACAACCATTGAACGCAATTTACAAGCGTTTTAGCACCCAAAAAGAGAAAGAAATTAAGATGTAAACATGTTTAATGGCTGTTTGGCCTTAAACAAAAACACTTATGCCAGTGATTTTGCAAGCGCTAATAAAGCCGCATCATCATGCATATTGGCCATAACCTGCAAGCCAATTGGCATGCCATTGCTATCTACTCCATTAGGAATTGATAAGGCGGGAACCCCAGCAATATTGGCGTGTACAGTAAAAATATCTGCCAAATACATGGCTATAGGATTATCAGATTTTTCACCTATTTTAAACGCTACAGAAGGCGATGTTGGTGAAATAATAAAATCATATTGTTCAAATAGCGCTTTTGTTCTGTCCTGAACCAATCGTCTTACTTTTTGTGCTTTACTATAATAAGCATCATAATATCCAGCAGAAAGTACAAAGGTGCCCAACATGATTCTTCGCTTTACTTCAGGTCCAAAACCTTCCGAACGCGATTTTCTAATAGTGCTCTCTAAATCAAATGCATCCTTACTTCTGTAGCCATAATGCATGCCTGCAAAGCGAGATAAATTTGAAGAAGCCTCTGCAGTAGTTAAAGTATAATAAACCGGAATTAAATACGGTAATAAATCAAAACTTATTGGGGTAACTTCATGCCCCATTGCAAGTAATTTGGCTAAATAATCTTCTGTTGCTTTTTTAACTTCGGGCTCAATACCCTCCATTTCCATTGTTTCTTGAATATAGGCAAATTTTAGCTTTTTTTGCGGCGCTTCCTTTTCTACAAAAGACTCTAATTCCTTTACAGAGGCTGTAGCGTCGTTTTCATCCGGACCAGCTATAACGTCCATAATTGCCTGCATATCGGCCACGCAATGGGTAATTGGCCCAATAATATCAAAAGAAGATGCATAGGCAATTAAACCCCATCTTGAAATTTTTCCGTAACTCGGTTTGAACCCATATAATCCACAAAATGCGGCTGGCTGACGAATACTTCCTCCTGTATCACTGCCCAAACTTGCCAAACACATATCTGCTTGAACTGCAACGGCAGCACCTCCAGAAGAACCGCCAGAAACGCGGGTTT
>CANFXY010000100.1 GCA_947451105.1 Bacteroidota bacterium | reverse complement strand
AATGACAAAACGATAGTTCGATGGATGTATACCTTCTTTCATGATATTTCTTTTTGGGAGTGCAAAAATATGAATAAATATTGTTCTTACAAAAAAATATTGAACAATCTTTGATATTTGTTTGCTAATGGGCCAATTACAGCTGCTTAACTCCTGCAAATTTAAGTAAATCAGGGAAATTTAGCGTTGAAAATGCATTTTGTTATTTTTTAAATAAGCTTTTACTTATTAAAATATCCTATCGAAATCTGCTTTAATTGTTTATAAAAACCTTGAGGTTGTAAATAACAGTATTGGATGTAGACTTATTTTCGCTCATTAAAGTTTTATGGCAATTCAGGATACAACATACTCCGAAGACAGTATACGGTCGTTAGACTGGAAAGAGCATATTCGGATGCGTCCAGGGATGTATATCGGTAAGCTGGGCGATGGTGCATCGGCAGATGACGGTATATACGTACTGGTAAAAGAAATACTCGACAACAGTATTGACGAACACATGATGGGACATGGTAAAAAAATCGAAATTACCATTTCTGACAACAAAGTGGAGGTTCGAGATTACGGACGTGGTATTCCCTTGGGTAAAGTAATCGATTGCGTGAGCAAGATCAACACCGGGGGAAAATACGATTCAGGTGCCTTCCAAAAATCGGTTGGTTTGAACGGTGTGGGTACCAAAGCAGTTAATGCCCTCTCCTCTTATTTCTGCGTGCAATCGTTTCGCGATGGCAAAACCAAGAAAGCTGAATTTGCAAAAGGTGAGTTAATTAAAGACCATCCTGAAACTACGACTTCGCAAAAAGATGGCACCATGATGGTGTTTGAGCCAGACAATACAATTTTCAAAAACTACCGTTATATCCCCGAGTTCCTAATTGAACAAATGTGGAATTATGCGTTCTTGAACTCTGGTTTAACCCTACAATTCAACGGTCAAGCCTACCTTTCTAAGAATGGATTGAAAGATTTGCTGGAGCGCAAAGTGGATACTGAAACAGTTTTGTATCCAATCATGCACTTCAAAGAAAACGATTTCGAAGTGGCTTTAACCCACGGACACCAGTACGGTGAGGAATACTATTCGTTCGTTAACGGACAATACACCACCCAAGGTGGTACCCACTTAAGTGCCTTTAAAGAAGCGGTGGTTAAGACCATCCGCGAATTTTATAAGAAAGATTTTGATGCCTCAGACGTTCGTACTTCCATCTCCGCAGCCATAGCGGTTAGGGTGCAAGAGCCCGTGTTTGAGTCGCAGACCAAAACCAAATTAGGTAGTACTGAAATGGCCCCAGGTGGACAAGGCATGCGTTCTTTCGTGAGTGAAAACCTCATGAAGGTAATGGACAATTTCCTACACAAAAACCCTGCTACGGCTGATGCCATTTTAAAGAAAATACTTCAAAACGAGCGCGAGCGCAAAGACATGGCAGGCGTGCGTAAATTGGCCCAACAAAGAGCCAAGAAAGCGAACTTGCACAACAAAAAGCTGCGCGATTGCCGCATACATTTTGGCGACAACAAGGACGAAAAATTTGACACCACCATATTTATTACCGAGGGTGACTCAGCGAGTGGAAGTATCACCAAAAGCAGAAACGTTGAATACCAAGCGGTGTTTAGTTTGCGTGGTAAGCCGCTGAACTGTTACGGTCTTAAAAAGAAAGTGGTGTATGAGAATGAAGAGTTCAACTTGCTACAACACGCCTTAGATATAGAGGAAGGCCTAGACAATTTACGCTTTAACAAAGTGGTTATTGCAACCGATGCCGACGTCGATGGTATGCACATCCGTTTGTTGTTGATGACTTTCTTTTTACAGTTTTTCCCTGACCTGGTAAGAAATGGACACGTGTACATTTTGCAAACCCCTTTGTTTAGGGTGAGAAATAAAAAAGAAACCATTTATTGCTACAGCGACGAAGAACGCCAAAGAGCCATCATGAAATTGGGCAACAAACCGGAGATCACACGATTTAAAGGATTGGGGGAAATTTCTCCAGGTGAGTTTGAAGCCTTTATTGGTGAAGAAATGCGCCTAGAGCCAATTATCTTAACCAAGGAAACCAGTATCGAAAAACTTTTGAAATACTACATGGGCAAAAACACCCCCGAAAGACAAGAGTTCATTATCGATAATTTATACATAGAAAAAGACATCACCACAGAAGAAAAAGTGGTGGAGTTAGAACCTGAAGAAGAAGAAGCAGTTTAATGATGGAAAACGAAGAAGAAATAAACGACGGGATTGTTCACCACGGGCATAGAGATGGCAATGAAGTATTGCCTGTATCGGGCTTGTACGAAAACTGGTTTTTAGAATACGCCAGCTACGTAATTTTAGAGCGTGCGGTACCAAACCTATACGACGGTTTAAAACCCGTTCAGCGCCGTATCCTTCACGTGATGAAGGAAATGGACGATGGGCGTTTTAATAAGGTTGCAAACATTATTGGTTCTGCCATGCAATACCACCCCCATGGTGATGCTGCCATTGGTGAGGCCATTGTTAACATCGGTCAGAAAGACCTGATGATAGAAACCCAAGGTAACTGGGGTGATGTTAGAACAGGAGACAGCGCGGCAGCTTCTCGTTATATTGAAGCGCGTTTGTCTAAGTTTGCCCTAGAAGTAACCTTTAACGAGGAAACCACCACTTGGCAAATCAGCTATGACGGCAGAAAGCGAGAACCTGTAACTTTACCGGTGAAATTTCCACTTGTATTGGCCCAAGGGGTTGAAGGTATTGCGGTTGGTTTGGCCACCAAAATCATGCCCCACAACTTTATTGAATTGTGCGAAGGCAGTATCGATGTATTAAAAGGCAAACGCACCAATTTATACCCTGACTTTTTAACCGGTGGTATGGCCGACTTTACCAATTACAACGAAGGCCGTAGAGGTGGAAAAATCCGTTGCCGTGCCAAAATAGAATCGGCTGATGGCAAAAAGGTTTTAATCAAAGAAATTCCTTTTGGGACCACCACCGAAAGCTTAATCGATAGCATATTAAAGGCAAATGACAACGGCAAAATAAAAATCAAAAAGGTAATTGACAACACGGCCCGCGATGTGGAAATCGAAGTGCAATTGGCCCCAGGGGTTAGCACCGACATGACCATTGACGCCTTGTATGCCTTTACCGATTGTGAAATTAGCATTTCGCCAAACTCTTGCGTGATTGTTGAAGACAAGCCTTTGTTCTTAGGTGTTAACGACATGTTGAAATTGTCTACCGACAATACCCTTAACCTGCTAAAAATAGAACTCGAAAATGAATTGAAGCATTTAGAAAACAAATGGCATTTCAGTTCATTGGAGAAAATATTTATTGAGAACAAAATCTACCTGAGCATTGAAGAGTGCGAGACTTGGGATGAGATTTTGCAAATGATAGACAAGAAAATCACGCCATTTAAAAAACTATTGCGCCGTGAAGTGACCATGGAAGACATTGCCCGTTTGCCTGAAATTAAAATCAAACGTATTTCTAAATACGATGCGTTCAAGGCCGACGAGTATATCAATGGCTTGGTGGATCAAATCAAACAGGTTCAAAACCACCTCGACAACTTAACCGAATTTGCCATCGACTATTTCAAAAACTTAATTAAGAAATATGGTAAAGGACGTGAGCGTAAAACAGAGGTAAGGTTGTTCGATAAAATTGAAACCAACGTGGTGGCAGTTGCCAACGAAAAATTATACGCAAACTACACGGAAGGTTTTGTGGGTTACGGCTTAAAGAAAGACACCTATATCTGCGATTGTTCTGACATCGACGATGTGATAGCCTTCAGAAAAGATGGCACCTATTTGGTGAGCAAGGTTTCTGAAAAACAATTTATGGGTAAAGACCTATTGTATGTGGATGTGTACCGTAAAAACGACGAGCGCAAAGTGTACAATGTGGCCTATTACGATGGCAAAACAGGGGTAAGTTACGTGAAACGTTTCAATGTTCTGGGCGTTATACGCGACAAAGAATATGATGTTTCATTGGGAACACCTGGCAGTAAAATGTTGTATTTCTCGGCCAACAACAACAGTGAAGCGGAGAAAATTGGCATACACCTAAGCAATATGGCCAGTGCCAAAATCAAGTATTTTGATTACGATTTCACCAATTTGGAAATCAAAGGCCGTGCCTCTAAAGGTAACACCTTAACCAAACATCCTATTCGTAAAATCGAATTGAAAGAAAAAGGAAAATCGACCTTTAAAGGCAGGGATATTTGGTACGACTCAGATATTGGAAGACTGAATGTGGACAACCGCGGACAATACCTCGGCAACTTTACGAGTGAAGATAAAATATTGTTGATTCTGAATGATGGCAGCTACGAGTTGACGGACAACGAGTTGACCAACCGTTATGAGAACAACGATATTTTCTTAATTCAAAAATTCCACGAGAAGCAACCTATTAACTGCATACACTACGATGTATCGTCGAAGAATTATTACGCCAAACGTTTCTTGGTGGAGACCACTACAACGGGTAAGAAATTCTTGTTTATCAACGAACGTCCGAGCAGCAAATTGATATTGGCTTCTACCCACGAAAATCCTGAAGTGGAAATAAAATCGGTTAATGCCAAAGGTGAAAAGAAAACAGAGATGTTAAAATTGGCAGACTTTATTGAAGTAAAAGGTTGGAAGGCCATAGGAAACAAAATCACCTATGACACCTTTAAATCGGCCAAACTGATAAGCGACAAAGTGGGTGCTTGGGTGCAAGAAGAACCAGTTAAAGAAGAGAGCAGCATCAACCCTGCAGACAACATCGTGATCGACGAATTAGACGGACAAAAAACACTTTTTTAAAAAAACATAATTAACCTAACTCTGTTAAAACACTTATCCAATATGAAAAAAACAATCAAAAAAATCAGCCTTAGTTTATTGGCCCTAGCCATGGCTTTCGGCGCAAGTGCACAAACTGTAAAAGTTCCAGCACCAAGTCCTTTGCAAACCTTGAAACAAAATTTTGCCTTGTCTGAAATCACCATTGAATATTCACGTCCAAGCGCCCGCGGAAGGGTTGTATTTGGCGATGTGGTGCCATTTGGCAAAGTATGGAGAACAGGCGCAAACGGTTCAACAAAAATAACCTTTGGTGAAGATGTTAAAGTTGAAGGCAAAGCGGTTAAAGCAGGCACTTACGCTTTATACAGCATGCCAGGAAAAGACAGCTTTACGTTTATGTTTTACAAAGACTTGAAATTGGGTGGCGATGTATCTAATTACAAAGCAGAAAACGAATTGATTCGTTTCACCGTTAAGTCGAGCAAACTAACTGAGAAAGTTGAAACCTTTACCATGAATGTTGCTGACATCACAGCAAGCAGCAGCAATATTGAATTGACTTGGGAAAATACCCGTGCAGCATTTAATGTTACAGCTGATATTGACGCCAGCATTATGGCTTCAATTGACAAAGCAATTAACAAAGACAACAAACCATACTACCAAGCAGCTTCATATTACTACGACAACAACAAAGACATGAAAGTGGCTTTGGAGTGGGTAAACAAAGCGGTAGAGCAAAATCCAAAAGCATACTGGGTGATGTTGTTAAAAGCAAAAATTGAATTGAAATTAAAAGACAAAGCAGCGGCAAAAGCATCTGCTGAAAAAGTAATCGAAATGGCCAAAGCAGACCAAGACGATTCTTACATCAAAAACGGTGAAAACCTTTTGATTGAAATCAACAAATTAAAATAGAAATCTACTTCACATTAAAAAGCCCGCCCAATATTTTTGGGTGGGCTTTTTTTATGTATTAACTACAATATTCAGGTTTGCTTGTTCTTTCTATAAATTGTAAATTAGATGTAAACTATGTCAAAATTCAAAAAACAATACCGCATCGAATCATCACGGGCTAGTTGGTGGAACTACGCCGATGACGGCACCTATTTTATTACCATTTGCACAAAAAACAAGGAACATTTCTTTGGTAAAATCAAGAACAACAAAATGGAATTATCGCATTGTGGTGTATTGGCTAACGTGTTTTGGCACGAAATTAAAAACCATACTAAAAACGTAGAATTGGGCGCGTTTGTTGTCATGCCCAATCATATCCATGGAATTTTGAAATTGAAACCGACGGATATTATACGAAACGGAAACGGTTTAATTGAAGGGACAAATCGGTTAAACGTAGAGACAGGTTGGTTAAACGTAGAGACAGGGCATGCCCTGTCTCTACAGCGTCGAAACAACGGTCCATTCGAAAAACAACCTATATTATCCAATGAAAAAACCGAGGTCCCATCAATACAAAACACCCATTACAGATTGCGAAACATAGGAAAAAATTCGGTTTCATCCATCATCGGTTCATACAAATCGGCTGTTACAAAACATGCTAACAGAATGGGCATTGCCAATGGTTGGCAAACGCGGTTTCACGACCACATCATTAGAAATAATGAAGAATATCAAAGCATCAACAATTATATTGAATCTAATGTAATGAATTGGAAGGATGATAAATTTTTTGAAAACCAATAAAATAAAAGTAGAACCAATTTGTATTATTTTATTATGTCGATGCCTGCTGGCTTTGTTGTAACAACAGGCCAGACGAACATTGTACGAAACGGGAACGGTTTAATCGTTGGGACGAATCGGTTGATGGTAGAGACGGGCGGTTGATTGTAGAGACAGGGCATGCCCTGTCTCTACAGCATCGAAACAACGGTCCATTCGAAAAACCAACATTATATCCAATAAAAAAACGAACTTCCTTCCAACAAAACACCCATTACAGACAACAAGACAGGGCATGCCCTGTCTCTACAATTTTTATTAATTCACTGCTACCTTCTCAGGCCAAATTTTTTCTATGCAATAGGCCAAACTCAACACCAACAAACAGCCCATGACATTCAACCACAAGAAGGCGGTTAAATCAGTTGCCCAAGCGAAAATCAAAAAGGCCTCTCCAATAATTGCCGCAATAAAGACCGCTCTACCGCCAACTTTTTTCAAATAAAAAGCTACAATAAATACGCCCAAGATGGTGCCGTAAAACAAGGATCCTAATATGTTCACCGCTTCTATTAAATTGCCAATTTTGCTGGCGTATAATGCCACAATGATGCAAAACACACCCCATACAAAACTAGACCAACGTGAAGCATTCAAATACGTTTGATCGCTGCCCGTTTTATTGAAAATCCGTTTGTAAAAATCGACCACCGTTGTGGATGCCAAGGCATTGATGCCACTGGCGGTTGCGCCCATACTGGCCAAAAAGATTACAGCAATTAATATGCCCACCACCCCTACCGGCAAATTCTCAGTTACGAAAATCAAAAACACATAGTTGCTGTCGTTGACATCGGCATCGACATTGTTTTTACTCATCAATTCCGTAGCCTTTTTCTTGATCGCTATGCTCTTAGCTTCAGCTGCTTTTACCTGTATTCTGGCTTCGTCAATTTTTGCTTGATCGTCGGCGTGCAAGGCTGAAACCAAATTCTTCACCTCCAATTTTTTCGCCTCGTTGGCGGTGACAAATTCTGAATTTAGTGCCTTGTATTCGTCTTTGTAAATGCTGTTTTCTATGCGGTTAACCTCTACCTTGTTGAAGAACATCGGCATGGGGTTAAATTGGTAAAAGGCAAACACCATAGCACCAATTAAGAGGATGATAAACTGCATGGGGATTTTCACCAAACCATTCATCAATAAGCCCAAACGGCTTTGGTTAATGGTACTTCCCGTAAGGTAACGCCCTACCTGCGATTGGTCGGTACCAAAATAAGAAAGGTGTAAAAAGAATCCACCGATAATGCCCGACCACAAATTGTATTTGTTGTTTAAATCGAACTTGGTATCAACCGCATTCAATTTATCCATCTTACCTGCCACATGCATGGCATCTACAAAACTGACATCCTCGGGCATTAAATGCACCACCATATAGGCGGCGATAAACAATCCCGAAAAGATTATGCCCATTTGCAATACCTGGGTAAATGACACCGCTTTGCTACCACCATAAACCGTGTAGGCAATAACCAATATCCCCATAAAAAATACTGTAAACTTAATGTCTATGCCCAAGATGGTTGACAAGATAATGGCTGGTGCATATATGGTTATACCCGTTGAAATTCCCCTTTGTATGAGAAACAACAAAGCGGTAAAAGTTCTGGTTTTGTTGTCAAAGCGTTTTTCTAAGTATTCGTATGCGGTGTAGACATTCAGTTTGTGAAACTTGGGCACAAACGTGATACACAATACAACAGTAACCAAGGGCAAACCGAAGTACATCTGTATAAAACGCATGCCATCAGAAAACCCTTGTCCAGGGCCAGACAGAAACGTGATAGCCGAGGCTTGGGTGGCCATAACCGACAAACCAATATGGTACCAAGGCATTTGACGGTCGGCCAACAAATACCCTTCAATGTTTTTCGTGTTGCGGCTTTTCCAAACACCAAATCCTATAATGCCGATGAGCGTAAACGCTAAGACCAACCAATCTATCCAATTCATTTGAAGTGTTGGGTAAAAAAGTACAACAAGGTAATAAACACCGTAAGCGAAAGAATCAAACCTAGATAGATTTTATTCCAAGTGCGCAAACTTTCTGGCGATTCGTTTTTCTCCATTTCTTATGGTTTAACAGGTTGTGAAATAAGGTTTACAAACAATTTATAAGCTCCCGGAACCGCTGCTGGCAATTGTCTGAAGAAGGCCAGTCCCGTGTACACAAAATACCCCTTGCCATAGTTTGCCATAATGAGACTTCCATTTTGCAACTCTTCATTCGGGTCTTTCATTTTAAATACGGTTTGGTAATTGGAATCCAAGTCGGTTGCAAAATAAATTCCGCGTTCTTGCACCCAATTTTTAAAATCGGCTTGCACAATGTGGTTGGGGTAATTCAAGACCTTGGCACTGTCGTTGACAAACAAAACATCGGCAGTTTCGTCGGTTACCCTGTTGCGCGAGATGTTAAATTTATAAGGGCCAATGCCCGCTTGCAACGGACCGACACGAGAATTGGTGTTGTATTGCACCAACAATCGGCCACCGTTTTTGACATAGTCCATTAACTGCTTTTGCACCAAAGGCAATTGCTCATTCGTGTTATAGGCCCTAACCCCTGTGATGATGGCATCGTAAACTGAGAGATTGGAATTCTTTAATTGTTCGTTGCTCAATTCTGTTACTTGGTAACCCAATTGTTTCAAGCAGGCTGCTACATTATCGCCAGCCCCAGGAATATAGCCAATGTTTTTACCCCCAAATTTTATGTCCAGCGATTGCACTTTTAGTTTGGCATCATTCAACACAAAACGGTAAGGAATATGGTCGTAGTTGATGCGTTTGATGCCTTGAGAAAAACGTGCATTGTCAACTATGGCGGTAGCTGTTACATCCCGATAGCTATCGGGAGTCGCAGGCGAATTCAAGACCGCCTCCATCAATTGTTCGTCGCCTTTTTTGGCTAGACTAAATTCTCCAGAATTTACCCAAGTATACGCCCAATTATAGCCCAAAGTGTTATTGCCTTCAACAGACAATTCAAGTTTGCCCTTTACATTGTCGGCATTGGCTTTTACCAAGAAAAACACATGTTTTGGGTCTTGGTTATTCACCATTAAAATACTTTCAAGTGGTGTAACAGTTACCAAAGGCAATACTTCTACAGGTCGGTATACCTCGCCTTTTACCGGGTCGGTCGACTTGTATTTGATGTCTGTAGTTTGGGTAAACTTAATCCCTTCAATAATCCAAGTGATGTAAACTGGTAGACCATCGTTTTGGGGTTTTCCTCTATAAAGTTGATTGGCCACTGAATACAACCCATTGCTGTGGGGTACGTTTAACCAATAGGGGTTTGAATACGTATAGCTCATTGGAAGTACCAATGAACGTTT
>CANFXY010000099.1 GCA_947451105.1 Bacteroidota bacterium | reverse complement strand
TTTAGCTATTTGAAATGCCTATTTTTGCAGCAAATGGAAGCAACCCTGGAACAAGCCCAACAACTTGGCCTTTTGCCTGAAGAATTTGACAAAATCAAATCGATACTTGGCCGCACCCCTAATTTCACCGAATTGAGTATCTACTCAGTAATGTGGAGCGAACACTGTTCATACAAAAACTCTATCACCTGGTTAAAAACCTTGCCTAAAGATGGTCCTGCCATGTTAGCAAAAGCAGGCGAAGAAAATGCAGGTCTCGTAGATATTGGCGACGGCTTGGCTTGTTGCTTCAAAATTGAATCACACAACCACCCATCTGCAATTGAACCTTACCAAGGTGCTGCAACTGGTGTTGGTGGAATTAACCGCGATATTTTCTCAATGGGCGCTAGACCAATTGCCCAATTAAACTCATTGCGTTTTGGAAACATTGACACCGCTAGAACCAAATGGTTGGTGAAAGGTGTAACCAAAGGTATTGGAGATTACGGAAACGCCTTTGGTATTCCTACCGTTGGCGGTGAAGTATACTTCGACGATTGTTACGAAACCAATATCTTAGTAAATGCCATGAGTGTTGGTATCGCTAAAGTTGGAACCACCATCTCTGCAATTTCTGAAGGTGTTGGCAATCCAGTTTACATCTTCGGCGCTGCTACTGGTAAAGACGGTATCCACGGAGCTGCTTTTGCGAGTAAAGACATTTCAGAAGACAGTGTAAACGATCTTCCAAGTGTTCAAGTGGGTGACCCTTTCTGGGAAAAACTTATCCTTGAAGCCAGCATGGAATTAATTGAAACTGGTTCTATCATCGGTATGCAAGACATGGGAGCAGCAGGCATCACTTGTAGCACCAGTGAAATGGCTGCGAAAAGTAAAACTGGCATGAAAGTGCATTTGGATAAAGTACCAATGCGTCAAGAAAATATGAAAGGATGGGAAATCCTACTTTCTGAAAGTCAAGAACGCATGTTGGTGATTTTGAAAAAAGGCACTGAAAAAGAAGCTGAAGCCATTTTCAAAAAATGGGAGTTAACCTATGCACAAATTGGTGAAGTAACCGAAGGCGACCGCGTTCAATACTATATGAATGGCGAATTGGAAGCCGATATTCCTGCAGAAAGTTTGGTACTTGGTGGAGGCGCTCCGATTTACAAACGCGAGTGGACTGAACCAACTTATTTCGAAAAAATCAAAGCCTATAAATTCGACGCCATTGAAGCGCCTAGCGATTTAAAAGCAGTGGCTGAATTTTTACTATGCGAACCAAATATTGCATCTAAAAACTGGGTGTTTACCCAATACGACAGCATGGTTGGTACCGTTAACCAAAGCACAAACAAAGCAAGTGATGCTGCCGTTGTTAAAGTAAAAGGCAGCAACAAATCATTGGCATTAACCGTAGATTGCAACAGCCGTTATGTATATGCAGACCCTGAAACAGGTTGTGCCATTGCAGTTGCTGAAGCAGCAAGAAACATTGTGTGTACAGGTGGCATACCGGGTGCAGTTACCAATTGTTTAAACTTTGGCAATCCATACGACACAGAAGTATACTACCAGTTCAAACACAGTATTGATGGTATGGGAAAAGCTTGTTTAAAATTCGGAACACCTGTAACGGGTGGTAACGTAAGTTTTTACAACCAAAGCACCGAGGGTGTTGCGGTATTCCCTACCCCAACCATTGGAATGGTGGGAATAATAGAAAAACCAGAACACCACATGGGTTCTGCATTTCAAGCAGAAGGTGATTTCATCTTCTTAATTGGAAAATCTCAAAACGACATCAGCAGCAGCCAATATTTAGCAAAATACCACAAGGTAAATTTCTCTCCAGCTCCATATTTCAATTTGGATGAAGAGAAACAAATGCAAGATGCATTGTACGCTGCTATTTGCAGTGACAAGGTGCGTTCAGCACACGACGTAAGCGAAGGTGGATTATTTGTAACCTTAGCAGAATCAGCCATGCAAGGCAAAACTGGATTTGATATTTGCACCGATGCCGACATCAGAAAAGATGCGTGGTTGTTTGGTGAAGCACAAGGAAGAGCAGTTATCAGTGTTAGTCCTTCAAACAAAGAAAGCATTGAAAAACACTTTGCTGACATGGGTGTAGATTGTTTGCATATTGGTTCTGTAAAAGGAAACAACATGGTTGTCGATTCAGAAGATTTCGGAGCTACCGCTGACATCAAAAACCTTTACCACAATGCATTGGCATTGAGATTAGGGGCTTAATCAATAAATAATTTTTACCGAAAGACTTGTGTGAATACGCAAGTCTTTTTTTTTATTTAAGCGCTTTTGCTTCCACCCACCACTCATCCATTTGGCGCAAGCCCAGCGATTTTAAGTCTAGATTTTTTGCTTCCGCTTTTGCCTCAATGTATTCAAAGCGTTTCTTAAACTTCTGGTTGGTTTTTTCCAAGGCATCATCCGGGTTGATGTTTTCAAAACGCGCATAGTTAATTAAAGAGAACAACAAATCGCCAAACTCCTCTTCACGGTCTTTGGCATTGCTGGCTGTTTTGAATTCGTTTAACTCCTCTTCTACTTTTTCCCAAACTTGATTTTTGTTTTCCCAATCAAATCCAACTTGTGCAGCCTTGTCTTGCATGCGCAAAGCTTTTACCAATGATGGCATTGAATTAGGCACCCCACTCAAGACCGATTTTTTGGCATTGCCTTTTTCCTTGAGTTTTATTTGCTCCCAATTCTGTTTAACCGCATCAGAATTTTCCACCTGTACATCGCCGTAAATATGGGGGTGGCGACGGATTAGTTTTTCGCACAATTGATTGATCACCGATTCAATATCATAGAGGCCGGTTTCAGAACCAATTTTAGCATAAAAAACAATATGCAAAAGAATATCACCCAACTCTTTTTTAACCTCCTCATGGTCGCCTTTTAAAATGGCATCACTTAGCTCGTATGTTTCCTCAATGGTAAGGTGGCGAATAGACTCCGTGGTTTGCTCCCTGTCCCATGGACACTTGGCCCTCAGTTCATCCATTATATCCAAAAGCCTTTTAAAAGCATCCAATCTACTGTCGTTTTGCATACGGCAAATTTAAGAAAACTTATGCTGCAAATGAGCAGATAAAAAGAAAGTAAAACAAATGTAGGGCTATCAACAAATAAAGGATAACTTTTTGTTCAGCCTGCATGGTAAAATTTGTAATTTCGTAACAATTTCGGAAGCAGCATTCCGTTAACCCAAAAATGAAGCGTTTACTATTTGCCCTGATATATATATTAAGCATTGGCTTAACCCAAGCTGAATCGAATGATTCGAGCTATTTAAAGGATCCTTATTTCGTAAAATTACTAAAGACCAATTCACAGGTCCCAATATTTTACAACGATCAGGTAAAACGACAAATAGCCAACTACATTAGAAATCTGAACAACAGCACGGCAATTTTAATTGGCAAGACACAATACTACAACCAACTTTACAATTCTAATTTTGAAACGTCAGGTGTTCCAAAACAATTGTTTTTGAGTATGGCGGCTTACAGCAATTCTGACCCTTTGTACATCGACCAAGATGGCGGAAGTGGCATGTGGGCTTTAAATTACGCCATTGCAAAAAAATACAATTTAAGCACCAGCAGTTATGTAGATGAGCGCAGAAATCCAGCTAAAAGCTGCGCAGTAGCTGCGAGCTATTTCAAAGATTTGAATGTCATTTACCAAGATTGGTTAAAAACCTTGGTGGCTTTTAGAACAGGTCCAATTAATATGAATATGGCCATTCATAAGGCAAACAACAGCCTTGACTATGCAAAAATCCACAACCAACTTTCGGTTGAACATCAAAATGCAGCTGTAAATTATATTGCTTTTTGGTATATCTGGAATTTTTACACCGACCATAAAATCATACCTGTTCGTTACAAGCTTCCTGATACAGACACCGTTCATGTTGAAAGAGAAATTGGATTGAATGCCATTGCTTACAACTTGAATTTGTCTGAAGATGTGTTGAGGTTGAGCAATTCAGAACTTAGACTGGACATTGTTCCTGTTTCATACAACAACAAGGGTTTAAAACTCCCTAAAGACAAGGTCCTTGAATACCACAGCAAGTTAAGCATACTCTTCCCTGCGCCTGTAATCACCATAGATTCTACCTTAAGTGATTCGTTGATTATGGACAACAATGCCATGGTCATAAAACCAATGTTGCCCAGAGACTCCATCAATGCGGAAAACACTGAAGAAGTAGACAATGGAGAAGATTCGCCTAAGCCAACAGTTGCAAAGGATAGCAAAACCGTAACGATTACCTATGTGGTTAAGAAAGGTGATGGTTTGCTGTTGATCGCCGATTTATTTGATTGTCGGGTAAGCGATATCCGCAAGTGGAATGGCATGAAAAAAGACAATATTTTTAAGGGTCAAAAACTAAAGATAAAAGTTCCGAAAAACAAAGCTGCAGCCTACAAGAAAATCAACACCATGACCACGGCTCAGAAAAAGAAATTAGCCAAGAGAAGTTAGGACTTGAAAGACCTCAAAAAACCATCAATACAGCAGGTATTGGCCAGCCTACCTGGTCTTTTCATCTATTTGTACTGCGTGTTTTTTAGTCCAGGAACACCTTTTGAAATTTCAATTGGGATTGCTGCACTGCTGGTGAATTTATGGATAGCAGAACCCTTCCCCATTTGGTTGTCTTCGCTCTTCCCCTTGGTCTTAATGCCCCTACACGGCATATTGGATGCACATACTATTTTCAAGAGTTATTTTAACAACACCATCTTATTGTTTTTTGGCGGCTTTTTACTGGCCTATAGCGTTGAAAAATGGCATTTGCACAAGAGAATAGCCTTCAAACTTTTAGCATTAACGGGAGACAACCCCAAAGGCATTATCTGGGGAATGATGCTCAGCACTTGTCTTATAAGCATGTGGATTAGCAACACGGCAACAGCCATAATGATGCTGCCCGTTGCCATTTCAATCGTTAACATTATAAAAGACAAAGACAGTAAAACCAACAAAGCCTTTTTCACCTGCTTGCTTTTGGGCATTGCTTATGGCGCAAACATAGGCGGCATTGCAACAATCATTGGAACACCGCCCAACATTGTTTACAAAGGCTTATCAGAAAGTTTGTTGAACAAAAAAGTTGGTTTTTTAGAATGGATGGTACTCGGCGTGCCTTTGAGTTTATTGATGCTGTGGTTGAGTTATCAATTAATGGTAAACGTTTTTTTCAAAGTAAAAACCAAAACCTTACCAGAGGTTGCAGACTTATTAGACAAACAGGCGGAACAGTTAGGCAAAATCAAACCTGAGGAGAAACGCACCTTAATGGTATTTTCTGCCGCTATCTTCTTTTGGGTATTCGCCCAGCCCTTGAACCACTTAATTGAAAGCCTAAAATGGCCGTTTAAAATTGAAGAATTTTCAGTGGCCTTGATCTTTGGAGGTCTTTTATTCCTTATTCCTAAAGAACCGAAAAGCAAGCAAAGACTTTTAGAATTTAATGACTTTAAACACATCGCTTGGGGCATACTCATATTGTTTGGCGGAGGCATGTGCATGGCCAAAGGCCTTGAAAACACAGGTTTTATAAAATTTGTGGGCGAATGGATCAAACACAACCAAGAAGGCGACTTTAGGGCACTGTTGTTTCTCATTATTTTATCTGCATTGTTTCTCACCGAATTAATGAGCAATGTGGCATTGGCCCAGATATATGTCCCTGTTGTATTTGGCATCTCGCAATCTTTGGGTATAGAAAACCCGCACATCATGGGCATTACGGTAACAATTGCATGCAGTTTTGCTTTTATGTTTCCAATTTCCACTCCTCCTAATGCCGTGGTATTTAGTTCCGGCAAGATAAAATTAAGAGATATGGCAATTGCTGGATTTTTCCTTAATATTGTTGGCGTAATTCTATTATGGCTAAGCGGTTTGTATATTATCCCTTTATTGTTCTAATCGTGGCATTGGCTTTCAGTGCTTGTCAAAACAAACAAGACAAAGCATTTGAAGATTATAAAAAGGCAATTGAAAAAAGCCGACACGAAGGCGATTTATACATGCTTACCCAAGGCATCATAGAACCGCAAGACACGGTTAATTACAAAGGATTAAATTACTTCGATGCAGATACCAATTTTAGAATTAAGGCCCGCATCAAAGAACTCCCACCCCTGCCTGTAGAATTCAAAACCAATACAGAGCGATCGCCTTTGTACTATGTATTCTGTCTATTGGAGTTCAAGGTTGGAGATTCATTGTGTACTTTAATTGCCTACTCTGAAAAAGACAAAGATGTCAAGCAACTGTTCATCCCATTTAAGGATGCTAGTGGAAATATAGAATCATACGGAGGAGGCAGATATTTAGACATAGAATACAAGGGAGAGAAAGACTTTTTAACCCTCGATTTTAACAAGGCATATAATCCATATTGCCATTACAACCACAGCTACAGTTGCCCCTTGGTTCCCGAACAAAACAGATTAAAAGTTAGTATCAAAGCCGGTGAAAAAAAATTCCATGAATAAACTAATTGTTTTTTTAAGTTTCATTTTAGCCCTTAGCACAAACAACGTCAAGGCAGAGGATCAAAAATATTTAATTATAGATTTTAAAACTCAAAAAGATGTTAAAGTTGAAAATTATAAGAAGTTCTTTTTTGAAGATAAAAAAGGGGACATTCAAACAGGTAAAATAAAAATCTTAAACGACAGCCAATTTTGCTTTGTCAATTATTTTTTGGAAGCTGTGGGACCAACATTCAATTTATCGGACATCAACAAAGTGTATGTTGAAGGAAATAAAAAGAGGTATAAAATCCCTGTCTTGGGGGTTATTGGCATATCAATGCTGCCAGGCGGAATTTATTTCTTAATTATCCGTGAAATCTTGAGAAAAAAGAGAGTCGACAAGCCAAATGGATTAAATGGCTGGGTTGACCAAAATAATTTCGATGCTAAAATCGTGATCGAATACCCTCAAGCTTAATGCTTGGTTTTCTTTGGAAATTCTAAATTTTCGAAGATGTCTTTTAAGGAATCATAGGTGTCAAAATCTTTTGCTTTTATAAAAGCCTTATCCACCCAAACCACCTCTGTAATATCTTCCTCTACCTGTGGCACCACAGATTGATCGCCCCAGGCCACCATTCTGTACCAAGCCGTTTTCTTTAATATCCATCTTCCTTTAAGCAAATAAACGTGGTAGGTATTTGAAACCTTTCCAAGTATACCAAGAAAGTTCAAACCACATTCTTCGTGAACTTCACGCAGGGCTGCAAGTCTTAGGTCCTCACCATCTTCAAGTTTACCTTTGGGCAAATCCCATTTCCCAAGTCGCTTAATCAACAGCAATTGTCCTTGCTCATTGAACACCACACCACCGGCGGCTTTAATCAGTTTGAATTGTTTTTTAAATGCATTGTAAAGCGCATTGGGTTGTTCGGTCTTAAACAACAAGCAAGCCGGCCCCTCAAACACGCCAGAAGTAAGTTGTTGAACAACTGAATTTAAATCAGAAGCTTTGTAAACAGCACAATCTTTCTTGTTTACAAATTGATTATTATTTGTAAAAACAATGGTGTGTGCGTTGATGAATATTTTATAGCTTTGCTGCGACATGGTATCAAAAGAAATCAGTGCAAAAATAGCACAATCCTTGCTTGAAAGCGAAGCCGTTAAATTGAATGTTGAAAATCCATTTACATGGACCAGTGGCATGCGCTCGCCGGTGTATTGCGACAACCGTGTGACTCTTTCATATCCGAGCATCAGAAAGTACATCACCAATTGTTTAAGTGATGTGATCAAAAATCAATATCCAAATGTTCAAGGCATAGTTGGTGTTGCTACGGCAGGCATTCCACAAGGCGCATTGATTGCCGATGAATTAAACATCCCATTTGCATACATCCGATCTGAGGCTAAAAAGCATGGTTTGAAAAATGCCATTGAAGGACATTTAGAAACAGGCTGTAAGGTTGTTGTGGTAGAAGATTTAATCAGCACAGGCAAAAGCAGTTTAAAGGCTGTAGAGGACTTAAGAGAAAATGGATTTGAGGTGATCGGTTTGGTTTCTATATTCAATTATGGCTTTGCTGCCACACATCAAAAATTCTTAGATGCAAAATGTCCTTATGTTTCATTGTGCGATTTTAACACTTTGGCTGAAGAAGCAGCGAAGACCAATTACATCAGTGAAGATGCGCAGGTGAAGGTATCTGAATGGAACAAAGATGCCCAGGCTTGGAGCGATGCATTCACTGCCAAACACGGCTAATACTTATTATTTGTTGCGAGCCTGAACAGGCGAGCATCTACTGCGACAAACAGCGAGACTTGTCGAGCAAACTCCCGAACGTAATTTCGATAACGAGTCATGGGGTGAAAAACACCCCATGAACGAATGCTTTGCGAGCCAGTATTGGCGAGCATTACGAATCCTAATCGTCTTCCGTATGGCGAGACTTGTCGAGCATCTCATGCGACAAAAGCGAGACTTGTCGAGCATCTTTCTAACGAAATCTCGATAGCGAATCATGGGGTGGAAAACACCCCATGAACGAATTCTTTGCGAGCCTGAACAGGCGAGCATTACGAATCCTAATCGTCTTCCGTATGGCGAGACTTGTCGAGCATCTTTTGCGACAAAAGCGAGACTTGTCAAGCACACTCCCTAACGAAATTTCGATTGCGAATCATGGGGTGAAAAACACCCCATGAACGAATGCTTTGCGAGCCAGTATTGGCGAGCATTACGAATCCTAATCGATATTGGTATTGCGAGACTTGTCGAGCATCTCCCGAACGAAATTTCGATAGCGAGTCATGGGGTGGAAAACACCCATGAACGAATTCTATGCGAGCCTGAACAGGCGAGCATTACAAATCCTAACCGCCTTCCGTATGGCGAGACTTGTCGAGTAACTCTTGCGACAAACAGCGAGACTTGTCGAGCACAATCCCGAACGAAATCTCGTTAAACACCCCATAAACGAATCCTTTGCGAGCCTGAACAGGCGAGCATTACGTACCCCAATCGTCTTCCGTATGGCGAGACTTGTCGAGCATCTCTTGCGACAAACAGCGAGACTTGTCGAGCATCTCCCTAACGAAATGCCGATAGCGAGCTTGCGAGCATTACGAATCCTTGCGAGCCTGAATAGGCGAGCACCCGAAATGCCCCTTCTGAAAACGAATAAAATCATTTACGGCTTGGAGTGCGAGGTATACGCAGAAAAAAAAGCGCAGTGTACTCCTGTACATGAGCATTTTTTTTCCAGAAAACCGAAGCAATCCGAGTTGTAAATGATTTTATTTTGAGATGTAGCCTTTCATGATGCCGCGATCCGAAGCCTTAATAAACTGCAAGATTTCGTCCCTCTCAGGAGTTGCTGGCATATTGGCTTCGATGTGGGAAATGGCTTTGTTGTTGTTTAAGCCACGCACATAAAGGGTTCTGTAAATTTCTTGAATTTCGGCAATTTTGTCTGGGGTAAAAGCACGGCGTCTTAGACCGATTGAATTTACACCCTCGTAACTTAGTGGTTCACGAGCAGCCTTGGTATAAGGAGGCACATCTTTACGCACCAAGCTGCCACCGCTTATCATGGCATGACGACCGATGTGAACGAATTGGTGAACCAAAGTGGCACCACCTAAAATGGCAGATTCGCCAATTACAACGTGACCTGCTACTTGTGTGCTGTTTGCAAGGATAACATTGTCACCGATTACACAATCGTGCGCCACGTGGCTGTAGGCCATAATCAAACAGTTTTGTCCAATTTCAGTTTGGCCTCTGTCTTTGGTTCCGCGGTTAATGGTTGCACATTCGCGGATGGTGGTATTGTCGCCGATAATGGTAAGAGAATCTTCACCATCGAATTTTAAGTCTTGTGGTATAGCGGAGATGATAGCACCAGGAAATATTTTTACATTTTTTCCAATTCTGGCACCTTCAAAAATGGTAACACCTGAACCTATCCAGGTACCTTCTCCAATTTCTACATTTTTATGAATGGTAACGAAAGGATCGATTACCACGTTTTCTGCAACCTTCGATTG
>CANFXY010000098.1 GCA_947451105.1 Bacteroidota bacterium | reverse complement strand
GTTTAAAAACTAAAAGACAGATTTATGCTTATTTCACCATTAGATTTAGCCTTGTTCAACAGGGCCTCTGTGATGCAAATTTTAGAAAGCAAGTCTGTATTTGTGTGTGAAATGCCATTGAATAATGGGTTTAAACTTCATTTGTATTCAATTTCAAATTTCTTTGTAGAGGAGTTGTTAGATTCTTCAAACAATATAATTGAATTGAAGCCAGTGAGTACCTCTTATGTGGCGAGTTTGTACTGCCGAGATTTTAATCTCAGTAAGCAAATTCTTTAGGATTTCTAAAATTTCGTCTTAAAACAGAATCAATTGAGCAGGTATGCAAATGTTGATTCTGTTTTTTTTGTCTTTTTTCATCATTTTTTAATTTAGAGATATTCATGGCCAAATAATAAGCAGGCTATACAGCGCTCGTTTTATTGTATTGGTTTATTGGATGTATTAAACGCTGCTATGCTCGGTCTTTTTAACCTGGTGCTCCTGGGTTATCGATAAGGTCTTGTTTAGCTTATTTGGTTTCGCATGATTTGGGTACTTTCTTCTATTCTCGCAATGCTTAGGTAAATATACTATTGCATTTAATTTTTTGTTTTTTATGTTAATGTTTAATGTTAAATAGTTGATATTGAAATTAATATGTTTTAAATAATTGTTTTTAATAATTTTATTTATATTTACTAAATGTATTTTAAAGTTTAAAATTTATATATTCAAGTGTAAAAAATGTATTTATATTTGTTTTTAATCTTCATTTTAATTTAAAAGCATGGCTTTTTTATCTGTAAATTAAACTTATGTTTAAAATTTAGCGTGATAAAGTTTAATATAGCCATAGTTTTTATTATTTTTCTGTAAAATTTGACTTTTGTGTGACTAGTATTTTGTACTTATAATTGAATGTTTAATGTATTTACACTCTATTTTAACATTTAATAAATTGAAAAACAGTATTTTAAGACAAAGTTAACATTTTTATAAAAAATTTGTGGATTAGTATTTTAGTACTATATTTGTGGCGTTGAAAGATTAAACATATTTACACAAATAATTAAACACAAATGAAACACACAATTAAAATTATCATCATCTTCTTGATTAGTGGCAATTTATTTTCTCAAAGTATCCCAACATTAAAATTTAGGAAACCAACCACTACGGATAATATAACTTGGAAATTTGCAAGTGTTGCAACCGGAGTTGATGCTTTTATTACTGTTATTGGTTCTAAAAATGCGACATTAGATGCTATTGACGATTCTACTTCATATGCCTATGCATGGCAGCCTTTTATTAAGATAACCAGAAGAACAACTGCAACGGATTCTTCTTATGTCCATTTTAAAATAGAATTTAAAAAATCAAATGGTTCAATTCAATCAATGTCTAAGGTTGCAATGACAGTGGTTGATCTTGATGGCTCTGGTTCTTCAAGTTCATACAGAGAAATGGTGAGCAGCAGTTTGCCAGTGACACCTAAGGGTGTTTTAGGCTCGCTGATATCAACCTTCACCAATTCAACCAATGTTACCCTTATTAGTGGAACTACAACATATTCGACTACCGATACCAACAACGCTGCAGGTATGGCGCAATTAAATTACAGCAATATTTCTTCCTATACCTTTAAAGTAGGGGTGGTTGGTGCTGTGTCTTCTAACAGCACTGTTCGTCAGTTTTCTTTTTATTACAAAGCGTTTAGCACAATGGTCAGCGTATTGCCTGTAAAAATGATAGACTTCAAGGCCGTGTCAAACAATGAAGTACCGGTTGTTTCATGGACTACTACCATGGAAGAGAATTCTAAAAGCTTTGATCTGTACAGATCTTTAGATGGAATCAATTATACTTTGGTTTCAACTTTAGCTGCAAAAGGCAATAGCCAGTCGATTAACAACTACAGTTTTGCTGATATCAACTTATACGGTCAAGTTACCCCTAATGTTTTTTATAAATTAAAGGTAAGCGACTTAAATGGTGCTTTTACATGGTCATCTATTATACATTACGCGCAAGCCATTGAATCTAACGCCACAACAATTGCATCCGTTTACCCAAACCCTAGCAAAGGGATAATCAATGTTAACTTCAGTTCTGTTTCTGAAAATGACTTTTCTTTACAACTGTTGGACATGTATGGCAATATCCAACAAAGCCTAAGCAACTATGACATCAACGGTCAGTACAGTGTAAGCATTGATTTTAGCCACTTGGCCAATGGTGTCTACTTTGTTAAATTGATTGAGAATGGTCAATCAATTACCACAAGAATTATAAAGAACTAAAGCGCACGAATTAATAATACTTCAACATGAAACAAATAAACTACATTGAAAGATGTGGTTTATTTGTTTTTAATAAATGATGGTTTGATTTGAATACATTTTGCAATCCTACACCATACTCAAAAGGCAATAAAAAAAACCGACCCGTATAACGGGTCGGTTTTTTTTATTATCTTCGATAACTTATAAGTTGATGCCCATTTCAGACAATAAATTGTCGGCATGGTTAAGGTACTTCATGGTAAAAATAACATAGCGAATGTCTACGGCTATGCTTCTGCTGTAATCGGCATTCCAACTGTAATCGTTTAATGTAGCAGTATAGGCGCGGTCAAAATTGACACCTACCAAATTGCCTTCAGCATCCATAACGGGACTCCCGCTATTTCCTCCGGTAGTGTCCATGTTGTACAACATACACACCACCAAGTCGTTTGTCTCAGGATCCAATAATTCAGCCGCTATATTGTCTGTTTCCAATAAGCCTTTAACAGCAGGTGACAAACGGTAGTCAACATTGTCGGTGGCATTTTTTTCAAATATCTCTTTCCTTTGGGTATAGGGTTCTGGATGTTTGTTTAAACCCGTTTTATACGCACTGATGTATCCATACGTAAACCTTAAGGTGCTGTTTGCATCTGGTATGAATTTCTTCTGGTTGTAGTTGATGCGCGCATCTAAAAGGGTAGGCATTAAATTGTTTAATTGCGCAGCAATGCTGGTGTTTCTGTCTTCTATTTCTTTAAGGACTGGCGACATGGCCTTGGCTAGGGTTCTTAACTTGCCTTTGTCTTTATAAACCATCCAAGGAATAGAGTCCATGTTTTTCTTTAAGGTTGTTGCGTCGTCTAAGTAGGTTTCCTCGTAGGCCTCCTTTACCCATTTTTCAGGATTTTTTATTTTTTGAATGGCCTTAACCTGTTTGTTTTTTGGCAAAGCTTGAGCTCTTTTGATCATTTCCACCAAAAGGATTTGTTCCAATTCAAGGTCTAGTGTATTGTTGCTAATGCCTAAAGCGCCTTTTTTTCGCCAAGCGTTCCACATGGTGTCATTTTTGTTGCCAGCCTTAGGATTGCTTATTGCGTATTTCTCAATTTTAAGGGCATTAATCAGCGCGTTGCATTCTCTGCCAAATAAATTTAAAACCAAATCGCTTTCAGCATTTGACAATCTGATTTTGTACAAACTGTCGATTTTACTTAAGAAGTAAGTGCTAACGCCTTTTGAATTCATTTTGGTTTTCAGGTCTTCTTGCTCGCTTGTTTTTATTTGCAGCAAGCCTGTTTGATTAAGCCCATATAGTTTGCCCTCGAAGTTTTTCTTCGTGTTGGCAAGTTGCTTGATGGTGCCCGCCATTTTTAAATACCTGTTGCGGTCGTTTTTGCCTAGATTCTCCATCGCATTCATTTTATAGCCATACCAATTGCTGATAAAAGGCAATACGAATTGTTGCTGGTATTGTATGAATTGATAAGGCTCTTGTCTGTAGGTTGTTCCTGGGTAGCCAAGGATGAATACAAGGTCTTTGTTTTTTGTGCCTTTTGGATTGATTTTTAAATGTTTTTTTGGCACATAGGGTACGTTTTCAGGACTGTAATCAGCAGGCTTGCCATCCTTGCCAACGTAGGCTCTAACAAAACTAAAGTCGCCGGTGTGTTTTGGCCATTCCCAATTGTCTGTTTCGCCGCCAAATTCACCAATGGTTCTCGGTGGTACATAGGCCAAGCGCACATCTTTTAATATCTGATAACGGAAAAGGGTATAGCTGTATCCGACAAACATTTCACTAATTTCTATACTCAATTCAGGGTATTTGGCTTGTTCTTCTTTTTGAAGCATTTCAATGTTGCGTCTGATGATGTCGCGTTTTGCCATTGGATCCATGTTTAAATTAACGCCATCAAGTATCTTAATGCTCACATCTTCATAGCTTTTGGTGATTTTACAGGTTAAGCTTGTTTTTAATTCTTTGCTCTTATCGCTTGCGTAAAAACCATTTTCAAGATAATCGTTTTCTTTGGTGCTTAGTCCTGCAACTGCACCAAACACACAGTGGTGGTTGGTTACAATAAGACCTTCTGCAGAAACAAATGAACCGGTGCAGCCGCCAAGTCTAACCAAAGCATCTGTTAGGGCTATGCCATCGGGATTGTAAATGTCTTTTTCTGATATTTTAAAACCAGCAGATTGCAAATCTACTTGTTTTAAATGGCTTAAAGGAAACATGCCCTCATCCGTTTTGTGGGATGGGAGAAGAAATAAGCAGACTAATAGCGCTGTGAAAAAAGCGTACGTTTTTAACATATAATGTGGTATGGTTTTTTTATTCGAAGTAACTGGCTTTAATAAATTGGTCAAGTTCTTTTATTTGTGTTTGGGCGTGTTTTAAATCCTCGCGGTTTCCTTCCCACCATTTTTGGCCCTTGTAGAGAAATATAATATGGTCGCCAATATCAAAAACTGTTTTCATGTCATGGCTGTTGATGACGTTGGTGATTCCGTATTCATGGGTGATTTCATTAATCAGCTCGTCAATCAAACGAGAAGTAATAGGATCCAGGCCGCTGTTAGGCTCGTCGCAGAACAAATACTTAATGTCTAAGGCAATGGCACGGGCAATTCCGACACGCTTTTTCATGCCACCACTGATTTCACTTGGGTATTTGTTGTTGACGTTTTCTAGGTTAACTCTTTTTAGGCAAAAGTTTACCCTATCACGGCGTTCAGAGGCATTCATTTTGCTGAACATTTCTAGAGGAAAGGCTACATTTTGCTCTACGGTTAATGAATCGAAGAGGGCAGTGCCTTGGAACAACATGCCAATTTCTCTTCTCACATCGCGGAGGGCTTGGTCTTCAAGAGCCAATAAATCACGGCCATCAAATTCAATCATGCCCGTGTCAGGTCTTTCAAGTCCAACCATGCATTTCATCATGACACTTTTTCCGCCACCGCTGGCGCCAATAATCAGATTGTTTTTTCCGCTGTAAAAAACAGCATTTATGCCATGTAGAACTTGTCGTCCTTCAAAACTTTTGTTTACGTCTTTTAATTCAATCATATTACAACAAGATTTCAGCTAGAAGATAATCAAAAAACAGAACCAGAACAGAACTAAACACCACCGCTCTGGTGCTTGATTCACCAACACCTAAGGCACCACCGCTGGTGTAAAAACCTTGGTAACTGCTAACAGATGTGATAATGAATGCAAAGGTGAAGGCTTTGATGGTGCTAAAGACCAAGGTAAAACCCTTGAATGTTTCGCGGGCACCGGATACAAATTCCTGATGGGTTAAAATTCCAGACAATTCACCAGCCATATAACCACCGTAAATACTCAATGCAATGGCAATGAAATTTAAAAGTGGAATCATGATAATTCCTGCAATGATTTTTGGCAAGGCCAAGTAAGCAGGCGCATTGATGCCCATGACGTCGAGTGCGTCAATTTGTTCGCTTATGCGCATATTGCCAATTTCAGAGGCGATGTGTGCACCGACTTTACCGGATAAAACGAGGCAAGTAATGGTAGGGCCTAGTTCCAACATGGTGCTATCGGATACAATGGTTCCGATTACAGATTTTGAAATTAAACCACTCACCAATTGATAGGCCGTTTGAACAGTTGTTACCGCGCCGATAAACAAAGCCGTAATGGCAACAATTGGCAAGGAGCCAATGCCTATTTTGTACATTTCATCAGAGATGCGTTTGAAAAATATGTTTGTTTTTTCAGGCTTGGAAATCATTCCCTTGAGGAATAATAGGTATTGCCCAAAATGGAAAAAATAATTTTGATTCATGAATGAAATAAAATGGCTGTAAAGATAAACAAAACGGCTTTAGTTTAATTTCGAAAATATACACTTTCATTGTGAATTGTATTTTGAGGCAAAATAAAAATGATGTAAGTTTGAAACATGCAAAAAGTTGCCATAGTAACAGGAGGTTCAAAAGGAATTGGAATTTCAATTGTAGAAAAATTATTGAAAGAAGATTTTTATGTTTTTGTGGTTTCAAGAAGCAGAGGAGAATTGGGCCGCTTGTTTGACTCTTTTCCAGGAAGTTTAGAACTTGTTGAAGCCGATTTGTCTTTGAAAACTGAAGTATACAAAGCCATCGACAGAATCAACAGCAAAATAAAGCGTTTGGATATTTTGGTTAATAATGCAGGGGTCTTTATGCCAGGAAAATTGTCTGAAGAACGCGACCATGACTATGAGTTGCAAATGGCCTTGAATGTTTCTGCAGCATATTATTTAAGTAAGGCCTTTATCCCGCTTATGAAATTGAACGGCGATGCCTATATTTTTAATATTTGCTCAACGGCAAGTATAACAGCCTATGCCAATGGCGCTTCATATTGCATCAGCAAGCATGCCTTGTTGGGGATGTCGAAAGTGTTGAGAAAAGAATTGATGGAAGACGGTATTGCCGTTAGTTCAATATTGCCAGGCGCGACGTTAACCGACAGTTGGGCTGGAAGCGATTTGCCTGAATCAAGATTCATGAAAACCAGCAGTATTTCAGACGCTATTTGGTTTGCTTGGGTAAACCGAGATAATTGTGTTTTAGAGGAGATTTTATTGCGCCCAAGACTGGGTGATATCTGATTTTAATTAACTGATTGTTAATTAATTATAATATGTTGGTTTTTTTTTGCCTCTTTTATTAAAAAACTTGCAGCATTCGTGTTATTTTTGACGTCCAATAATTATAAGAAAATAATAATACGTCATGAAAAGAATTTTATTTACAATCTTGGGCCTTGGACTGTTATCAGTAAGTGCACAGGTAAAAGAGAAAATCAATTACGATTATCCGCAATTTAAAATAGTGGTTAAGAATGAAAACAAAAACAGCAACGCGAAAAGAGACGTTGGTACAGGTTGGTTCGACTATGCAACTGCATACAACGATTTCAACGGTGCTGGTATCACCAGTTTCGTTTCTTTCATTCAACCAGACACCAATCTTTACACGGTTCAAACAGACGGTGCTAAAACCAAGACTGGTTTTCACATTTTAGGTAGAGTTAACGATCCAAGAGATGAGGTTTTTTCTAACAACCCAGCAAGATTTTCTAGACACAACACCTACACTTGGGATTCAATTCGTTTTACCCAATTTTATGTTCGTTTTGCTGACTTCATGAAAGTAGGTACTAAAATCGTTCCTATAGTTGACACTGTATTTATTCAATACTTCTTGCCAGCTGGTTTGGACAACAAATCATATGTTTACCAATCAGATCCAAACAAGCCATACTACTATTCTTGTCCAAAAGTTGCAGCTTACAATCCTAAAACAAGATTGAACGCAGGTGCATTTAAAACCGATACAATTTTCTTGACCAAAGCTTTTGCTGATAGCGTAAGTTTAAATGGTGCACAAACTAGTTTCTTTGGAAGAACACTTTCTATACCAGTAGGTGTAACTGTTCCTCACAACTCAAGCAACACTAATGCAAGCATTATTGGTCACACAATCACTTTCAAACCAATGAAAAAACCAGCAGTAGGCGATACAGGTATTGCATACAACGGTTCTACTTGGAATAAAAAATACAACATGTATGGTGTTAGATTGTACAGCAAATCAGGTGTTACAGTAGACAACTCTGATAAAGAAGCTCAAAACAACTCAGTTATCACTAACTTCGAGATTGTATATGGTCAAACAGTAAGTATCTTCAAATCATACCTACCTGGTACTGTATTCACAAACACTATTTTCGAAGGTACAGACTACTATTTAACCACCAACACTTTAAGTGTTAAAAATGTAGACGCTAACGGCAACGGTTTAGGTAACATTTACCCTAACCCAAGCAACAGCAACAACGAAGTATTTGTTCCTGTTAAATTGGCTACTGCTCAAAACGTAACTTTAAGCATCTATGATGTAACTGGCAAATTGGTTAAAACCATCAGTGCTGATTATACTGCTGGCGACTTCGACGTAGCTGTTTCAACTACTGGTTTAAGCAACGGTGTTTACACTTGCACAATGACTGCTGCAGATTTCACTGCAACAACCAAATTCATTTTAAACTAAGTTTATAAAAAATCATTGAAAATCCCTGACAATTATTTTGTCAGGGATTTTTTTATGCTTACTTTTGCAGTCCTTTTAAGGTAATGCACCCGTAGCTCAATTGGATAGAGCACCTGACTACGGATCAGGAGGTTTGGGGTTCGAATCCCTACGGGTGCACAAGATCCAATGAATGCCAACTTTCGCAGAAAGTTGGCATTTTTATTTCCCCACAATCCAATCCAAGCCGCGAACGAAATTTCGAATTTTAACGAGATTACACTGGCGGCTTGAGTATTGGGTGAGGGGGAATAAAAATCTTTAATTCTGAAAGAATTAAAGGCATTCATTGGATCTTGTAAGCGCCCCAACGAACGGGAACATTCAATTCAGTTCTACTGAATTGAATAACAACCCCATGGTAGAATTTTCTCAGAGCAGAAAACACACCACGGGGTGAAGCAAGAGGTCCCGATAGCTATCCATTAGACTTGCAGTACAATTAAATCTTATAAATATTAACAAATATTGTTAATATTTTTGGAGATGTGAATTGTGGAAAAGCAGATAATGGTTGGTCAATATTGCGATAGCATTAGGCCTAGAGCCTTAGTCCCGATTCGTATGGCCAACTATTACCTGCTCAATTGAAGTAGACTCAATAGTAATCTGGTTTTACTCCATTAATGGAATTAGTCCTTCAACTGCCACAATCCTAAATGTAATTCAAAATTAATGAAAAAATTTAATCTAATTGCAGGCATTGACATCAGCATGGATACCTTAGATGTTCAATGGCGTAGAACAGATGGCTCTGCACCTGCTAATCCTCAAAAATTTGCAAACTCAGCAAAAGGTATCAGAGAGTTATTTAGTATTCTTATAGACGTTGAACCAAATCCGTTAAACATTCTTATTTGTTGCGAATACACTGGTGTTTATATGGATAAATTGGCTGCATCAGTGCAAAGTTTTGAAGGTGTTTTTTGGCCTGTTCACCCAGTTGTTATTAAAAACTATAAACTAGATCTGAATCGGCTTAAAAGTGACAAAGTGGATGCTGGCAGGATACTTGAATTTGCCTTTAACCACCAACATAAAGCTGTTCATTTTAAACATAAAGATTGGCATGGATCACAAATAAACGACTTGTTTAAACTTAAAAAGCAATTTACAAAAATGCTTACACAAGTTAAAAACTTTCAACATTCACATAAACATAAAGTTCATACTAGCCCAGTTGCAACAATGATCTACGGTCAAATGAGTGACCTATTAAAACAATACATAAACAAATGCGATGAGGAATTAAAATCGCTTATTAAACAATCCCCTAATGCATATAATTTATATAAAATCCTTCTTTCTATTCCAGGAATAGGGCCTGTCACGGCAGTTCACTTATTGGCGATATCTGATTGTTTTCAAAAAATCGACAATTACAAAGCATTTGCTTGTTTTATCGGCATAGCACCTTTTGAATATTCTTCTGGATCAAGCGTGCGTAAAAAGACAAAAGTCTCTAAGATAGCATATAAATCGATAAAGGCAGACATTCATCAAGGCGCAATGAGTGTGATAAGACGTGGTTTATTATATCATGATTATTATAACAAAATGAAGGCTTTAAACAAACATCATAATTGGATTATGAATTCCATTTCGAATAAAATCGCAAAACTTGCTTTTGACTTAGTTAAAAAAGAACAACTATTTGACATGGATTTATACATTACCAACAAAAAAAGTTTTAAAAATAATTTGCAAATGTCATAGTAATCGGGACT
>CANFXY010000097.1 GCA_947451105.1 Bacteroidota bacterium | reverse complement strand
TAATGCTATCGCAATATTGACCAACCATTATCTGCTTTTCCACAATTCACATCTCCAAAAATATTAACAATATTTGTTAATATTTATAAGATTTAATTGTACTGCAAGTCTAATGGATAGCTATCGGGAGAGTTAGTTGGAGTATCTTGGAGATCTCGATTTGCTGATTAACAACTCCGTAAGAGTGGAATTATGATTGCCCCCAAACCAGAGACTTCGCTATGCTGCGTCACGGTTTGGGATTTAGACTTCGGAGAAGCTAAATTATTATAGTTAAGGTCATTCAGAATAAAACAGCTCCGTAGGTGCTGAATTATAAAATATCAATCCATTCGAAATGCTATTGCAAACAAATTAAATGTGATTTTAAAACAGTCAAACTTATTTTGGCATCGACAATCGACAAACTTCTAACCAATAACTAATAACCAATAACTTCTTGAATTGAACAAAGTTCCAAACATAGTTTAAATATTTCACTTGCGGCCAATTCAGGTAACAAGGTAGTGTCAGAAATGCCTGAAATTACTTTGGTGATGTCGTGGTCAACTTTGCCTTTTGAATTCCATACATCCTGCTCTGCGACCGTAATATAGGCAGAATAGGTGTGGTGACCAGACCCAGGTCTTTCACCAATCAAATGTATGAGTCCTTTTTTCTCTTTGCCCGTCTGCCCAAACAAATGTTCGCCACAAGAATAACCCGCTCTTACACGGCCATTTTTTATGACAATGTTGGTGTCGCTTAAAGTCATTTTACCATTCGAAAACAAGGCTTTCAATTTGTTTAAGATCGGAAATAAATGTGCGTCGTCTGTTAGTGAATTTGGGCTTAAGCCATCAGAAATGATAATTTGGAAATTAATTTCTTTTGTTGATGAATTTAACTTCAGCTGTTGAAGCTTATTTATTGATTCTTGCGTAATCTTTTCGCCTGAGTTTGGGTGGTATATATAATCTGTTCTGTCTTTTGATTCAGACTGTATGATACATGCAGAGGGAATGCCTTTGATAAATGTGTCAGACATTTCTGTCCACAAACTTTTCTTTGAATCGTTGTATAAAAATCTTACTTCTTTCTCAAGCTCAGGATCTAAATCGTAAATATTTTTTCCATGTCCAATTGAAATAGGGACACCTCTTTTTCGTATTCTGTCAATGGCTGATTTGCCTTCTGCATAAATTTCTTGTTCACCCCTTGAGTCGTTTTTAAGCCTACAGTATTGTAAGTAAACCCAAATTGGATCGCCAAAATGTTCGCCTGCTTTGTTGTCGGCGTTAATAATACCAATGCGCTTGAAAAATGCCCATACGGAATCATTTACCTTGTATCCAAATTGCTCCCTAATTCTAACATGGTCGCTAAAAGACGTTGTTAAATAACTGAGCATTGGGTCGTTTTTGGTTGGCAATGCCATTAGATAAGCTGGGTTTGCAGGCATAATCTGGTCAATACACCAATTCAAGTCATCCAAACTTACATCCATGTGCAAGGTTGAACAAATGTCAAGTCCAATAGGATGGCCATGTAATTTGCCCATTGCAATATCCTCTAAACAGCATCTTACCAGTTGTTCTTTAGTTCTGAAAACTTCCGGACCTATAAAACCTGCTACATCGTTGACAATTACCCATGAGCGTTCATTGTCTGATTTGTCTTTATTGATTTCTGATTTTAAACCTCTTAAAAATCCATATTTTCTTGACTCATGAACCACCATGTCAAACCCTTCGCTGTGTCCATTGGTTGCATCTGCGCCTTGGCCTGTTTCAACATACAATCCAAATTGACCTTTTCTTTTTGAAGCATGGTTTCTCATCTTTTCAAGACTTAAATCAAACGTTTTGTTTGCTTTTGCTGTACTTGCTATACTTTGAAACCATATTCCCGTTGTGTTCGGCTGAAATTCTTCAACTTCAGCTTGTACGTCTATATGTGATAAAACGCAATTTGGCATTTCATTTTCTAAGCCAAATGTTTTTAATAAATCATGAAGCGCAAATTCAATTTTTGCAACTGATTTTGGGTCGCTAGAAACAGGATTGGTCCCCAGTAATAAGTCGCCAACGCCATAAGCCCAGGCATTAAAAACCTGCCAAATAATATCTTCAATATCATCTGTTGGGGAGTTGGGTTGCACCCTCGCACTTAGATAGCCTTTGCTTCCAATTTTTGAATTGGGTAAAGGGTTAAATACCGTTTTGCCAACTTTAATCAGTTCCTCATTGCTCATGGTTTTAACCAAAAAGGCAATGATATCGCTGCCTAGGCTTGGCATTATGCTTTTTATTTCAACTTCTGTTTTCGTGAGTATGAATTGTTTTAAATCAGCAATTGTCCAATTGCCTATTTCAAGATTTTTTTTTGTGGTGTCGTTTATATAAAGGGAAATTTCATCTTCATACAAACTGTGTTGGTTTAAATCTGAAATTTTGGTGTTCAATATGAGTGTTCTCGCATATTCGCGAGACTTTTCATTTGCTGAGGCTATGTCAATGATTTGGTCTCCTTCTTTAAATGCATTTGCTGCCCCCATGATTTTTTTGTACAAATCATGGTCAAATCCACCCTTTATTCTTTTGATATACTTAAAAATATCTTCTGAATTATTGGGTGATCTTAAACGGACACCCAAATTGCTTTGGGTGTGGTCCAATATAAACCCCAATGATTTACTTGGACTTAATAGCAATGCTCCGCCCAACATCCCACATTGTATAATAAATTCTCTTCTTAATGTTTTAGTCTTCATTCCGGGATTGTTGGGGTTTAGAAAGCCTACTCCGCCCAAATATTACTCAAATGCACCAAGGTTTCTACGGCTTTCTCCATGTCTTGAACACACACATATTCTTTGCGTGAATGTATGGCCATTTCGCCTGTAAAGATGTTTGGACATGGCATGCCCATAAACGATAAACGCGATCCGTCTGTTCCACCTCTAATGCTTTCTGTTACAGGATTCATTCCCGCTCTTTTATAGGCTTCCATCGCATGGGCCATAACTTGCGGATGTCTGTCCAACATCTCACGCATATTGCGGTATTGTTCTTTAACTGTAAAGGTGTATTTGGTGCCAGGGAAGGCTGCACAAGTTGCTTTGGCATAGTCTTCCAATCTAGCCTCATGCTCGGCCAATTTGCTGGTTTCAAAATCTCTAACGATAAAATGAATAATGGCATTCTCTACCGCTGCATCCATATTTACGGGATGCACAAACGGTTCTCTGCCACTGGTGCGCTCAGGACACCATGAATCTTTTGGCAATGAGTCTATAAAATGAGAAGCAATCTTAATTGAGTTCACCATTTTGTCCTTGGCATACCCAGGATGGGCACTTATGCCTTCAAATATTACGGTAGCGCCATCGGCTGAAAAGGATTCACCTTCAAGTACACCTCTTGGTCCACCGTCTAGGGTATAGCCAAAGTCTGCACCCAATTTTTCCATGTCTACTTTGTTCACGCCTCTGCCAATTTCTTCGTCAGGGGTAAATAAGATCCTGATTTTTCCGTGTGGTACTTCTGGATGCTTGATTAAGTAGGCGGCCAAATCCATGATAATGGCAACACCTGCTTTGTCGTCGGCGCCCAATAAAGTTTTACCAGAAGCAGTTATAATGTCATCGCCTAATCTCTCTTTTAAATAGGGATGGTCTTCCATGCTTAAACTTAATTCTGTATCGTCTGCAAATAGGATAGGGCTGCCATCAAATTTTTTGTGCAATACAGGTTTAACATTTGCACCCGTTACATCTGGTGCTGTGTCTACATGCGAGCAAAAACATAAAACCGGAACGTTTTTGTCAATTGTTGCAGGTATGGTTGCGTACACATATCCATATTGGTCTAGCTCAGCATCGCTAATACCCATAGCAATCAGTTCATCAACCAATAGTCTGCTTAAATCCTTTTGTTTCTCTGAGGATGGCTGTGTCTCTGAATTTGGATCTGCTTCTGTGTCTATTTGTACATAGCGTATAAAACGCTCTGCAACCGTGTGTGCGTAATCTTGTAATGACATAATAAATCGTACTGCAAACCTAATGATAATTGGAAACTTAATAAAATGATATATTTGCAAGCATGCGTCAAAATGGGAGCTTTATATTTACCATGCTTTTTTTAAGCTTTTTCTCACTTCGAATACAAGCCCAGTTTTTCAAAGCCATTACACCAGTTCAGCCGATAAAGTTTTTAAATCCTGCTTATGTGTTGGACGATTCAAGCATGAACTTTTCCATTCTGCGGTATGAATCTAATTTTTCCAACCGCAATCTTGGCCAAACAGCGGTCATAAATTTCGGGAACAAACAATCTCAATATATACTTGGAAATAGAAGGGTAGCGGACATCACCTCCACACAGTTTTCCCTGCCATTTAAATTAACCAAAGCCATCAAATCGGGATTTATGTTGTCGCACGAGAGGGAGCGTTTTGATTTGTATTTAAGAAGAGATGTTATCAGTTTGTCGAATGCCTATGAATTTAAAATTGAGGAGGGGTATCTTGGCATTGGTCTTTCACTCAATGCATACATAGATAGAAGCAGTTCGATTTTTTTCAAAGATAAATATGATGTCATTTATGGGTCTTATATGGCACATGAAAATTATCTAAACAATTCTTTAGGCTTTAGCTACAAAACCATTGATAAGACGTTTAAATTCGGTTTTTCGGTTAACAATCTTTTCAAAAGAAATTTCAGTTCTTTGCCCATGTCTACACAAAATGGACCATTTGCGCCTACCACCTATACATTTGTGAGCATAGACAATAGGCGGACGTTTGTTTTGAATGCTTCAAATAAACTGTATGTCGGTCGAAATTCTTATTTAATGAACGACATCATAACAAATAAAATAGAGGAGGGTGAAGTTCAAACATTGCCAAGTTTTAATGCAAGTTTTCAACTAAAATCAGTTTACCATTGGAAAACATTGGAATTGGGCTTACACTATTTCAATACCAATAAATTAGAGGATTCGGGAGGAGGCGTCATACTTGGTGCAAAATTCTTGGGCTGTTATTTCAATTACAGTTATAGATTGTTCTTAAACAGAATGTCAACCGTATCTGGTGGAGAACATCAATTTGGGTTGAGAATTTGCAAATAAAAAAAGCCTGATTAATTAACTTAATCAGGCTTTTGAATATGTAATTTTTTTATTTTCTGTAGGCTACGGATTGCGCAGCTTCTACAATTTTAGCTACACTTGGCAAGTATGCGTCTACCAAGGTTGATGCATAAGGCAATGGAACGTCTTGGCTGCATATACGGCGTATTGGCGCATCTAAATAATCGAATGCATGCTTTTGTACTTGGTACGTAATCTCTGAGCTTATAGATGCCAACGGCCATGCTTCTTCAACGATAACCAAACGGTTGGTTTTCTTAACTGAATTAACAATGGTTTCGTGGTCTAATGGTCTAACCGTTCTTAAATCAATTACCTCAACACTCATGCCTTCTGCTTCTAGAGCTTTAACCGCTTCATATACCCTCAACATCATTTTGCCAAAAGAGACGATGGTAACATCTTTTCCTTCTTGTACAATATGTGCTTTGCCTAATTCTAAAATGTATTCTTCTTCTGGTACTTCACCTTTCAAGCCATACATTTGCTCGCTTTCCATGAAGATTACTGGATTGCCATCGCGTATTGACGCTTTTAACAAACCTTTTGCATCATAAGGATTTGATGGAACAACTACTTTTAAGCCTGGTGTGTTTGCATACCAATTTTCAAAGTTTTGTGAGTGTTGTGCACCCAATTGTCCTGCGCTACCAGTTGGTCCTCTAAACACCATATGGCATTTGTATTGGCCAGCTGACATGCTGTTCATTTTGGCAGCACTGTTGATGACTTGGTCTATCGCCACCAAAGAAAAGTTGAAGGTCATAAATTCAACAATTGGAATTAATCCGTTTGCTGCGGCTCCAACTGCTATACCTGCAAAACCTAATTCTGCAATAGGGGTGTCTATAACACGTTTAGGGCCAAACTCAGCCAACATACCTTGACTTACTTTGTAGGCGCCATTGTATTCAGCCACTTCTTCTCCCATTAAGAAGATACGCTCGTTGCGGCGCATTTCTTCATTCATGGCTTCTCTTAGGGCTTCGCGAAATTGAATTTCTCTCATGTGTACTTTTTTAAGATGGGCAAAAATAACCATTGTATGCGTAAATGCAAAAACATTATTTGCGATTAATCTGCGTGCTTTTTCTTTTATAAAGTCTCCCTATAACTTACCTTTGCAACCTTTTTATGGGCAAAAACAAACTCAAAAAGTTCGACCAATACAATTCGTTCGACAATACCTTCGATGCACGCAACCAGCTAAAAGGCAAATGGCATTCAGAGGTGTTTAAGAACAACAATCCAATAACGCTCGAATTGGCTTGCGGAAGAGGTGAGTATACAGTTGGTTTAGCCCGCTTGTTTCCCGATAGAAATTTTGTAGGCGTTGATGTTAAAGCTTCTCGTATGTGGCAAGGTGCCAAGTATGCCTTAGAAGACAACTTGAACAATGTGGCGTTTATTCGCATACAAATTGATTTTATTCTCGACTATTTTGAGGTAGGTGAAGTGGATGAAATATGGATTACTTTTCCTGATCCTCAGCCTCAAAAACCAAGAGAAAAACAAAGACTTACCAGTCCCAATTTTATTGCCCGTTACTTTCAATTGTTAGGGACCAATAAGCATGTCAATTTAAAAACCGACAGCGATTTGCTCTTTGCGTATACATTAAAAACAATCGAACCTGTGAATGCACAAGTAAAAGAATTGTTGTTTGATATTGATGAAAAAGAGGATTTACAGGAGGAATTGAAAATCAAAACCTATTACGAAAATATGTGGCGAGAAAAAGGCATTAAAATTAAATACCTAAAATTCTGTTTTGTTTAAACCTTAGTCGATGGTCCATTTCTCTAGGAAATCGGTCCATTCAGTTTGATTTCTTGTACCCGGTTTGTCTTCATTGCCACCTACAAATGCAACCCCATCAAGAACTGAAGCATCTGTGTTCGCATCTATGTTTTCATAAATAACCGGATGGTCGGTGCTGATTTTTAAAGCATGGTAAACAGCAGGGTCAGAACAAATCAACATATCTGCTTTTGCAATGTGGTCTTTTTTTGCAATGTCGTTTACCTCTATAATAAACTTGATGTTTGGCACATTGAAAATTTCAGGGTAAGGATAGTCGCTTGGAATTTGAATGGCATGCAAGGGAATGGCCTTTATAAAGTCGTTTATCCATTCAATAGGTTGATGTCCGAATTCTCCCACTATCATAGGTCCATTAATCCATCCTGAGATTTCTTTTGCTTTCGCAGGGTCTATATAGGCCGGGTGCTCTGGGTTGAAATTAAAGCCAATAAAATCGGCCCAAAAGCCAGCTGCATAGCGCGCATCACTAAGGTTGCGAATGGCTGAAAATTTAAGTACAAATGCGTAATTCAAAGTCTTGCAAAATTAATGAAAACCTAGACCGTTTTATCCAACAGCAAGACAAAAATATTAATTAAATTTTATTGCCTTTACAGGTTCTATTTTACTGATCAAGCGCACAGGTAAAAACAAAGCCATCATGCAAATGATAACCGTGCCTATGTTAACGGCCAAAACCATCCACAAATTGATTTCGATAGGCACAAATGCCAAATAATAGGTTTCCTGCGCCAAGGTAATTAGTTTGTATTTTGCCTGCAACCAAGCAAGTCCTAATCCCAGAACATTGCCAAAGCCTAAACCCAATACCAGAATGTAAAGTGCATGGTTGAGGAATATGCGCTTAATCGCTCCATTTCTTGTTCCCAAGGCTTTGAGTATACCAATCATGTTGGTTCGTTCAATAATTAAAATCAGGAGAGCCGTGATCATGTTGATGCTTGCAACCACAACCATAAGTGTAAGTATGATTACAATGTTTTGATCAAGGTAGCCCAACCAATCAAAAATTTGAGGGTTCAATTGAATCAAGCTTTCTGCATTGAGTTCTTGGGGAAGTGATTTGTTTAGCTGTTTGGTGTTTTCTGCCAATTGTTTGAAATCTTTAGTTTGTACTTCATAGTGGGTAATTTCTTTTTCTTTGTTGGCGAAAATTCTTTGCATTTCACGCAAGCTTCCAACGACAAATAACAAATCATTTTCTTCTAAACCTGTTTCATAAATACCAGTTATGGTGCAAGGAATAACACGAACAGGTTCATTAATGAAATAGACCCTAACCAAATCGCCTGTGTCGATCTTCATTTTTTTACCCAAGGCTTTAGAAATCATTATTTCTCTCTTGCGGGTACTATCGCCAAAGCCAGGTAGGTGGCCACGCAATAAATTGCGTTTTAAAAACTCAAGGTTGTATTGTCCATCAATACCCTTAAATACGATTCCTTCAAGCTCTTCGTTCGATTTGAGAATGCCTGGTCTTGACATAACGGGACTAACCGAACTGACATTTGGATTGTTTTTTATTTTTTGAAAAATAGGCGCTGAATCCTTGAATTGAATGTAATCAAAACTTCCGGTTGTGCCTGTGGAATGCACTTCAATATCACCGCCAAAACCTAGCACCTTTTCACTGATTTGTTTTTTGTAGCCAACCACAATCGCGATTGAAATCAGCATAACTGCAACACTTAAGCCAACGCCAAACCAGGCCAATTTGATGATCAAAGAGGCAAATGATTTGTATTTGCCTAGGGCCAGCCTAAGCGCAATGAATCGGCTCAATTGCATGCTGCGAATTTAAGGGATTGTAGGCGAGTTTTAACGCCCAAAATTTAACGTGTTTAGATACGGTTTTAGTATCTTCTTCCTTTCCAAATGTTTTTGGAAGGCAGTAAAAAGTATATGGCAGTAATCGGAATCAAAACAAATAAATAGACATCATATAAAAAGACTGCCAAAGGATGCTCTGTTTTGATGCCAAGATGTTTGTTGATCTTTAAGAATTGAAACAATTGCAAGAACTCTTTACTCAAAAGTAAAAATACAGCCAATTTCCAATCAAAAAAAACAAGTACAGGAAGGGCAAAATACCATGCGCCAAAAATAAATATCACGAGGTGGTAGTATAGAGGTAAATCCCATCCACCGGTTAACCAGCGCTTCCTTTGTTTTAAAATGGCGTTGATAGAATCAAGCGGCTTGGAGTAAACCATGGTTCCTTGATCGAAATTCTGAACAACTTTGAAGCCTTTTTTACTAACAGCGTCAAACAGGGCATAATCTTCCGTAATACTAAACGGGATTTGTTCGTATCCTCCAGTGGCTTCATAAGCCTTTTTAGACAAGCCCATGTTGTTACCAACTATCGTAAGCGGTTTGCCCATAGCAGCAAAAGAATGAATGATGCCCATGAAATAAAGCCAATCAACTTGCTGGAATTTATCGAGCATTTTTTCGGCTTTGATATTGGTCGTTCCTCCACACATGTCGGCATCATTGTTGAGCATTAGTCCAATCATATTCTCTGCCCAATTAAATGGCACACTGATGTCAGCATCAGTAATTAAGAAATAGTCACCTTTCGCTTGAGAGGCAAGGAAGGCGAGAACCCTTGCCTTTCCCCTTGTTTGTGGAAATTCTTTGCCGGTTAAATTGAGGAGTTTGAACTTAGGTTTGTTTTTGATAAAGCCTTCAACCAGCATTTGCGTGTAATCTGTGCTTTGGTCGTTTCCAATTAGGATTTCAATTTGCCCCTCTGGGTAGCTCATATTGTCAAGTGCAGTTAGGCATTCGACGATATTATTGGCTTCATTTCGCGCAGCCACCAATACTGAAATACTAGGGAAGTTATCCTTAATAGAGCTTGGTCTGGATTTGATTTTTTGAAGGAGGAAGCTGTAGATAAACAAAATGCCAATATATAGAAGGCAAAGTATCAGGCTTAGATAAAAAAGGAAACTTATAAAGTTTTGCATGTATAACCGCTGGAGATTAAGTAGTCTAGATATTCAGGAAGCATTTGTTTTAGATTTTTTTCGGCTTTGAGTGAATCGTGAAAAACAACAATAGAACCGTTTTTCGTTTTCCTTTTCAAGCCATTGAGGGCAGCAGCGCAGTTCAATGATTTGTCGAAGTCGCAAGACAAAATGCTCCACATAATTATTTTATAGGATTCGCGCAGGACTTTAACTTG